>NZ_PPDJ01000001.1:0-353962 GCF_002903145.1 Halobacteriovorax sp. DA5 | reverse complement strand
CCAAGAGACTTATTCTTTACAACATCATTATAGATATTAGGCATATCGATCGTGTAATAAAGAGGAAGAACATTTCCTTCAAGCACAGTGTACTTTGGTGGAAGTCTTACCCACTCACTCTTACTCGACACATTCCCATCTTCAATTTCAAGCCCTGGATTCATTCCTGGAACAAAGAAGTATGAGAAGAAAACTGAAAAATTTAAATTCTTATTAAATTTGCGATCGTATTGAATACCAACTAGACCTTCTTTCTTTTCAGAAAGTAAGTAGAAACCTTGGTTTGGATTTAGAGTACTAAGTAGCCAGTAATCTTCGTTCTCATTCCATCTAAGAAGCTGGCGGCCAAGAGAGATACGATTATCTTCATCTTTAAACTCAATATAAGCTTCAGGCATTGAAAAGTTGAAAGCAGGCTCTTTTGTAACATAGGCCCTAGCAGCAAATTCACCATAAACCTTACCATTCCACGCTCTTGTCTCGTAATTTCCTTCGATTTGGGCCCAATCGTCATACTCAGACTTTTTAGCTGGGTCATTTAATCGTTGAAATTTCTCATATGACACACTTCCATCTAGCTGTGCGTAGACAGCAAGGCCAGAAAGCGACACGCATAGTAATGTAATTTTTTTGATGAATTTATTCATTAAAGTTAATTAAATCAGAAAAGATTCGTAAATAGAAGTCTTTAACTCGGATTTGGTATCTATTACCTTGGGTGTTAACACTTTTGACAGTATAGTGTTAGGAATTGTGCACACTTTTAACGCATTACGTAAAAACATTTCAAAATATTCGGTTATTCCTTTTCATTTAACTAGAAATTTTCTAGAATTTGGGTGAGGGAATTATGATTAAACACAATAAGTTATTGAAATTACGAGATTTCATTACCTACCTTCTGGTAGCACTACTAGTTTCGTCTTGTGGTTTCGTCAACGATGACCCTGTCGAAGGTGCAGACATCGCCGAGTATGACGGAATTTCAACTAGTTGCAAAATCGACACGGATCGTATCAAAAAATTATTCGAAGTTAATATCGAAAAAGACCTTAATTGCGTTCAAGATACACTAAATAAATTCAAATATGTTGAGTCCAGAGATAATCGTTTCTTCTTCCGTGAAGATATCGTGAAATTTGCTCGCAAGTATATGGATAACCCAGCAGGTTCTGCTGACGATATTATTGAAGGCCTTGATCTTCTTTTTAAATTAAACACTCTTTTACAAAGAGATATTCCGGGACAAATGTCTCGCACGAAGATTGATTCTTTCTTTCAAATCCTAAAAGAGTTTAACCGTTCAGCTGTTAAGATCGTTGCAACAGTTAAAGACCTACAAGATGTTAAATCAAAAGAAGATTACTATAAGACCTCTGCCATCTTAAGAGCACAGGCCGATGCGTTTTCTTCAAACTTAAATGAAATCCTTCAACAAATTCCTGGACCTGCACAGGCCATCGATATTCAAAGTCTAATCCTCGACATTACAAGAGACCTAAAAGACTTCAAACTTGGTAAGGAACTTCTAAACTCTCTTCTATTTGCTAAGAAACTATTTCTTGGTGGTTCACGTATCTACGTTGACTCAGATGAGTTTGCCCAACTTTTTACTTTCTTCCCAGTTTTCCTACAGAATACAATCGATATCTTCTTCCTTAAAAAGGAATACTTCGAAGATGGATCAGAATACTTCAACAAGCTTGCTAATAACCTAGAAGAGCTTAAGCTCTATGTTTACGAGCACCAAAAAGAAGAAAATATCATCACGATTGCCGATATCAACAATATCATTGATGAATTCTTTAACGAAGATGATGACTTTATTTCAACAATTCTCGGTACGACTAAAGATACCAACGTTAAACTTAAGTCACTTATTCGTTTTGCAAAGAGAGATCTAATTCGTGGAAACCCAGAAGTTTTCTCTTATGCTGACGTTGAGCTATCTCTTGGAGTTGTTAACGTTGCACTTAGATCTTTTGAGTCAGTAAATGTCTTAAATGATCTAGTTAAAGACATTGAAGAGAAAGACTTCAATAGAAAAGTTGAGATTAAAAAGCAATTCCGTGCAGAAGTTGGGCGCCTAAGTGAGAATGCAAAGAAGTTATTAGACGAAGATATTTCAATCCCTCGTGACCACGAGATGAATGTTCTTAAGTTCGCTAATGATACAATCAAGCTTTATGACATCGACCTAATCGAAGATGTTGTTAAGTCATTTATGGCACTGAAAGTAGTAACAACTGGTGGTAGCCGTGAAACTCTCCTATTCCCAGAGTTAATGACACTTTTGACAAAGACAGATCCACTTGCGGCCCTATTCTTTGACCTTAAGTTTCTAGCGAAAGAATATCTAGAAAAGACTCCACTAGAAAAGAACAACTTTTTCTTAGCTCAAGTTAGATCAGTTCAAGACCTTATTCTAAGTGATCTTGAAAATGACCAAGTAATTACTGTTACAGATATTAATAAGCTAATTGAACAATTCTTTAGTAAGCCAGAAGACCTTGATAAGGGAATCGCCATTAAGAATCTTGTTCTTAACTATAAAGATAATATTCTAAGACTTCCGCCAGAAGTTGATTATCTTTCATTTAAGCAATTTAAATCAACTGTAAATGTTGTTGCAATCGTTTACCGCTACCTAGCATTCCTTGATATGCACATTGAGAATGTTAAGCTGTTTAAAGACGAAGACTCAAAGACAGCGAGAAAAGTTATCTCGAGAAAAGAATATGTAAATCAATTCCTTTCGATTAAAACGGAACTAGCTAATTACCTACTGGATAAAGACTTTGTTAACCAAGATGGTCTTATCAAGTCACTTATTGCTCGTCTTAAAGAATCAAGCGGAATGTTTAAAGAACCATTTAACTGGAAGCTTTACTCAGAGGCCATGGCACTTAAAGGTCTAGTACTAGGTGGAAATAACCTTATTCTAAATCGTGATGATCTTTATTATTTAACTGAGAAATCAGAATCACTAGCAGAAGTACTTTATGATGCCTTCTTCACGGACTTCTCTGATGATACTCAATCAGTTCAAAATATTGCAAAAGTTCTTGAGCTACTACGTAAGACTCGCTCAATCTTCCACCCTATTGAAGAGAAGAAGAATTACTTTACAGCAAAAGAGATCCTTTCATTTGGTGATGAGCTAATTAAAGAGCTTAATCGCAAGTCGGATAATCCAAAGGATGAAAGTGAACTTCTTAAAGTTTCAAATTTTAAGCGTACACTAATCGACTTTACTCAGCGTATTTTTGATCCAATCCCTCGCTCAGAGCTGATGTATCCAATTCCATGTAAACCAAACCCAGCTTACGATGCCGATAAGCAAGGTAGTTCTAAGTGGATTTGTTCAGAGCTTGATCCTCCGGGAAGTGAGAATTTTGACCTAATGATTACAAGTGATGCTGTTAATCGCATCCTAGATATTGCAGATAGTGCTTTTGAGACACTTTTATTCTCAGACTCAACTTTCCAATTCTTTGACGAGAGAATGAATTCGCCTAAGCCACTTTATATTGATCGTCGTGAGTACCCAACGGAGAGAGAAGTTCCAGAGTATAAGTACATCACTAAGAAATCATATGTTGTTCTTATTGAAGAGTTTACTAAAGTTGCTCGTGACTATCGCTACTTTAGAAATAAAGACGGATTCCCTACTTATCAGGCGAATATCGTAAGAAACAAGACTGGTTTCAATTCGATCATGCTCTTTAGAAATGTGCTTCCACACATGCTAGAGGGTTATAAGACAGAGGGTGATACAACTCCTCCAAGACAGTCAAAAGGTTTATCAGATAACCAACTTAACAACGCACTAGTTGGACTTAAGGCCGCTCTTGAAGAAATGGGACTTTGGACTGAAGACTTTAAAACTTTTGGTGAAAATATTCTTCTTCTATCGGATCTTTTCCAGGCAACTTCTGGTGGTGACCTATTCATTAACCTAGATGAAGTAAGTGAGTTTATCGAACTTATCTTTACTGCAGCTAAGATCACGACTCTTTTAGAAGAAAATCTTTATGAGAAGAAAGAGTGTGACACTAGAGTTGATGAAGCAGGCTTCTCAGTAATGGACTCAAAGTGTATTCGTACAAAATTCTTTGATAAATTATTTGGTGAGAGCGAGCTGAATCTTTCAAAGTACTTCCCTCGCCTGAAAGAGTATGTAAAGAACAACAGCAGAGAGCATGTTGTTGAATTTATCAAAGGTGTTGAGATCTTCTCAAGAAGTGTTGAAGATGTTGATAAGATTTGGTGGAGAAAGAAAGACTTCACACTTGTTATTGGCGCAATGTTAAATATCGAATCGACTTATATTCGTTTTGATAGAAATGCAGATAATAAACTAGACCGCGGTGAATTAGATCGTGGTTATAAGGATGCATATAAGAACGCAATCATTAGTATTGCTAAACTAAAAGGTAAATTAAAGACCTTTGGACGTACAGCATTTTTCTACCTATTAAAGTACCATAAAGACCCAGGTGTAGTTAATATCGCTTGGACTCACGTATGGTTTAAGAAATACTTCAATGATTTTGAGGCCAAGCGTCTTGATATCAGTGAGCTATTGAGATTCTTAGTTGACAAGCGTAAGCCAGAAGATCCTTCTATTATGTTTAAAGAAGAATTAGCTGCTTGTGCTCTAGGTAGATCTGACGTTGATGAAGATGAGCTAAACGAGATTTTCAAAGGAATGAGTATTGAAATGATCGAAGCACAAATTAAGAAATGTCACGCTGACTACGTTCAATCAAACGGAAGTGAAGCATTTTATGGAAATTTTCATTAATCAAACTGTTGCCATCCTAATCGATGGCAACAATATCGAAAGAAGTATTCACAGCGTAACAAATAACTCAAATACCATGGTTAATTTTGATACGCTCATCCCAAAACTCTTAGATAATCGAGGGCTAAATCGCCTCATCTATTTTAGAGAAGGAAAGAATATCTCTTCTAAACTAACTGAGCGTCTGCACAATCACTACTATGGATCAGTAATTCCATGTCATAAGAGTGCCGATATCCCTCTGACAATTAAAGCGACACAGCTTGCCTCGAAGGTTGATACGATTATTATCCTTTCAGGTGATTCTGATTATATCGAATTAGTTCGCCACTTAAGAGCAGAAGGTGTCCGTGTTGAAATCGCCTCAATCCCTGAGACGACTTCGAGCCTGCTTGTTGAAGAAGCAGACTATTATCACGAAATTGATGAAAGTGATTGGTTTGAACTTCAAGGCCAAACAAGACAAACAAGACCTAAGAAGTATAGCAAGAACAAAAGAAACTAAGACTTAAGTAGGTATCGACTTAGACAAAGCTCCGAAAGAGAGTGATCTATTTCCTGTAGTTTATCTTTTAGATCATTTACAGCAACAAGTTCTAGCTCGATATCTTCATCTTCATCAAAATTTTGCTTCCCATCTGGGCGACAATTCTTTGCGAGATAAAAGTGAGCAGTATTGCTCATAAAGGCAGGGTTAACACTTACAGGCCCTAGGCTTTCCCACTCGTCACTAATATAGCCAGTCTCTTCTTCTAGCTCTCTTTTAGCTGCAGCAAGAGGATCTTCTCCGCGCTCAACTGCACCGGCAGGAGTCTCGATTGTGATTACATCTTTTCCAAAGCGATACTGCTTAACAAGAACGACTTTATTGTCTTCGGTAATGGCAACAATATTTACCCAATCAGCAAGACGGATAATATCATAAGGGCCTGCACCAATTGGTTTTGTAGGATGATTGGCAACAATGGTTTCATACAAAAAGATATTTCCGCGGTAAACGTTCTTTCTCTCTTTAATAATCCATTTTTCCATTACGGCCCCTAAAACTCCATTAGCATGGCGGCGTCATTTGCCTTTGTCGCCTCTAAGATTTTCTCATTTGTGCGATCTCTTAGTTCAAGATACTTAATGAAAGCATCTTTTCCAATTTTTTGAAGTAGTAGATCGTCATACTTTTTTTGAATTTCACGATCAAACGCCATTTCTTCTTCAGTTGGATTATAAGTATAGTTTTCACCATACTTTTCTTCTAATTGATCATGCATTTCTTCAAATGCTGAAACCTTATCATTGAAAAGACCCTCTCTCATACTGAGGTAATCTTTATATTCTTTCTCAGTAAGCCCAAGGTCATTAATAAATAACTCTTTTACATTTGTAAGCCACTCTTCTTCAAGGCGATCAAATTCTTCTTCTTTTGCCTCTAGCCTTCTTTCAAGTTCTTCATCATCAACAACATCAAGATCTAGGTTAGGAGTTCCCTCATTGGCACCAAGTGCTTGGGCCTCCTCACTTCCTGCAGCAACTTTCTTAGCAGGAGTATCCTCAAATTCGACGACATTAACTTGAGAAGTCATCAATTCTAGAGAGTTTTTATCGTTAGCAATATTTGTCTTAGATTGTTTTGTATTGAAAAAGTAGAAACCACCAGCTGCGATGGCAAGTATGATAATTGTAATTACGATTTTTTTCATAAATTAACTCAAGGTTTAATATTCTCAAATATAATATTAGCACCTAATCGCTTAGCTGTCCTCATTTGTTCTTTAGTTCTTACTGTCCAAAAGACAATATTATTAAAAGTAAAATGCTTGATGATGCTAAGCTGTAGCTTTGAGTATGTATCGATATCTAGTCCAATATAATCTGGCCTGATAACTGGAATAAAAGTCATATTCTCAAGAATCTTTTGCTTGAGAGGATTAAGGCTTGTATCACTAAAATCTCTTGTTACAAGTAGGCCCAAAATAACGGCCGGATAGTGCTTTCGAAACCACTTTAAACAAAATGGATTAAAGGATTGAATCGTATAATCCCCTTCATAGCCTTGAAGAAGTTTCATGACTTCAGACTCAAGCTCTCCATTGTGTTCGATAACCTTCAATTCAATGATAAGTGGAACTTGTCCATTAACAAGATCGAGGACTTCCTTAAGAGTAGGAATCTTCTCTTTTGTTTCTTTGATATAGAGCTGTTTTAGGCTATCGAGAGTGTATTGAGATACTTTGCCATTGCTGCCCGTTAGACGCTCTAGGGTTTCGTCGTGAAAGACCACCACATGGCCATCACTTGATAAGTGTACGTCTAACTCAATAGCATAATTATGTTTAATGGCCGCCTTAAAAGCGGCCATCGTATTTTCAGGTTTTTTTTCGTCGTGTAAACCACGATGAGCAATATAAGTATCGAGATAAAATGTCATTATAATGTTCTTAAGAACATACGAAGATCCGATTTATCCTCATCACTAAGTAGTTCATTACCCTCTTTATCCGTAAAGATTCGTTCGTAGTGACCTGAGTTTGAAAGCCCTGGTAACTTTGTATTGTAGTAAGCTTCTCTAATTCTGCGCTCCTCAGGAATATCCATTCCAACAGGAAAGCCATTACAATCATAATCAAAGTCTAGCATCGGATCAACTGCTGGGATCTGATAGAACTCTTTTACTCTTTGCGCTGGCGGAGTCATTAGCTCACAAAGATTTGGAATTGAATTATTGTGCATATATGGCCAACGGGCCCAGATTCCGTTTAGTGGTGGTGGTACATATCCTTTTTGTGGCTCCACAACAGTTTTCATCCATTTAGAAATTGCTAATTCATTTAAAGCCTCAGCAAAGTATGCTGTACCTTGATAGCGAAGAGGATCTGTTCCAACATCCTTAACAGGTGTCTTTTCATGATAGATAAGCTTTTTCGTCTTAATTTGTTCACTCTTGGACATAAGTGCAGAAAAAGGAAGATCCCAATTCTTCTGGTATTCTCCGTGACATTTCTGACAACGATTCTCAAAATGCTTTTGTCCTCGCTTTGCTGATTCAATATCAATACGTGACACATCAAAGAAATCATCAATACGTGGTGCTTTTGTTGAGAAGGCCGCTGCCGTAAGCTCTTTAATAATTTCAGGATTATCTTGTAACCATTTTTCTAATTCATATAAATCTGTTCCACGTCCAAGTTCATTCCACAGGAAGTTTGTGAAGATTGGGTTACCTGCAACAATTGATCCATCTGATAGCCAACGAGTTTTATACTTAAGCGTCCACCATGGCATTGGCTTAGAGTCGGCAACTGTTGAAACAAGAGGATTAAATCTTGGAAAGACTTCATTAAGTTTAGACTTTGATGCGTACTCATCTTGTTTACGATGAGCAAGAGAGAGAGCAACTTGAGGAAGTGAAGTATCAAGTCCAAGTACCATTGGTGATGTTGCTCCAACAGAGTGGATATTCTTCTTTGTTCTCTTAAGCATTGCAACTTCACCATCTGTTGCATTTGTTACTTTTTGAAATGTCTTCGTCGGAATAAATGGAAGAAGTTTTTTTGCTTTAACAAAAAGTTCATTGGCCTTCACTGTTTTATTTGTTAGGCCCATAACAGTTGTTCCAAAAAGGCTTGCTGAGTGACAAGTGGCACAGCTAAAAGTTAGCCCTTTTCCCCACTGAGTATCAACAATACTAGCTCCCATATAATAATCAGGCTTGTGCCCTTCTGGATAAGGGATACGATAAATCCCCGTTGCATCCTCATTATTATATGGATTAAGTCCTAGCCATTGATAGAAAGATTCAACACTATTAACACCAAACTTCTTTTCACCAAGTGTCGTTAAAACAAAGTTTACAAATTTTTCGTCGCGTAGTTCAAAGAAATTATTAAAAGCTTCATATGGAATAAGAAGTCCTGTTACACTAACTGGCCAAACCAGTGCGTGCTTTAGTCCATCTTGAGTTACTTGTTCGTATTCATCTTGAGATAGTTGGTAGAGGTTTTCGCGATTCTCACCCTTTTCAATTTTAGCATCACGTCCCCAATCTGGTGCGTATGAAAATGCAGATAAACTAATTAGTAGTAAAAGTAGTGATTTCATCCTCTCTCCCCTCTAAATTTTTAGAATAAGATTAACTTCTTTCGAGTGTAATCTTCCATCGCATACGCGATCCCCTCACGTCCAAGTCCAGAATCTTTTATCCCTCCATAAGGCATGGCATCCATGCGAAATCCTGGGACGTTATTGAAGATAATTCCTCCAACATCGATTCTTTGACTTGCTTCCTTCATATTTACTAAGCTGTTTGTAAAAACACCAGCTTGGAGTCCATATTTTGAATCATTTACAAGCTCAATGGCCTCTGAAAATGAGTCATAAGGCTCTAAAATCACAACAGGACCGAAGATTTCCTCTGAAACAACCTTCATATCCAAATCTGTATTAGTTAAAACTGTTGGAGCATAAATATGGTGGTCTTCATCAATAATATGCCCACCACACAGAAGCTCGGCCCCATTTGATATGGCCTCTTGTACCCACTGATGAATTCTCTCAAGAGCACCTTCATTGATGACAGGGCCATTAATCACACTCTCATCTTTTGGGTCACCTGAACCAATTGTCTCGACCTGCTCAAGAAATAATTCAACAAATTCATCAAAGATTTCACTGGCAATAAAAACTCTCTGAGTTGAGATACAAATTTGTCCTGAATATAAGAAAGAGCCATTAACGATTTGAGCTGTCACAGCTTCCATATCTTCAACGTCATTAACGATAACGGCCGCATTACCACCAAGCTCAAGAAGACACTTCTTCTTTCCACTTAAGGCCTTTAGCGCCCAACCAACTTTTGCACTTCCCGTAAAAGAGAAAACACTAATTCTTTCATCTTCTAAAAATCTTTGTGCAAGAGCATCTTCACAAATAACAATATTCACAACTCCTTTTGGAAAACCAACTCTTGAAAGTAGCTTTGCAAAAGCAAGTAGAGTAATTGGAGTTTGTGGTGATGGTTTAACAATAATGCTACATCCGACAGCAAGTGCAGGAGCGATTTTATGAAGTGCAAGGTTTAGTGGAAAGTTAAATGGAGAGATACCAAAAATAATCCCTTCCGGTTCATGGCGAATAATGGCCATCTTATCTGCACCAGGCCCATATGAAAGGTCAGGCGTTTCACTGCTGTGATGACGAGCTTTTTCAGCAGAGAGCCTAATTGTTTCCACACAACGAGCAACCTCACCCTTTGCATATGATATTGGCTTTCCCGCTTCCATACATATTAAATGAGAAAAGAACGAAGCCTCTTCTTCTAAAAAGTCAGCAAGCTTAAATAGTAATTTACTTCTTTGGGCACTATCAAAATTTTTATATTCTTCGAATGCATTTTGTGAAGATTGAATAACCTTTTCGTATTGGTGAGAAGCTAAGAGATCAACTTCATTTAAAATACTTTGATCGTATTTATTAAGGACTTCAATAGAGCTTTCACCATAGAGAAATTCATCATTCACGAACGAGGAACGAAATTGCGAAAAATTTTGCATAAAAAAACCACCTTGCTAAGGTGGTATTGTATCTATTCTAAAAATAATGGGTCAATTAATATTGCTTAAAAATCAAATTCACTACCAGCGTGTTGAGTCGATAATTCATAACTTAATGAAGGATTATCTTTTAGAAAGAGTTCTTCTCCACCCATAAATAATTTGATGGAACACAGATAGCAAAGTTTAATTTTAACTTCTCTTCCATTGAAGCTTGAGTATAGTCTTGCCTTAATCATTTTACTTCTGCGAGGTCCGTTGGCCAAAGACCAGTTACGCCCTGCAGCTGAACACGCATCACACATAGCTATCACCTTCATGTTATTTCAGATACATAAAAACTGTTTAACAACGATTTCTATAGATTTTATCGTCATTCTAAAATAAAACTTAATAAATTTATAGTTACTGTATTTTCAAGCATTTAGGTTTTACACATTTGGCCTAAAGTGCCAATCTAATAGGTCAGCAAATATTCTCTGGCCAGAAAAAATTCCCTCATGATACCTTTTATAAGTTATTGAAAATCAACGAATTCGGAGAAGTTAATGACTGCAACTATCAGCCCATTAAAAGTAAAAAATCATCTTGCAACGGCACCAACAAATGCCCCAATCTATGCAACTAAAATTCATAACTTAGCGGGAGAGGAAATCACTCTTGCAGACCCAAAAGCAACAAGAGCTCTTGTGGCCCTAATGAATCAACACGCAGTTATTGGTGGAGCAGCTTGCCACTGGGGTGGACCTGCGGCCTTCGCAGAGATGATGAGTGCTCTTCACTCGATTATGTTCTCACAAGGACCAAATTGGTTTGAGAAATTTAACTTCGTAAACGATGCTGGTCACGCGGAAAATGGAATTTACGCTCTTCGTGCAAATCTTGGTTTTGATGGACTTACATTTGAAAGTCTAAGAGGCTTCCGTTCAATAACATCAAAACTTACTGGTCACGGTGAAGCTCACTTAAATCCAGAAGGTGTTTTCATTTCAAATGGCCCACTTGGTTCAGGACTTCCTCAGGCACAAGGTCTTGCTCTTGCAGATAAGGCAATTGGAAATGATCGTGTAACTGTTTGTACAATCTCTGACGGTGGTTGTATGGAAGGTGAAGCTCGTGAAGCGATGGCCGCAATTCCTGGTCTTGCACAAAAAGGTAAAATGAATCCATTTGTTATGATTATCAGTGATAATAATACAAAACTTGGTGGGCGTATTACTGAAGATAGCTTCGATATGAAAGGAAGCTTCCTTGCTCTTAGAGAAATGGGTTGGGATCTTGTAAGAGTTGAAGAAGGACACGACCTAGAAAGAGTTTATCAAGCAATCGAAGAAAATATTGCAAAAGCAAAATCAAATGAACTTAAGCCAATTGCTCTTGTTATCAAAACAATCAAAGGTTACGGTGTAAAATCAACTGAAGAAGCAAAGTCTGGTGGTCATGGTTATCCTCTTGGAGCATATGATGAAAAATTAATTTCATTTCTTGATGAAATTTATACTGGTGAAACTTGTCCAGAAGAGTTTAAAAATTGGGCAAATGAAATCCTATCTTCAAAGCCAGCTCCAAAAGAGGCTTCTAAGTCTTCGGCCCCTTCAGACAAGGTTCAGCCAGGTCTTGCAAATGCTATGATTAAAGCAGCAAAAGAAGGGCTTCCAGTTTTTTCTGTAACTTCAGATCTTGCAGGTTCAACTGGTGTTTCAGGCTTCCATAAAGAATTCCCTAATCACTATGTTGATATTGGTATTGCAGAATCGAATATGGTTTCAACTGCAGTTGGTATGGCAAAACAAGGATTCATTCCTGTTGTTGATACTTTTGCACAATTTGGTGTAACAAAAGGAAACCTTCCTCTAATCATGTCTCAACTATCACAAGGTGCTGTGATTTGTTTATTCTCACACACAGGATTTCAAGATGCTGCTGACGGTGCTTCTCACCAAGCAACAACTTACTTCTCTGCTGTAGCAGGAATTCCAAATACAACAGTCATTGCTCTTTCAACTAAAGAAGAAGCTGAAAGCCTAATGTATCAAGCGATTAAGAGATACGAAGAAGCAGTAAACAAAGGTAAAACACCAGAAACAACTGTATTCTTCTTTGGACGTGAAAAGCATCCTGTTTCATATATTGATGGCTCAAGCTATGGTTGGGCAAAAGCGCAAGTCCTTAGACAAGGAACTGATGGAATCATCGTTACTCACGGGCCACTCGTTCAACAAGCGCTAAAGGCAGCAACAGAGCTTGAAGCAAAAGGTAAGAATATTACTGTTATCAATAATCCATTCATTAATAAGATTGATGTTGAAACTTTTAAAGATCAACTTACAAAGAATGGAAATAAAATTGTTACTGTTGAAGATCACCAACTGACTGCAGGTGCTGGTGCAATGCTATGTCATGCTCTTAAGCAAGAAGGACTTGAATTCAATATGAAGTCTCTTGGAAATGATGGACACTTCGGTCAGTCATCATACACGGCCCTTGAGCTTTATAAGAAATTTGGTTTTGATGCAGATGCAATGATTAATCAATTCTAATTAAATATAGGCCTCAGAAATGAGGCCTTTTTTATTACCTTTCTTAGGCCATTTAAAACCGCTCTAACACCGATATTCCCTTTAAGAAATTTTAATTATGCTAAAAGGAGGAATCGTGTTTCATTCAAAAAAACTACTCACTATCATTTTTCCCACCCTGTTATTAATGACTCTAATAGGTTGTACTCGAGGTGAAAGGTATTCATTCACAAATGACCCTAAGCCTGCATCAAGACACACTCTTGATACTCACAAAGCAGTTTCCCAAGAGTTAAACTTTGATGATGATCGAGACTTTAAAGACTCTCAAAAAGGCTTCATCGCAAAACTTGATGGTCCAATTAAATCTAAAGATGGAATGAAGGAAATTTTTGATCCAGTAAAATTCCCTTCCCTCACACAGGGTAAACCTCCTGAAACAGTAAACCCAAGTCTTTGGCGTCAATCGCAACTAACATCAATCAATGGACTCTTTCGTGTCACTGATCATATCTACCAAGTAAGAGGAATTGATCTTGCAAATGTTTCCTTTATTCGTGGAAAAAAAGGTTGGATTGTTATTGATCCCTTAATGACAACAGAGACAGCGAAAACTGCGTTAGAGCTAGTTAGAAAAAATGTAGAAAATCTTCCTGTGACAGCAGTTATTTTCACTCACTCTCATATCGATCACTTTGGTGGAGTCTATGGAGTTGCGAGTAAAAGTGAACTTGAAAGCGGCAAGATTCAAGTTATCGCTTCCAAGGATTTTGTCTATGAGTCAGTAAGTGAAAATGTCATTGCAGGAACGGCCATGAGTCGACGAGCTGAATATATGTATGCACGTACATTAGACTTCGGGCCTCAAGGCTCTGTTGGAACAGGACTAGGAAGCTACACTGCTAATGGTGAATACGCCATTGCTAAACCCACAACAATAATTGATAGAGATAAAAGCTTAGTCGTAGACGGAGTAACTATTGAGTTCATGTTTACACCAGGAGCGGAAGCTCCAACAGAGATGATGGCCTACTTCCCAAGAGACAATGCACTTTGTGGAGCAGAAATCCTAAGCCATACAATGCATAATATACAAACCTTAAGAGGTGCACAGGTAAGAGATAGTCTAAAATGGTCAAAGCATATTCAAAGAGGGCTTGAAAAGTACAGTAAGGCCGAAGTCCTTTTTAATTCTCATCATTGGCCAACTTTTGGAAATGACCGAGTCGTCTCTCATATGGCCTCTCAAAGAGACTTGTACAAATTTATTCATGACCAGTCCGTAAACCGTTTAAATAAAGGTCTTTCAGGAACTGAGCTATCAGATAGTATTAAGTTAAATAGAAATCTCGCCAGAAATTTTGCCAATCGTGGCTACTACGGAAGCCTAAGCCATAACACGCGAGCAGTATATGATAAGTATCTTGGTTTCTTTGATGGTAATCCTGCGCATCTAAACCCTCTCCCTGATGTTGAGTCGGCCAAGAAAACAATTGCTTATATGGGTGGTGCTGGAGATGTCCTAGAGATGGCAATCAAGGATTATAAAATTGGCGAGTACCGCTTTGTTGCGGAAGTTTTAAATAAGCTCGTCTTTGCCCAACCAAAGAATGTTAAGGCAAAGCAGTTACTTGCTGACACTTATGAGCAATTAGCTTATCAGGCCGAGAATGCCACTTGGAGAAACTTCTATGTTCAAGGGGCCCAAGAGCTTCGCTATGGAGTTGGTATGCCTGCCCCAGCAACAGCTTCACCTGCTATTCTATCCCAAATGGATACAGAATTACTTCTCGATTATCTATCAGTGAGAGTCAATTCAGAAAAGGCCAATGGTACTGACCTTACACTTGAATTAAATATTACAGATAAGAAAGAAAGATACTACCTAACCCTTAGAAATAGCGTTCTTAACTATTCAAAGAAAAGACCTCAAGAGCAAAATCGTCAACTCGCTTCAGATGATAATGCTTCAATTAACTTGAAGCATGGACAATTTGTGAAACTTGCCATGGGTGCAGTCTCATTTGCTGAGCTTGATGAAAAGAATATTAATTATAGTGGTGATAAGAAAGTTTTTGATGCCTTAAATGAAACACTAGATACTTTTCCTAATACCTTTAATATCGTGACACCTTAAAAAAAAAGCCTCTGTATTACAGAGGCTTTTTATATTCTACGACCATTTTTTCTTCTAGATCTTTATAACAAAAATTTTCCGGTGGAATCGAAGGTAGAATAACGACTCTGATCTTTCTACGTTTTAGAAAGTTCCAACGGATTCCCTTAAAAACACCTTTTCCAGAGAAAGAATAGAAGCTTCCCCATAGGCCTTTAATAACAATTGGAACAACTTGTGCATTAGTTTGTTCAACAACTTTTTTAATTCCCGGCTGATACTTTCTTGGCTCACCATCGCGAGTAATCCAGCCTTCAGGAAAGAAGCCTACACAGCGCTCCTCATTTAGAGTGCTATTAAGTTTTGTATATGCTTCATCAAGAACCCTTGGATCTTCTCTTCTCGTTGCAATTGGAATCAAATGTCCCTGCATAAAGAATTGCTTAAGCCCCGGGATATTATAATAGCGGTGATCAATTACCCAACGAATTGGTCTTGGTGAAAGACTCATGACAACACCCCAGTCAACAAATGATGTGTGGTTGGCAGCAATAACAAGCCTTCCTTCTTTTGGAATATTTTCTTCACCTTCAATTTGAATATCATAAAGAAAAGTCGTAAAAAGCTGCACAACAAAGCGCCACATTTCTTCATGGAAGAAGTAGTAGCAAATTCCTGCATAGATCAGATTAAGGCCACCAAGAATGAGTAGATTATCTAGAGCCGTTGCGCCAGCACTCTTAAGAAGAATAATTGAAACAGCTGCAACAACCATAAAGATAGCATTCCAAATATTATTGGCCGCGATTGTTCTCGCAAGCTTCTCAAGAGGTGCACTATGCTGCATAAAAGTTAATTGTGAGATATAGAAATTCCCACCAAATATTGTAATAAGTAGAAGATCAATAATTGCTCTTAGAGCAAGTGGTTGTGCAAAAAACTCAGCAGGAGGCATCAAAGCGCCTGTCACTGACATTGGCCACTGTGTAGAAACATAGTAAAGATCAAAAACAGCTAGCGACATCCCCACTGCTGCAACAGGAACCATTCCCACTTCAATTCTCTTACCAGATAGCTTTGAGCAAATCCAAGAACCAAGCCCCATCCCTACTGTAAATGTCGCCATAAAGATTGAGGCAACCATTTCACTTCCGTAGAAAACATTTTTAATAATGGCCGGCATAACTGAAAGAACAAATGAGCCTAGAAACCAGAACCATGAAACTCCCATCATTGCACGGAAAGAGTTCTTCTCTTTTACAGAGTTAATGAGAAGTTGAAATGTTGGTTTAACAAATGTGTAATCAATTTTTACATCATTATTAATATCGTTAATTTTATTTTGAAAACGTGCTGTAATAACACCAAGTACCGCAAATATTAGGATTGCAAAAGCGGCCGTATCAGTAGCATCAGGTGCTGCAGCGGCAAGCCCTCCAATGATTGTACCAATAAGAATTGCAATAAAAGTTCCTCCACCAATAAGTGCTGTTCCTGTCGTTAGCTCTTCATCTTTTAAAATTGTTCTTAAAGACGAGAACTTAACTGGTGAAAAGAATGACGACTGAGCACCCATTAAAAAGAGTGTAAACATTAACAGTCCGTAACTCTCTGTAACGAAACCAATCGCTCCACAAAGCATAAATGCAAGCTCAGTAAATTTTGTTACCTTAATAACTTGCGCCTTGTCGTAGTGATCTGAAATTTGACCAGATGTAGCAGAAAATAAAACATAAGGAAGAATGAAAGCACCACCAGCAAAGGCAACTAATGATTCTGCACCAAGTCCAAAGAGTGAGACATTCTTATATGTAATTAAGATAATTAGAGCATTTTTAAATACGTTATCGTTTGCGGCACCAAGGAACATCGTCCAAAATAGAGGCCAAAATTTTCTTTCTTTATAGAGCATTGCTAATGACATTGTTTTTCCTTAAATAATTCTTAACAATATTGTACTATTATTTACTAATACGTAATGACGCATAAACCCGAAAGGAATTTATATGAAACTATATCACTATATCCATTGTCCATTTTGTGTAAGAGTTCGCATGGCACTTGGTTTCTTCGAAATCGAGTATGAATCAATTGTACTAGATTACAATGATGAGAAGACACCTGTCGAGCTTACTGGCACAAAGATGTTACCAATTATGGAAATTGATGGCGTCATTATGAACGAATCACTTGATATTATCAAGGCCCTTGCAATTCACAGCGATAAAGATTTGAATCTATCAAAATTAGATAGCGAAAGCTTTAAGCTGCTTAATGATTACCTCGATCAACTTGGAAAAGATGTTCATAACTTATGCATGCCTTACTGGGCGTGGTCAAAAGAGTTCACTCCAGAGGCAAGAGAATACTTTATTAATAAAAAGTCTGCTAAGCGTGGCCCATTTCACTTACTTGCGCAAAATAAAGCAGAATACTTACATAGCTTTGAACAAACGCTGACTCAGCTTCCAGCAAAACTTTTACCTTACTATGAAAGCGACAAGTTTACGATTCTAGATATCCTTCTAGCATCACATATTTGGGGAATGTACATCTTTCCAGAGTATCAATTTCCTCCGCAAATTCACATCTACCTTCAAAAGGTGAAAGAGCTAACAAACTTTAATTATCACGAAGATTTCTGGCGCAACTAGCGCTAGGACTTCTTACCTAGAAAAATCCAAATAGGTCCAATAAGAAGGAATTGAAGATCTTCAAAAAAAGAAGGCTTCTTTCCTTCTATTTTGTGACCAATAAACTGCCCAACCCAAGCAACAACAAAGACAACAATCCAAGTAATAAAAAAATATTCCGCTAAAAAATTAACAAGAAAAAATTGTGTTAAGAGCATAAATGGAATCACTAAGCTAAGAGCGACAGTGATGGCCTTTAAGTTTTTTAGTGAAAGATAAAAAAGACTAGCAAGAATAACAAAGGCCCATGCCCAATTAAAATAGCCAAAGAGTGCAGGCTTTGGAATCGCCCAAAGCATTCCCAATAGTGACCAAGTAATCAATGGAACACATACTTCGTGAATGCGTTGATTTGTTTTATTCTGATGAGATTCACCGTACATCTCAAGCCACGTTTCTAAACTTCTCATTGAGTATGCTCCAAAAAACAAAGGGAGACCATTTGGTCTCCCCTCATTATATCATAATTGATTTTTAAATTATGAAGCTGCTTCTTCTTTTTCTTCAGCTGCGTCAGCGTGAGTCTCAACAACCATTTCAGTTTCTTCAACTTCTGGCTCAACGACAACTTTTGGAAGGTGACAAGATACAACTGATGCAGTTGGATCGATTGACCAAGCTAGACCCGTTGGTAGAGAGAAGTGCTCAAGTGCCCAGTGTCCATCAAGCTCAAGACCAGTGATATCGAATTCTAAGAATTCTGGCATATCTTTTGGTAGACCTTCTACTTCAACTTCATGCATATTGAAGTTAACTAGACCACCTGCTTTTGTACCAATAGCTTCACCTACAAAGTGGATTGGAAGAGAAATAACTACTTTCTCTTTTGCAGATACTTTATGGAATGAGCAATGTACAAAGTCTGTCCCGAGGTGACCTCTTTGAACATCTGCTAGAGTTACAAGGTGCTTCTTACCTTCAAATTCTACTTCAAATACTTTTCCTGAAGTGTGTAGGAATTTAGAAAGACCTTGCTTTGGAACCATAAACTGAGCTCCTGCAAAACCTTTTCCATAAATAGTTCCTGGAATATATCCGTCTTTTCTCATTTGAGTTGTTGATCTTCCCGGTTTTCTTGTTTCAACTTTTAAAATACTAGTTGTTGACACATTTTCCTCCTGTGTTCCGTGGATTCAATAGATAGTATTCTATCGACCGTTCATAAAAAAAATTTAGAATAAACTTGAATAAAAACACACAATCACCTATTTTTTCCTTATGAAAACTGACCTAAATACACAACTACTAAACTCTTTTTATATCCCTGCAAGTGACATCACTCCAACTAATGCCCAAAAGGTTATGATTATCCTACACGGGCTTGGAGACAGTCTTGAGTCTTACAAAATATTCACACAAGAAATCAATGTAACAGGTTTAAGCTACCTGCTTTTAAACGCTCCAAAGAAGTATTACTTCGGCTACAGTTGGTACGATATTCCACCTAATAATCCTGTCCCTGGAATTGAAAACAGCGTCAAAACTCTAACCAAGATTATTAATGAGATCGTAGAAAAAAATAGCAATATCGACTACTCGGACATCTTTATCGGTGGCTTTTCTCAAGGTGGTTGCGTGAGCCTTGAGACGGCCTATCAACTCGATCACAAACTAGGAGGAATTGTTCTAATGTCCCCTAGAATTTATCCAGAAAGAAGACCTCAGCAATTGTCAAAATGCCTCAAAGAAACGGCCATTTTTTGCGCTCATGGAAGCCTTGATCCAGTAATTGACATTAATCAAACAAAGGCCGGAATTGATCATCTTGTAAGCCTAGGGGCCAATGCACAATTCCATGCCTATGAAATGGAGCATGAAATTGATATTGATGAAGTGATTCAGCTACGTAACTGGTTGAATGAACATCTATAATTTCTGACACTTGCCCTAAGCTATTTCCAAAACTACCATTATTAGGTAAGATAGGAGCAAATGAAACTCAGGAAATAAAGGAATCAATATGAGCGATAATCCATTCAACATTCTAGGTAAAGAATCTACTCCTATCAATCAAGGAGAAGCTGTTTCTGGTGCCGATAAATCAAAAGAACTAAATGAGCAAATCGAAGCACTAATTGGGTCTGCTGATCTTTTCTTATTCATGAAAGGTACACCTGATATGCCAATGTGTGGTTTTTCAGCAAATACAATTGCAATGCTAAACTCTGTTGGTAAACCTTATAAGACTTTTAACATTTTAGAAGATATGGATATTAGAGAAGGTGTAAAAGTTTACTCTAACTGGCCAACTTACCCACAACTTTACTTCAAGGGTGAGCTTGTAGGTGGTAATGATATTATCACTGAGATGTTCCAATCTGGACAACTACAAGAAGTTCTAAATAGCTAATTGATTATTTAAGCATCGACGCTAGGCCTTACTATGTTTTGGCCTAGCGATATTGAAAACGTTGTATACTCAAAGTCTTTTTCAAAATCTAAAATCATATTATTTTCTAATGCTAACTTTTTCGAAATACTAAGACCAAGACCTGTTCCTTCACCGACATCTTTCGTTGTGAAGAATGGTGTGAAGATATCTTTAGCAACATTATCTTTAATCCCATCACCACCATCCTGTACGTAGATAGTGAACTGATCTAACATTGACTCTTCAACCCAAATTTTTATCCAACATTTCTCAAGAGATTCAAATTGATGAACCGCCTGATAAGAGTTAGTGAGCAAGTTTAAAATGATTTGATAGAACTCATTTTTTTTACACGCTACTTCTAAGTCACTAAACGGATTTTTAAAATCAATATAAATTTCTCGACCAGTTTGGGCCTGAAATAATCCCAATGAATCCTGTATTAAGTTATCAAGGTTATGTATCTCTTTAGTAATTGAGTTTGAGGAGCGAGAGTAAATCTTTAAACTATTAGCAATATTTTCAATGCGATCCACTTGCTTAATAATACTCTCTAACTTTTTCATATAAGAAGGATCGGAATCCTTGATCTTACCAGCATAACGATCTTTCAACTGTTCGGCCTGAATGCGTATGATACATAATGGATTATTTATTTCGTGTGCAATTCCTGCAGACATTTGTCCAAGAGAGCGCCATCTTTCAAATTCTTCAAATTGCTTTTCTTGCATTTTCAAAGTTACGCGATTGATATGTTCTTGATGAACATCGCGAATTTGAACCATATAACGTCCAACACCTTGAATAACAATATAGGTTACACTAATACGACAAAATCTTTTTTTAGAACGACGCTTGCGATAAATAGGATGAGTAACTTTTAAGGCCACGCCGTCCAAACGTTTTGCTTGTTCAAAAGTATTTAAGAAGAACAAATACTCTTCATCATCAAAGATAACTTCTGAAAACTTGTTTCCCACAAGACTTTGCTTTGTCACCTTATTTATATCTAAGATCACAAGTTGATTATTAAGAATGAATAAATCATCATCGGTGGCGGTATAGAAATTTTTGAACAGAGTCGAGATAAAATTCTCAGCTCCGGCATTAATATTACGACTGTAAACCTCAATAAATGACGGGCTTGTCCCTGTAGCTGAATAACCTGGCTGTAGCCAAATCTCCCACTGATCTCTTTCGCCTAATAAATTGATTGATTCAGAAAAGAAGTGGCAAGCTTCACCATTCTTTACTCTTTCGACTTGTTCAAGAAAGAACCCCTTCTTTTCATCAGGAGTATATTGAAATAAATTAGTGCCAACAGTTAACCCATAACCGAGATATAAATCATTCACATAAATGCAATCTCCATCAAAATCGATGTGACAGTAATGGATATTCGAATTTAATAGCTCCTTGCGAAAGCTACTATTCGGTTTATTCACTTGGCGTCTCGTCTCAATCATAGCGATAATGATTGTTTTAAATCAACTTCTTCTAAATATAAAATCGCCTCTATTTTATTAGAGGCGATTTATGTAAAAAAATATTAATATGTATTTTCTGAAACAGAATTATCACTGTCATTAGAACTAGATGAAACATTTGACTCATCTGAACTTGCAACTTTTTCATATGTATCAGGAATAAGTGACCACTTACCGCCACCTTCTGAACGAATAATATAACCGTAATCATGAAGCTTTCTTCTTAGGTTATATAAGTGAACATCCACTGTTTTTGGGTGAACAGTTGTATCTCCCCAAACATTATCTAAGATATCATCGCGACTTACGATACGATGTGGAGAATTAATAAATAGTCCCAGTAGTTGTTTTTGTTTACTAGTTAAGTGCTCTACTTCTTTACCATCTAGCAGCATCGACTTGTGAGCAATTGGTTGAACCATTCTTCTTGGACTACCATTGAATACATTTTCAATCTTAACGATTAACTCATTTTTCTTAAATGGTTTTGTTAAGTAATCAAGTGCACCTTCCATAAAACAGAATCTCAGTGCATCAATATCATCGATACTTGAAACGATGATAAATGGAATCACCATTAAACGACGATCTTTTGAATGATTTAAGTAAGTCATGAAGTTACCATCATCAAGCATAAGATCTGCAATGATTAGTGCTGGATTCTTTTCAGTATTTGATAGAGCATTTTGAAACTCTTCAATAGAAGTAAAAAATCTTAAGTTGTTGTAGCGGTGAACGAGAGTTTGTTCGTAAACAAAACGACATCCCTCATCATCCTCTAAAATCCAAATTTCCTTGTCCGTTGCCATTGTCATAATTCAAACCTCACCGATAAATTGTTGTCCCCATCAAGAATTTCGTAATCCTTTCCCTTTGCTAAAAAGTTATGAATTCCGATGTATCTTCTTAATGATTTTTCGTTTTCGTCACCTAAGTTTAAGATGGAATCTAACTCTTGTCTTAAGTATTTGTTTAATTCTGACTTAATAAAAATTAATTTTCTTAACTCGTCTTTAATTTCTAAGGTGATATGGAATGTATCTCTTCCTTCTTTTTTTGCCAAAGTTGAGAATAAGTGGGCAAAAGAGAACAAGATTTCACATAAATCGTTAGCTTGTGAACCTTTTACGGTTACATCATTAGCAATATTCCAAGTTAAATCTGCAAAATGTTTCTTTAAGTAGATACGTGCTTGACCGAAGGCCCTAGTAGCGATTTTGCTAATTGGAACTTCTTCATCTAAGAAATAAGGTGTTGATTGCTTAAGAAGATTTAAATCATTCTCAAAGCGTTCAAGACCTTGATTTAATTTTTTAACAAATGGGTTATTTTCATCCTGATCCTGCATCAATTCATCAATACAAAACCTAATTAAATGCATATGACCCGAGTAATCATGGGATAAAACTCTTAGCGTTTCGTTAAAAGCTTCTCCTCTATCCAATTCATTATTCATAGAACCTGCGCTGTTTTTTAATATATATTTTGTTTACATACCAATAAATATTGCTTATTCATAGTAAAAAATCACGCGTATCAGTAAATCATTGAAATTAAAGAAGAAAGAAGGAGTATTTTTTATACTAGATTGGACAATATCCAAAAGATATTCTAGTTTCGCCACATGGAAAATAAATTTTTAAACGCTGGCAAAGACGAAGTTTTTGCAAAGAAAATTGAAAAAATATCAGATTTTGAATTCAATCAAGATGTGGCCTCTGTATTTGATGACATGGTATCGCGAAGTATTCCAAATTATCATGAGATTCATAAAATCATCATCGACCTAACAAGACGCTTCTATCAATCTGGAACAGTTTATGACTTTGGTTGTTCGACAGGAACGACGATGCTTTTAATGGCCGATTACTTTCGCCAAAACGACAAAGAGCTTCCACAGTTTATCGGTATTGATACTTCAAGACCGATGCTTGAAAAGGCAGCACAGAAGCTTAAGTCTCACGGTCTACAAGATAATGTTGAGTTATTAGAAGAGTCGATCACTGATGTAAAAATTGAAAATGCCGGTATGGCAATCATGAACTACACTCTTCAATTTCTACCAGTTGAAGAGCGCCTTAATGTTCTTAAAAATATCTATAACGGGCTTAATGATAATGGCTGTTTTATTTTGGCCGAAAAAATTATCTGCCAAGATGAGCAAATTGATAATCTTTTGATTGATCTTTATTATGATTTCAAACGTAGAAATGGATATAGTGAGATGGAGATTGCTCAAAAACGAGAGGCCCTAGAAAATGTCCTGAGGCCCCTAACTCCACAACAACAACTTAAAATGTTAGATGAAGCAGGCTTTAAGAAATCTGAAATGATTTTTAGATGGTATAATTTTGCTTGTTACCTATGTATCAAATAGGAAGAGAATGGATAGTTTAGAGTATTTAGAAAAATTTGGTAATCGTGTTGATATTGAATCTTTAAGACAACTTAAAGCAGACAAGCTTCAAATGTTTCGCACAAAATATCAGAAAGAATACAAAGAGATCTTTGATGTCATCCCATCTCTTCAAGAGAACTCGAGCGAAACCCTTGAGACTGCGACAAAGCTTATTCCATGGCGAAAAGGACCTTTTCAAGTTGGTGAGCTTGATATTGATGCCGAATGGCGCTCAGATAAAAAATGGGAAAGACTAAAAGAATCTCTTCCAAATTTAAAAGATAAGGTTGTTTTAGATGTAGGCTGTAATAACGGCTACTATATGTTTGAGATGGCCAAACAAGAACCAAAGTTAGTTCTTGGAATTGATCCTGTCTTACACAATCAGGCCCAATTTGAATTCATTAATCACTTTAAGAAATATGATAATTTAAAATTTGAATTATTTGGTATCGAAGATCTTCCAAACTTTAGATCATTCTTTGATGTTGTTTTCTCGATGGGCGTTCTCTATCATCACCGTCATCCACTTGAGCAATTAATCTCCATCAGAGAATCTCTTGTTCCTGGAGGAGAAATGATTATGGAAACAATTGGTATTCCAGGAGAGGAGACAATCTGCCTATTCCCAGAAGATCGTTACTCAAAGATGAGAAATGTATGGTTTCTTCCAACTCTAAGCTGTCTTAAGAATTGGATTAATCGAACAGGCTTCATTGATATGGAAGTTGTCTCTGTTTCAACGACAAATTTTGAAGAACAAAGACAAACGAAATGGTGTCCTCCACCACATCAATCCCTTGAGGACTTCTTAGATACTGAAGATCAAACGAAAACAGTAGAAGGCTATCCTGCTCCAGTAAGGTTTTGTATTAGAGCAAAGAAAAAGCCGAATTCACCAATAAAGACTTTTTAATGATTAATAAGAGCAGAAAGGCCATTTACCTTAGTTTCGGAATTGCATTTGTGATTCTTGCTTTTATTGGTATTTTTCTTCCTCTTATTCCAACAACTCCTTTTCTTCTTTTAAGTGCCTACTTCTTTTCGCAAAGTAATGAAAAGTACTATCAGTGGCTACTAGATCATAAGATTTTTGGCCCAATTATTACTGACTGGAATAAATATGGAGTTGTGAGTGTAAAATCTAAAATCATTGCCATCTCAATGATCGTAGCACTCTTTTCATATACGCTAATTTACGTTGAAGTGAATCCGACGATAAAAGTTATCGTTTCATTAATTGGTATTGGAGTTATTGTTTTCTTGCTAACAAGACCGAGTAAAAGAAAGTTATAGTTTATATTTTTGGCCCTTTTCAAAAATATAGCACTCTCCATGAACAACAATTTCTTCATCAGTAACGACTAGGCCACTCCCATCAGGACAAGCATAAATTGGAAAACGAGAGAATATAGAATGTCTCTTTAACTCGTCATCGTAGCGTTTTGATTTACGATAATGAGGAAAAAACTCGAAATCAATAATATTCATGGCCTTAAAGTCTGTGACATCATCGTCATTATCATCACGATCCCATGGCGGAAATGATGCTGTCATAATATTTGGAGTCGTAATAATTGCACCAGCTGAAAGGCCTGTTAAAATTCCACCATTTTCGACATAATCGATGAGTTCTTCAAACATCCCACTTTCTTTTAAGTGCTTTAAGAAATAAAACGTATTACCTCCACCGAGATGAATCACGTCACTTTGAAGTGCCTCTTCTTTGAGAGTTCTGTCAAATTCATGATCAACAGGAAGATGGATAAACCTTTTAAAACCTATTTTCTTATAGGCCATAATTAAATCGATAAAATCTAATTCTGATTCGTAGGAACCTGCTGGAATAAAAGTTATACTTGGAGATTCACTATTACAAAGCTCTAAGATATGTTCGTCAATTTCGACATTATCACAAAAGTCGCCACCACCATATAATCCAATTTTCATTTCTTAAATGCCTTCTCTATAGTCTCTTACAATTTTAAGAAGTTCTTTTACAATTGGTTTTAAATGTTTTTTCTCGTTTGCCACACGATCACTCTTTGGACTTACATTATCAGGGTCAAACGTTTGGTGTTCTCTAAAGTCACGAACAACATTGAAGATAGTAAGTGGGTCAAATTTCTTATACTTCTTCATCATAGAATCGACGATACGAGCAATACTATCACCTGTTACTCTTTCAAACTTGTTTATAATCGATGAGCGCATAACAACTTCAAGAAGAATATCATCAAATCTCTTCTTAGATTTTTTAGCAACAAGATGTAATAATTCAATATAGGAATCTTGAAATGCATCGATTTTATTTGCACGATATGTATTAATCTCTAAATCAGATTGACTCGCATAACTAGACTTAGCGATATTGATAAATTCATCTCGTGTAATCCATTCACCACGGCTTAAAATAAGCTGAGGATATTCACGTAGAATATCTCGCATACTAAAAATGGCATCCCAGCAAATACCATCACTCACCTCATAAAGACCAAAGCTAGATTTTGCCTTTTCAAAGTAATAGAATGGCTTTTGTAAATTTTCAATCTTATGTGAGTGCTTCTTTACCAGCCAATCATGATACTTCGGAGAAATCCCAATTTTAGAAATTAGGTTATACTTCTTTTGAGTTTCAAAAATTTCATCAAATTGTTCAAGGTACTCACTAGTTGAAAAATCAGCTATCGCTTTCTTTTCTTTTGTTTCTAAAAAGTCCACAATTTGAATAAAGGACTGAACAATATACTTCGCCTTATCTTTTTGTTCTTTAATGGTAGTGGAATAACGTTGAACATCATCGAATCGGTATTCATGATGATAAAGACCAAACTGTCTAATCGAACCATAATCGATGATACCACCATTCATAAGAATATTATCGCCATCCCAATCAAGCCAACAAAAGATATAATCATCTTCAAAATTAGCAGCAAGCTTTGCAAATACTTCCACCTGTTTCTTTAAAAAATAACGATATCTTGCCTTCGCAGTTTTTGGGACTCTTTGCCATTCACCATTAATCTTTTGGCGATCAATATAGTAATTAACAATATTTTTTAAAGCATCATAATTGGCCTGCTTTAGATGATTAAACATATGAGAAGGTCTAATTAAGTTACTATTGGCCCTAACATTAATTGAAATATTGTCTTTAAATTTAATGATAGCCAAACATCTCTCTGTCTCATAGTTATTCTTTTGCATAACTTCAGAGAACATTAGAGTTGCTAGTCCTTCATCAAACTCAGAGTAGCCACATCCATACGAAATAGATGGATCACCTGTTTTAAAGTATTTATTTTGTATATGGGTTGCAGGTGATAACTTTGTTGCTCCAGTTCCCTGACTCGAGATATCCCAAGTAAGCCCATTGTGATCAACTGTACCATTCCAGATCGAGCGTCCATCACCCGAAGTCTTTCCCTGCTTATTTGGATGCTGTAGCTGCAAGTAGCGAGTTGCCATATAGCGATTTGGTAGAATCTCATCTTCTGGATACTCGATCCCATTTTCAATATCGTATTCATTGATAATCACAATCGAGAAAGTCTCAAGAATTCTTTGGGCCAAATCTTTAGTCAAAGTATTATCATGGCCTTCAGAAATTAAACCCATCTCTTTTGCCAATTCAAAATTAAAGTAAGCAACACTTCCCCCATGTCTTTTTCGGACTTGATACGTGATAAACGAATCCGGACAACTTTGCTGCAGAGGATGTTTTCCATTAATTTGACTAAATTTAGAATAATTTAAATTCGATTTACTAGATAACTTATTATTTGTTTTGCTACTTATCTTTAATGAGCCCATACCCAGATTATATCTTAACTAAATCAGCAAATTCTTCCCTACGAAGAATTTGCTATTTATAAATGCTATATCTGAGTATTCTGGTTTGTTTTAAGGATTAAGGTAGGACGTAAACCTTCTTAATCTCAATATTTGAAGCTGGAAGATTTTGAAATGGACCATTTCTTCCAGTTTTTGACTTCTTGATTCTATTAACAACTGCCATTCCACTAACAACCTTTCCAAATACAGCGTAACCATACTGAGATGGAGTCGGCCCTGAGTGATCCAGGAAGTTATTATCTTTTACGTTAATAAAGAATTGAGAAGTTGCAGAGTTAATCACAGAAGTTCTTGCCATTGCAATTGTTCCAAGAACATTACTTAGGCCATTTGTTGCTTCGTTCTTAATTGGCTTTTCTGTTTTTTTCTTCTTAAGACTTGTATCGTATCCCCCACCTTGAATCATGAATCCGTCAATAACACGGTGAAAAATAGTTCCATTGTAGAATCCAGAATTAACGTAGCTTAAAAAGTTTTTTACTGTTTCGGGTGCCTTTTTATCATACAGCTTAATAGTGATGTCCCCATAATTTGTCTGCATCATAACCTTAGTGTCTGCATGAACGCTTAGGCCAATTAAGATAATAAAAAGTAGTTTTAATTTCAATTTCATTTTTCTTCCTCGAAGAATTTTTTAAAGTTAATAAATTCTTCGTGTTCATTATAATCTAAAAATTTATTTTTAGCGAGAAAGTCTATATTGTGGTTCCCCCAATAAAAATCATCGTCAACTTCAAATGTTGGAACACCAAAGACGCCTTTATCAAACGCTTCATTGATAACAAGCTTTAATTCTTTCTTTAAATTACGATCACTATCTAAACGTTCATACTCTTCTAGTGTCAAACATTTTTCAGTAATAAATTCTTTAAACTGATCATAGTCATTAAAATCATGACCGTATTTCCAACCAAAATGAAATGTATTAAGAATAAAGTTTGCCTGTTTTAATTTATCATCCCTAAGTCCAAGGGCCATTCTTAAGTAAGGTAAAGAATTGAACGGAAGCATTTTTGGTGAAGTAAGTTTTACTTCCATTTTATCCGCTGTCCTTAACGCCTCTTTAAATAAGTAGAGTGCTTTATTCTTAGTTTGTGCAGGAGCACTCATCTCATTTAATGCAAATAGCCTTCCCACCATCACTGGACAGAAGTTAATTTCATATTTCTCAGAAAGAAGCCCTGCGTCTAACTGCAACATACTTAAGTATGAGTAAGGAGATGTAAAATCAAAGTAGAAATTTAAGTTTTTTTTCATTTATATACACAATTGTTATTTAAAGATTGGTTCAAAAAAATTATACTCTCTTCGTGATCAAGTTCATTTATCGTTTCTTATTATTGCTTCTTCTTTTCATTCCAGCAAAAGAAATTCTCGCTACAGAGTCAATTGTACAAATTAATAAAGAGACTTTCAAAGATCAAAATCATAATATTTCAAAATATGTTGAATATAAGCTATCTGATAATAAAGAATACACACCAGATGGATTCACGACGAACGATAAAAGTGTTTTAAACTTAGAATACACAAATAAAAATATTTATCTACGCGTTCAATTTAAAAACTCACTCGAGCATTCTGTACATAAAGAGCTGTATTTTAATACTCACACTTTTAGATTAAATGAAGTTTACTTTCTCAATCAAGACAGTAAGCAACTTTCTAATTTTCCTAAAGATAAAATCAATTCAAATACGACACTCCATAAATCGCTAAGTATCGATCTAAATCCAGGAGAGAAAAAAACGATTGTTATCAAAACTCATAGTCTTCATAAGTTTGATACAAAGGCCTTGCTTGCTGATACTAAATATATTCAAAAGACAGAGCAAACCAGGATCATTAGCTTATCTATTTATCTAGGCTTTATGTGTACGTTATTAATATATAACCTGATTCTTGGAATGATAAATAAAGAATCAATCTATATTGTCTACTCAGTCTTTATCTTTTTTATGATTAACTCTGTCTTAGCATTATCTGGATACACACAAGGAGTTCTTTCTTTAGACAACCATATTAAATACCTTGGTGTCTATGCCATGATTTCATGTAACTACTTATATAAGTTTACAAAAGATCTCTTGAGTATCGACTTCTTTAAGAAGCCTATTATTAAGAAGACAGAAAAAGTTTATGCTCTGATATCAATTACTCTAATCACCTCAATCGTCTTCTCTTTCTTTGATTCTTATAATTTTATCATTGGACCACTTGTCGATATTTACATCTTAACACTTGTGATCTTCATTATTTATATTTCGATATATACAAATATTACAAACCCAACGATTGAATCAAAAGTCTATCTTCTTTCATGGCTCATCATGAACGTTGGAATCTTTGCTTACTTTGCGACTATCTATGGATTCTTTACCGATAATGACTTCACTCAAAACTCTATCCTCTTAGGAAATATGGTTGAATCATTTACTCTTTCAATTGCCTTAAGCCTTAAGATAAACAGGCTACAAAAAGAGAATGAAATTAGCTTTATAAAGAATCTAGATAAGCAGAAATATATTCGCTTACTAAGAGTTCTTTCACACGATATTGCAAATTCTTTATTTGTTATCATTGGTTATTCAAGCCGTTATATTCGACGTGGTTACGTTGAAGAAGCTAGAGCGTGGCCAAAAGTCTATTCGGCCTGTATGCACATTAAAGATATTCTCGATAACGTTAAGGCCGAACAGGAATTAATTAATAATGAGCCACAGCTTGATTATGTAGAGATTAAGAGTTTACTGGATAATATTCAAACTATCTTTACACCTCAATGTGAACGAAAGAAAATCTCAATCGAGGTTCCTGAGATTAAACAAGAGCTTAGAGTTTATTCAAATCTCGCCATCCTTACTCATCAGATTCTTGGAAATATCATCTCCAACTCAATAAAATTTACTCAAAATGAAGGAATGATAAAGATCTCATGTACGCAAGTGGATCAAGCTTTAAAGCTAGAAATACAAGACAACGGTATAGGGATAAGTAAAAAGAAGCTTGAACAAATCTATAATAAGATTGATACGGGAATAAGTTTTGGAACTTTAGGAGAAAAAGGTTCCGGTTTTGGTTACTTCATTATTCGCTCATATTGCGAATTACTTAAGATAAAGTTCACAATTGAGCGAAAACCCGTAGGTACTCTAGTCGCACTTTATATCCCCCTTAATAGTCCACAGAAGCTATAAGTTCAGATAGTTGTATAAATTCCTAATTCACCATAAAATTAAATTAATAGACTTTATTATTAGTTTTAATGAAATAGGATTTATGAATTACTACCCTCTAAGAATCACAACGATTGAGCCAGAAAGCGTTATACCGTTTGATTTGTATATTTACTTCAAAGAGACTTATCTTAAATATCAAGATGCTGGTACGGCCATATCACAAGAGAAGCTTGAAAAGCTAAATAAACAACAAGTAGCAAAGTTCTACATTCTTGAAAATGAAGTTGATAAATATCAGCAATATATTAAAGATCTTCTTGATTCAAAAGTTCAAGACTTTGATCTTCCTCTAGAAGAGAAAGTTGAAATTGTAGATGGTGCTTGTAAAACAGCGATTGAGCAGTCACTCAATGCACCAGAAAAAGAAGAAAATTACCAAATGACTGAGATAGCGGCAGCACAGCTTAAAAAAGTTCTCTCATCTGGCCCTGATGCTTTGAAGAAGTTCTTCGAAAAGAAAACAATCGATTCAAATTTAATTATCGAACACTCAATGAATGTTGCGACTCTTGCAACGAGACTTGCAATAAGAGTTGGTTGTAATGATAGTGACATCTCAAATATAGCCACAGCTAGCCTACTACACGATGTTGGTATCACGCGATTAAATAGCCAAGACCAAGAGCTATTTAAGAAACCAAAAGATGAACTCAGCGATGATGAAAAAAGAGTTTATGGCCTTCACGTAAAAGATGCAGTTAGTGCATTGAAAGACAAACCATGGGTAACAAAAGGTGTTCTTGATCTAATCGTAAACCACGAAGAAGTAAAAGATGGTTCAGGACCAAATAAACTTAAGACATTGAGTTTGCCGATCATGATTATCTCACTCGTAAATACATACGACAAAATGGTTACAGTAAGTAAAATGAATGCTCGAGACGCACTTACAGAACTTACAATGAATCAACTTAATCACTATGAGCATGATGTGATTAATAAATTTAAGGATGTCTTAATTGATGAAGGTATTGTCTAGTCTATTCGTTTTAGTTCTTCTTCTCTCATCTTGCGACACAAAAGTCGTCGATGAGAATACTTGTGATATTGAGTCGATGAAATGCTATCGCGGTTATCCTCAATCATGTGACTTTATAAAAAAATGTAGTGGAATAAAGCACAAATTTACAAAAGCAGTATGTTCTAATGCTTTCAATGAACTCTTTAGAGGAGCAAATTCTAAAGATGTAATAAAAAAATACTCCCCTAAGATTCTTCATTGTTTCAACGATAAAGAGTTTCACAACTTCAATATCGATATGAAGCTAAGACCTAAAGATTGAATCTCTAAGTCTTTTAAATAGTGATCGCTGAGTTTTGATACGAGTTCTCGACTTGAGCATATTTTTAGATGAATCTAAATTAACAAATTCTTTTTCACGATTTTCAATATACTGATTAATCTCTAACTCTTTTTGTGCACTTGTGAAATTCTGACGAAGCTCTTTTGCGTGCAATTCATTTTTAGCAGTTATTTCTCTAGCTCTTTTTACGGCCTGATTAGCAACAGAACTCTTTTGGGCCTGAAATTTTCCGTCCCAAGGCCTTTGCTGCTTCTCTAATACTTCCTCAACGGCCGAAACAACTTCAACTTTCTTGGCCTGCTTCTTAGCTGTAATATCATTTAAACCAATGGCCATAATTAAAACCTATTACTTAAATTTCCAAAGTTAGCTTGCCCAAGTCCACCAAAAACTCTTGCCTGATGGGCCGGAAGTTCCTCTTGCTCAGACTTTCTAGTGTGATAGTTCGAAATCGCATGATGAATTTGCTTAAATAGCTCGACTGTATCTTTTGCAATTGGCTTTCCTGCTGCATGTTCTGCAATTGAAAGATTAAGGGCCATTGCCTCTTCAGCAGATACAGACTCTTTAATACCAACAGTCGTACAGCCTGCAACATTCTGATAGTACCAATTTAGAATATCGTTACTAAGTTTCTTATTCGTAGAATACTTAGTTGGAACAAAAATTGATTCAAAATCGAGTCTCATTTCATCTTTAAATTCTTTTAAAAAGTGAGAGAAAACTCTGAAGTTTCTAAAATTATTAATTTTACATTCAAGTGGAGAAACAAGAGCATCACTTGCTACAAGAGCATTAGTTGTCAGCTTGTTCCAGTTTGGTGAACAGTCCATAATCACAAGATCAAAGTGTTCTTTTAAAGGATCGATAACTCTTTCCTTTAACCAAAATTCACGACGGTTAATATTATTAAGAGAGTCGTTTAAGGCAACAAGCTCAGGTGTCTCAGGAATAATAAAAAGATTTGGTAATCCAAGCTGAACAATGACTTCATCAAGAGTTGCCTCACCAGAGAAGTAATCACAAAGACCTTTTGTTTGATCTAATTTTTGAATTAATTCATCAAGGCTACCACTGTCATCAGACTCAGTGTCATAACCAAGTGACGTCGTCACATCTCCTTGAATATCAAGGCCTACGACACAAACGCGCTGTCCGTGAAGAGCAGCTGTGCGTGCAAGATTTAGTGCTAGAGTCGACTTAAGAACTCCACCTTTTGTTGTGAATACACAAACAGAAGTAGGCTTATCAAATTTTTTGAAATAACCAATTTGTTCACCAATTTGTGGAAGTAAATTAACCGGCCAACCTTTTCTAAAAATTGCTCCACTTCTATACTTGCGAGAAGCTGGAATTTGCCCCGAAGATTCAAGATCTTGAATATCAAATTTTAGATTTGGGTCACCATATATATCGGCCACTTTTTTAAGTGGGTAGAAATTATTCATTATTAAGTCTCCTCCATAAGTACTTTACTTATAATTTTACGCATTTAGTGGAGGCTGTGTCAAAAAAATCATACTCACAAATAAAGCTATGATACTATTTGGATGTGGAAGCTCTAGCTCTTGATCATATTTACGACTTTAAAGGACACAAGGCGCAGATTCGTGAGATTAGTCCATTTGACAAGAAAATGCTTCTTGAAGGTCTGCACGAGATGGAGCCCAAGTCTATCTATCATCGTTTCTTTGGTGCAAAGAAAGGTTTAACAGCAAAAGAGCTTATCAATTTAACTGAATTTGATAAGAGATTTCATTATGCCATTGGCGTGGCAACGATTACTTCCCCTGCTCATCCAATGGGGGTTGCCCGTTTTGATATTCACCGAGATAATTCAAAAGTTGCAGAATTTGCGATAACAATCATTGATAAGTATCAAGGACTTGGTATTGGAAAGGAGCTACTAGGTTTATTAATCTTAGAAGCAAAGTCTCGAGGGATTAAAATTCTTGAAGGTGAAATGTTAAATACGAATACGAAGATGATTGCCTTGGCCCAATCCATGACAAAGACGCATGGATGTGAGCTCAAGTTATCACGAAGTGAGCAGGGAGTTCAGACCATAAGCCTGATCCTTCCCTCTTAATCACCTACTGGCGGTTACGCCCTTTAAGAACTTCTTTTCCGCCCATATATGCTCTTAATTTCGCAGGAACATAAACAGATCCATCTTCTTGTTGATGGTTTTCAATAAATGGAACAAGAATTCTTGGAGTCGCAACCATTGTATTATTTAGAGTGAATACGTGCTTAACGTTTCCATCTGCATCTCTGTAGCGAGTATTTGTTCTTCTTGCTTGCCAGTCATGAAGTGCTGAACATGAGTGTGTCTCACGGTACTTTTCTTCACTTGGTACCCAACATTCAATATCGTACATACGGAATTTACCTGCACCCATATCACCCGTACAAACTTCAAGGATTTGATATGGAAGCTCAAGCGCCTTACAGAATTCTTCTGCTGCTTCAAGAAGTGACTTGTGCCATTTTTCAGACTCTGCTTCATCACCTTTACAGATTACGAATTGTTCTGTTTTTTGGAATTGGTGTACACGGATTAGGCCCTTTACATCCTTTCCATAACTTCCTGCTTCCCCTCTAAAACATGGAGAGAAACCTGCATATAAAATTGGAAGATCTGATTCACTTAGAATCTCACCACCGTGTAGACTATTTAATTGAACTTCAGCTGTTCCTGAAAGATAGATATCGTGCTCAGGAATATAGTAAGCATCTTCTCTTCCTGTCGGGAAGTGACCTGTACCATATAGTGCATCTTCTCTTGCCATCGATGGAGATGAAACAAGTGTAAATCCCTTTTCAGTTAGCATATCTAGAGCAAGACGGTGCATGGCCATCTCTAAAAGAACCATGTCATTTCTAAGAGAGTAAGAACGTGAACCACAAACTTTTGCGATATTTTTAAACTCTGCCCACTCATTCATTTCTAAAATTTCAACGTGGTGTCTTGGTGCAAATGAGAAATTTGGTTTATCACCTTCAACACGACTAACTACGTTTTCACTATCGTCTTTACCAACTGGTGCATCTTTTGATGGAACCATTGGAACAACGTACATCAGTGCCTTAAGTTTTTCTTCAAGATCACTAATTTCTGGATTCATTTCCTTAAGCTCGTTGGCAATTTCCTTACCTTCAGCAATAAGTTTTGGCCTGTCTTCGTTAGATGCCTGAGGGATTAATTTTGAGTGAGCATTTCTCTTCTCTTGTAAATCCTGCTGCTTTGTCTTTAATTCAGAGAGTTTCGAGTCAATTGTCAGTAGCTCATCTAGGTCTAGACCGATACGCTTATTTGCAATTACCTCTTTCATTAAATCAACATTTTCTCTGATAAATTTGATATCTAACACTATGCACTCCAGTTTATTTTTATAGTTGTTAGAATAACCTAAAACCACTAAAATTGACACTCTAAATTGCTTTAAAATCAGGGAGTTACTCATGGCATCATGTCGTTATTGTGGAAAGGAAATTACTTGGATGAAAGATGGGCGTAAAAACGTTCCAGTCGAAGGAGACGGTGCTGTCCACAAGTGTGAGAATATGATCAATGCCCGTAAGAGCTTCCGCAAAATCACTCCAACAGAGATCGATCCAGAACTACTTAAGCAGTATGAGAACGCGATAAATGAGAAGGCCAAAAAATAATAGCGGCCCCAATCAAAATCATTGCTAGACAATAGAATTGTCCCACAGAAAACAGGTTAAAGAAGAGCCCAATTTGTGGATCAGGAGTTCTAAAGAACTCAACAATGAAGCGACCAATTCCATAAATGATAAGAAAAAGGCCAGAGTTTAAAGCTGGTCTTTTTAAATTCTTTTTCAAAGTAAATAAAATGAGAAATAGGACAAATCCTTCGAGGAAGGCTTCATAAAGCTGTGAAGGATGGCGAGGGCTTGAGTCGTAAAGTCTTGGAAAAATCACTGCCCAAGAAACATCTGTCACTCTCCCCGCAAGTTCTCCATTGATAAAATTTGCGATTCGCCCAAACATAATGGCCGGGCCTACACTTGTTAGGACAATATCTGTTAGGGCAAAGAATTTAAGTCCGTGCTTTTTAGCGTAATAATATGTCCAAAGAGCTCCACCAATAAGTGCACCATGAAAGCTCATGCCACCTTGCCAAAAATAGAAAACGCGCTTTAAGTCTTGTGCATAGTAATTAAAATTATAAAAGAAGATATAAAAGAGCTTTCCACCTGCAAGCATCATAAAGAAGCCAGTGAATAAATAATTTAGATAGTGATGAAAAGAGACACTTAGTCCCTCTCTTTTTATGAGGTATTTTCCTAAATAAAGTGTCCAGAAGTAGCCAAAGAAGTAGGCCAACCAATACCAAGCAATCTTAACTCCCAAAAAATCGAGAGCAATTGGATTAAGATTGTGGACATAGTATTGCATTAATTAACCGTGAGATTTGTGATTAGCTTATTACACTCGTTAGTTAAATTATCCATGTGTTTGTCTTCAATTGCAAATCTCTCTTTATCTTGTGAGAAACGCTCTTGTTTTGATAGCTCTTTTCGAGATTGGTGAGTTGGGAAATGTTTAATTTCCTCATACATTGAAAAGATAATCGGATACTCTTCGTTTTCAACAAAGTCCACGCGGTCAATAAGCATTCTTAAACGAATACAGGCTTCACTTGCCTCACATTGTTTTTGAACAAAGGCACGAGCAATTGTAATAAGACTATCGCGCACGAATGCCTGGCGCTCTTTTTCCTTTGCTTCCATCTTGTCATGTTCAGCAATGCGCTTTCTCGTCTCTTCTTTAAGCTTAATATAGAAAAAGCCTACCCCCATTGAAAGGATAAATACTAAAACTGATAAAATGATAAATGCGATATTGTACTGTTCTTGAGTCATGGCCAATTTATACTGCTAAATCCTACATATGTGAAGGTTTTGGTGGATATGTTCCCTCTGGAGCTTCAACAAACCACTGCTTAACCTGCTGAATTATCGTGGACTGATCTTGAGGAAGACTCCCTCCAATTGGATACATATTTGAGACGTGATTAATTCTAAGTAAAATTTCTCGAGAGGCTTTTATCCCAGAGAGAATGTCGTGCATCTCCCCTAGTATCTCCTTAGTCGTAAGCATTTCAAAGCCTCGTTGTACCATTCGGTAATACGGAGTCCCCTCAACCGCCATTGTCGTAAGAAATGACAGGTAATCTGGTGAAATTTCAGAAAGAACTCTCGCCGTCTCGGCCACATGGGTCTCTGTATGTTTCTTCCCACCAAGCCCAAGCATGGCAATCACCGATAATTTCATCCCTGCATCCATGACTTTTTTTGATCCATCAATCATATCTTGGGCGCTATTGCCCTTAACCGTCATATGGAGAACCTTGTCACAACCAGACTCCATCCCAAGATAAGCGATTCCAAGCCCTGCTTCCTTTAGGTAACGAAGCTCATCTTCTGATTTATCCAGCATATTCTGAGCTGTTGCGTAGACACCGACGCGAATATCCCCAAACTCCTCGCCAATTGCCAAAAGACTTTTGTAGAGGTCTTCAGTTGGTGCCCCAAGCGCATCTCCATCACATAAAAATACTTTAGAGGGACGCATCTCAAATCGACGATAGTAAGCTGCCGCCTTTCTGATATCCTCGATTACCTCGACGCTGTTTCTCTCTTTATAAGTCTTAGATCGATACATATTGCAATATGTACATTTATTATTGGAGCAACCAATGGTTTGTTGTATAAGGAGAGAACGCCCTTCAGATGGAGGACGGAAAACAGGTTCGTGATATTTTATCGGGAAATCGTAAAACATGGCGCTACCTTAATCGATTTGGATTATTTATGAAAGAATATATCATTGAATCATATGCAGAGAAATACCTAGTTACTTCTAATATTGAACCTGAGTTCAATATTCTTTGTGATACGAAGTCGATTGCTCACCACCTGGCCCTATCTCTTAATTTAGGAACAATGGAGACTCCACTTCAAGGCCCTGAGCTTTTCACATTAATTGGAAATGTTCGCGGTATAAAAACATATAGCCTATCTCTTGTTTCACCAAACCTTAGAATTGATGAAGAGGCCGATATTAATGACTGTTGCCAGAGTGGATGCAGCGGTTGTCCTTACTTTAACGGATATTAATTTATGACTAAATTTAGCATTACGGCCAAGGCCAATACAGATACAACAGCAGCGGACCTACTTGCAGAAAAATGTGCGAAGTCAGGAATTGAGCTTTCAAAAATTAAGATCAAAAATCTTATGAAACAAGGTGCTTGTTGGACAAAGACTGCAAAGCCAGAACGTATTCGCAAGGCCAAGACAGAAATAAAGCGCGGCCAAACAATTAAATTATATGTCGATCCAAATATCGGTGAATTCGATATGAGTTCAGTTCAATGTATGCATGAAACTCACCACTATGGCGTTTACTTCAAACCTGCTGGACTTCTATGTCAGGGGACAAAGTATGGCGATGAATACACAATTCTTCGCGAAGTTCACAAGCGCACTGGTCGCGAACCTTTTCTCATTCACAGGCTAGATAAAGAAACAGCAGGCCTTATGATGATTGCATATACAAAGAAAGCTGCTCGAGCGTTTTCTGATCAAATTAAGAATCACAAAATTCAAAAGACGTATCAGGCCGAAGTCAAAGGGAAGCCAGAAAAAGTTAAGCGTCTTGAGAGTGTTATTGATGGAAAGGATGCTGTTCTAGAATATGAAGTGAAGAAATACCTCGATAAAACTGCTCTTGTAGAAGTTAATCTTATCACAGGCCGTAAACACCAGATTCGTATCCAATTTACTGAACTTGGTTTTCCAGTTATGGGAGATAATCGTTATGGTAAAGGTAATGGAAACGACACAGGTCTTGCCCTTATCGCTTCAAAATTAGTTTTTGATGATCCGTGGAGAAGTGGAAATTTAGTGACTGTTGAGCTTCCTGAAGAAAAGAGATTATTTTAATTACTTCTTTGTATTTTTAATACTATCTAACGAGATATTCTTAACTTTCAAGTTAAGCTCTTTCGCAATTGATTTTTTAACGAGTTCATTTTTATAGTCGACGATTGGATTCTTACTTCTTCTATTGATTGGAAATAAGTATTGGTCTTTTTCAAAAAATGCGATGTCGATTCTTCCGGCTTTCATACGCCAAAACTTAACATAGATTAAACTGACGTGCATCTATTACTTAGACTTATGCTACGTGTTCATTTTAAGAATGTAATATCAAGCTATTGAACGTTGAATTCTAAATCAACTTTGTCGTGAATAACCTTATCTGCCACAGTGCCCAATAAAGATGATCGATATTTGATGCCAAATTTTGTTCGGTCAAAGCTAACTTTCCCCGTGGCCTTCTTGCCATCATAGATCATATCGAATGTTAGTGGACGTGTAATTTTCTTAATCTTAAAGTCAGCAACGACTTTATATTTATTCTTTGCAATCTTTGTAATTGATTTTGTTTCCATCATCGCCGTTGGATATTTTTCGATCTCAAAGAAGTCACTTTGGCGAAGATGATTTTGTAGCTTATCCTTCCACTCACCTTCAAGATCACGCACATCGATTGTATTCATCTGCACAGTAAAAATTCCCTTAACAGGTTCTCCTTTATCATTGTGCTCAATCGTTCCTTTTTGAAATTTAACATGGCCCCAGTGCTTGCCACCAACTTTACTTGCATGCCATTTCAAAAAGCTTTTATCTGTATCGATCTCTTTAGCGAACGCTAGAATAGAAAGTAAAATACAAAAACCGATAATCAGCAACTTCATTCACTATCCTCCAAAAACATAACAACGTTAATAGTTGTAAGTATTCTAAGAGAAAACGAGATGCGCTAATAACTAAGTTTTCTTAAAGTTTGGTTAAACCGGTAAAAGAAAGGCATTCTCAAGATCAATAGCTAGTTTAACTTGTGAGCCAATGCTCACTTTAGAAGAGTCGGCCAATTGGAATCTTAGAATTTTTGCGTTCATTGTCGCAACTTCAACAAAGTCATACTCTCCGTGCCTAATTATCGACTTAACTCGTCCTTTTAGTTGTCCCTCACCTTCAACAAGCTTTAGGTATTTTGGACGAAAGGCCAGATAAACAAATTGATTATTTGTTTTGAGATTATCAGTTACTTCAAATTGACCAAAGTCGTTCTTAACAACGACACGCTCACCTTTCCTCTCTGTGATTGGTCCTGCAACGAGATTAATCATTCCCCCGAAACGAGCGGCATCAATTGAGAGTGGCCTGTCATAGAAGTCTTGAGGCCTTTGATATGTTTGAAGTTTTGCACCACTAAGATAAATAATTCGATCACTTAATGAATAAGCTTCTTTCAAGTTGTGAGTGACAAAAAGTAATGAGATTTCATTTTCTTTGAAAATTTCAAAAATTTCATGGCACAAGGTAGCCTTTAGAAATTCATCAATATTAGAAAATGGTTCATCTAGTAAAAGAACGTCTGGTGCGACAACCATTGATCTCGCAAAAAGAAGTCTTTGCAATTGTCCCGCCGAAAGTTGATCGAGCTTCTTATGATCTTTATATTCAAGGCCAAAGATTTCAATCATATCACGTACGCGATTCGTATCAGCACTTGGCTCATGGGCCAGTAAATGACTTTCAATATTTTCAAAAACCGTTAGGTCCCAGTTAAGATTATCAACACCTGAAACCATCTCAATTTTTAAGTTCTCGGCCTTCTCAACTTCTCCACTTAAGGGAGTTAGCTTTCCCGTAAGAATATTAAATAAAGTCGTCTTGCCTGTTCCAGAAGGACCAAGAAGTGTTAAAACCTCACCCTTATGGAGATCGAAAGAGATCTTATCAAACTGACAAATTGATTTTTGATCAAAATTATAAGTTAAATTATTTACCGCTAATACTTTCATTAACCCTAGACTCTCCCAATGAAGACAATCTGTAAATACAGGGTTTAAGCAGAATTTAAGAAATCTTTGTTCAAAAGAAAAAATGTTGCCTACGACAAGTAAATTAAACCCCTAAGGAGTCTTTATGAATTTTGACAAGGATCTGATTATTGAATCATTTGCGAGAATTGAGCCCAATTTAAAAAATTTCACAAATGCTTTCTTTGATAATGTCGTTATTCTCGAACCAGGTATGCAGAAAGTATTTGCTCATGCTGATCGAGAGCAACTAAAGGCATCCTTTATTAGGGCCCTAAGTATAACAATAAATAATTTAAAGAACCCGGAATACCTGAAATACTACCTGCAGGGACTTGGCGGAAACCAGATTAAATACGAAGTTTCAGAGACTTATTTTCCAATATTTGAAGAAGCCTTCATTCAAACATTAATGCTTTTTCATATGAATTCTTGGACTCCTAAACTAGAGACAGCATGGCGCGATTGCTTCTACTATATCGCAGAGTATATTTCTGACGGCATGGTGGATGCGACCCTGCGTAGAGAGTTTGAAGAATTTTTAGAGAAGAAAGAACATGTCGACTCTTTTAAAAAGGCAGCCTAACTACTTTCTAAAAAGTGTTGATTTGATTGTTAAATAATCACTACCTTCTTGCCACGTTTCACTTACTTCAACTTCATCTTCTGCAACGAAGTAGAAACGTAAAGTAAAGCCGTCTTCTTTTGAATAAATTGTAAGCTCGTCATTGTTAATGAAGCCAGAAACCTCTCCTTTGTAATAAAGAAGCGGCCCTCTTACCTCAAAGACAGAATAGGGATATTCAGCACTAAGGCCATTACAATTATATCCACCCTCTTGTATTTTAAATTTCGAAGCATCGTAAAAAAGCTTAAAATAGATTTGAGAACATTTTTGAGTTGATTTTGGAGTTTTTGCAACACCTTCACCAATCCATTTCCCACCAATACTAGCAAATGATAATTGAGTAAATAAAAAGAGAGTGATTAATTTCATGAGTTAATTATCTCTAGCTCTTGCCCTATAGTCAAAGGCCAACGACTTAAATATAATAATTGCTATGAATAAATTATTCCTTACCACGCTAATTTTTATTTTAACTTCTTGTGGCAGTTCAAAAACATTTTTGGGCCAAAAACAAGGAAGTGTATACTCTTCGACAATATTAAAGAGAAACCCTAGTGATGGTGCAGAAGTTGCTTTAAAAGCACGAATTCATAAGAAGCTCAAAAATAACTACTACCTCGTTCAAGACCAAGAGGGCATGATTCTCGTGAGAATTCCTGAGAAGTTATTTGGCCTAGATACTGACTATAATTATCAAACCCTCTTTCTACTGAAGGGTGAAACAGATAACGAATCAAAGCACTTCTATGTTGAAATAGAAGAGCTTGAAGTCATTAAGCCTTAGTCAGCTATTTGCCTACTAATCCTCTGAGCGACAAATATCATCTCCGTAGCGACGACATTCACCATCTGAAGCACGAGAGTCGCAATAAGGAGTACAGGCCGCATTGATTCCACAGAAATCTTCTTTATACCTACGACATTCGCCATCAGAAGTTCTTGAAGCACAATGGGCAACGCATCGCCACTGACGATCCTGAGGTGGCCTGCCATCTTCAGTACAATAATAACGAGTACCATCCACAACGACAGTTACATCTGCACTCACATTGGAGGCTAAAAAGAATAGAAATGTAATAAGAATGAGATTTTTCATCCATCCATTAACTCACAACCCTGACATTTTGTTTAGACTGGCCGCACATAAAGTTATGAATGACACTTTAGCTCAGGCATTTTATATTGAGCGAAACAATAAGGAGATCACATGGTTTCAGATATTTTTGACCCAAGTGCTTGGAAAGAAGTTGAAGGCTTCGATTTCAAGGACATTACATACCACCGCGCTGTAGATCAAGGGACAGTTAGGATTGCATTCAATCGTCCAGAGTGTCGCAACGCATTTAGGCCTCAAACTGTTGATGAACTTTACCGCGCCTTAGATCACGCAAGAATGTGGAGTGATGTTGGTGTTGTTCTTATTACAGGAAACGGGCCATCACCAAAAGATGGTGGTTGGGCATTCTGCTCAGGTGGCGATCAAAGAATTCGTGGAAAAGACGGATATAAATATGTTGATGGTGACGGAACTCCAGACCCAGCAAAACTTGGAAGACTTCACATCCTTGAAGTGCAAAGACTAATTCGTTTTATGCCAAAAGTAGTTGTTGCAGTAGTTCCTGGATGGGCAGTTGGTGGTGGACATTCACTTCACGTAGTTTGTGACATGACGATCGCTTCAAAAGAGCATGCAATCTTTAAACAAACGGATCCAGACGTTGCTTCATTTGACTCTGGTTACGGTTCAGCATATCTTGCTCGTCAATGTGGACAAAAACGTGCACGTGAAATCTTCTTCTGTGGTTTCAACTATAGCGCCGAAGAAGCATTTCAAATGGGTATGGTAAATAAAGTTGTTCCTCATGCAGACCTTGAGAAGGTTGCGCTTGAGTGGGCCAAAGAGATGAATTCAAAGTCACCAACAGCAATGCGTATGCTTAAATTTGGATTCAATCTTCTTGATGATGGTTTAGTTGGTCAACAGCTTTTTGCTGGTGAAGCAACTCGACTAGCTTACGGAACTGCTGAAGCACAAGAAGGCCGTGATGCTTTCGTTGAAAAGCGTGAAAAAGACTTCTCACAATTTCCTTGGCATTACTAAAATAAAACGGGGGCCTCCATGCCCCCTCGTTCTCTCTACTTCCATGAGAAAATTGTTGATAAATATTCTTTTGTTGCATTTTGACCTCGATCAATTATTGTCACCCCTATTTGATAGAAACCTTCAAGATCATATTTTCTTTTAAAAAAATTCTCGCTGAAATGACTTGATACAGTAAATTCATCGATCGTTTTACGGTCCAATATTTCGGATTCATTTTCACCAGAGAGGATCACTTGATAAAGAGTGTACTTATAAAATAGTTTATCAGCACTCACACAATTATCATCGGCATCTTTAAAGTGGAATTTTGGTAATTGTTTTCTAAATAATGGTGAATAATCAATTCGAGCAACTTCTTTTTCATCAGGAGGGGTAAAATCAAAACGTATAGGATTTGTCTCGATAATGACTGATTTTCGATTCCTCTTATCAACTGATTGAAAGTATACTTGAACCTCTTCACACTCTTTATAACCTAATCTAATTAAATCATGGCCATCAAGAAGTAGTTGATTTGTATTTTGCGGGAGTTTCTTCCATTCAACTTGTAGATAACTTTCTTTAGAGTAGTATCCGTAGTAAATCTCATTTACCTCTGATTTGTATTGATGATTCCAATAAAACCTTAACGGAGCCACCTTTGAGCCCCAGTTAGGAACCGGAGATTCATGAATAAAGCGATATGGAAATGCGACGGAGTAGCTATAGTTAACATCAATCACCTGCTTTGCACCTTGATAACTTTCAAAGAGATTTACTTCATAAATTTCATATTGATTTCTAGAAAGCATATGAGAACTAGAGTTGATCATCGAGTAATGTCCATTAAGACAATTAACCTGTTCAACATTTTCATTGCTCACATCAAGTAAGCGAACATAGCTCCCTTGAGAACAGTCGCCTTCGATTAGATGATCCATCGAAAAGATATCAATTCCTTTAGGGGCAAGTCTAATATCATCTGAAGGAATATAATCAAATGAAGTTGAAAAATTATTTGTTTTATAATCAATATAGAAGTCATGGCATTCTGCAAAGATGGTTGTCTCCCCCTCAAGATCATATTCTTCAGGATAAACAATAAATGCGCCATCATCTTGTCTTAGAGGGATGTTATGGCCATTAAGAATAATATTCTCTGATTTTTTTGTGTATAACCTTACATGACCATTGAGATAAGAGCGACCACAGGTCCCACTGATAATATGACGACCTCTTGCCCCTTCATCGTACTTTCCTTTAGGAGCAATAAAGTGAGGTGAAGTTTCGGCTTGCTTAAAATAATAAAACAACATTCTAAGATTTGATCGAAAGTCCCCATTTAACCCTTCGATAGGAACCTGGTAAAGCATTTGTCCAGACTTCTTTCGTGCCAAAATATCAAGTTTATAACTGAAGTTTCCATTGAGACAGTCAATAATATTCCCATCAACACTAACTCGATCAAAACCTTTACAAGTACCGATGATATCGAGGTTATCATCAAAGACACCGACGATAGTCTCACTTAGAAAAATTGAATGATCATCATTTCTAAATTTAATTGGCCTAACAGTAAAATCAGAACTGTTACCATATTCATCAACTTGATTAATATAAAGATAAGTCTCAATACTTTCGGCATTGATTTTTGAAAAATAGATTGGCGCAAGAAATATACCGTTAGAACAACCTGCAGTTTTCACAAAGTCTGCAATATAGCTACCTCTTATAAAGACCGTTCCTTTTTTCTTACATCGACCAGAAACGTAAATAGTACGCCCGTAGTAATATCCGGCCATCGGCGTATCAACGACAACTTTTCCAGGCTTCTTTGTCACCACATTAGGAATTGAAATGGTAATTGAATAACCATCTTGAGTAATAAAAACGTCCTGGCGACCTTCGATATTATCTTGAAAGAATAAAACCTTGCGATACTTGTCATCAAAGCATTGAGAAGTGTATGCCTGATCTCTTGCCAAGTTATTTGAAAAAAAAGATATCAAAAGATTATTTGTACATTCCCCTTCAATAACAACTCTTTGCCCATTTAATCTTCTAGAGACTAAATGTGCTGTAAGGGATCCTTTTACAAGTTGCTGAGTAGTATTGACAGAACTAATCGTACGACTACGTTCTTGGCAGCCTTCAAGAAGAAAGATGAGAATAAGAATGGTGTAAATATACTTATATTCCACACCATTCTTATCGAGATTACGTCATTTTATCGAACTTAAAATTGATTAAAAATTGCCGTTAAAATTAATACGATAATTAAGTTACCAAAGAAAATTATATCTCTGAGGCTTATCGTTAAATTCAAGGCCTTAACAATCTCACTTTTTGAAGGAGATTTACCATTCTTTAACTGAAGTTGTTTAAATAGCTTTGATTCGATTTTCTTTTTAAAGTGCTGATCTTTAAAAAAAGCGATCCTCAGTCCAATAATAAGACAAACAAAGTATAACCACAGATTAGAAATTCCTAAATCTTTAGCAAAAATGTAAGTAATAATCATTGGTATTTGAACTACGATCAAATAAACAAAGAGAGTTAGAATATTATTTTGTATGCCAATAGTGAGCATTACATTAGCCTTTTAACGACTTCTAAAAATAAAAGCCAAGTCTTTTCAACTGAAGCAATTGAAACTTGCTCATCAGGAGAATGGGCACCAGTAATCGTCGGGCCAAAGCTAATGATGTCTACATCTGGCATCGCTTTAGAAAGGATTCCACATTCAAGGCCTGCGTGAATAGATGAAATCTTAGGAGCTTTACCTCTTAAGTCTTTAAAGACCTCTCCTGTAATTGAAAGAATCTTAGATTCTGGATTTGGTTTCCATCCAGGATATGCTCCTTCAAGAATGGCCTTCCCATCGAGATCTTTTTGAGCTGAAATCATTTCTTGAGCAAAGTTATCTCTCGCCTCTTCACTCGCACTACGAATGAGATTTGCCATATTAAACTTTCCAGCTTCAAGAGTGATAACACCTAAGTTTGTCGATGTCTCCACGACACCTTCAAAGTGTTGATCCCAAGCTTTTACACCGTGTTGACAATTACTAATTGCAGATAGGACTAGCTTAGAGTCCTCAATTGAAAGAGCATTTGCTTCTTCATTTAAAGTGGCCAATTCAAATTTTAGGCCACCTTCTGCATGTTGATTTTTCTCCCAAAGAGATTCAAAGTTTTCACGAATCTTTGGAAGGTTCACTTCGCTTGTATAGAAGTCAACAAAAGCTTCTCTTGCAATGGCATTTCTTAAAGAGCCGCCCTTTATTGATACAAGTTGGATATCATCAACGCCTGCAAAAACATTTGGGATTAACTTATTTGCATTAAGACGGCCACGGTGAATATCAATTCCAGAGTGTCCACCTTTTAAACCTTTAATTGCAATTCTTTGACGTACGCCTTTAGCAGCTATTTGATTAAATTCTTTTTCAAAAATTAAATCAACACCACCGGCACATCCAATAATTAGCTCATCTTCTTCTTCGGTATCAAGATTAAGCATAATCTTACCTTCGAAGTGATCACCCTTTAGCCCAATTGCTCCATGCATTCCTGCTTCTTCACAAGCTGTAAAAACACATTCTAATGGAGGGTGTGCAATATCTTTACTTTCAAGAAGTCCCATCGCAAAGGCACAACCAATACCATTATCCGCACCTAGAGTTGTTCCATTTGCACGTACCCAATCACCATCGATAATCGTCGTGATAGGATCTATTTTGAAATCATGTGAGTTACCTTCATTTTTTTGAGCAACCATATCAAGATGGCCTTGAAGGATAATAGGAGCAGAGTTCTCCCCCCCTAGCTGACCAGGCTTTTTGATAATGACATTATTTACTTCGTCACGATATGTTTCTAAACCTAAACTCTTTCCAAATAGAAGTAATAAAGTTTGTACTGCCTCTTCGTGGTAGCTAGGCCTAGGAGTATCTAGTAATTTTTGAAAATTTGACCAAACATATTTTGGACTTAATTGATCGACACGTGATTGATTCATAAAATAACCTACTTGTTATGTTTATAAACAATCTACTATGAAGATCAATTTTAGCAAAGCCCAAAAGCTATGCTGCTTCTTCGCCATCATCTTCCTGTGAAAAAGGAAAATGTGGAAATTGAGGGTGATTTTGCGCTTCTTCAATTAAGTACTTATCGACAATATGTGGACGCCAACTCAAGTAAACACCATCAAATTTATCGAGACTTAAGTTTTCATCGTAATGGGGGCTTCTCTTCACATCCATATGATAGATATCGATACTGCCTTCTTTTTCAAAGTAATTTCTAAGGTTAGAGCCTCGAGATAAGTAGAGTTTGCGCACCGTCGACACGTCTGCAGCAGATTCAATATTCAAAATGATATTATAGTGGCGATAATCCACTGCTAGATTGATCGAATTACACTTTAAATCTGGCTTATAGTCATATCTTTTACAATCACTTGTCCCCAAATTATGAATGAGCAATACTTTTTCAAAGATTGCTCCACCATGCTTTTGTGCTGCTCTTGCGCGAGATTTCGAAATCGTTATGGAAGCGGCCCCTTTATAGCGCAAAAAGTCAAAATCAATTCCTGCAACAAAACCTGGTCGCAAGACATCATTAAGTAAGAGAGTAAAATCACTCTCATCTGACATGGCCACTAAGTGAGACAACTTAGAAGTGCTTATGGCCAAGTAGCGTTTTTGGCCATAGATATTCTTTAGCTCAACAATCGCCTTTGTCCCTGCATAAACTTCAATCCAATTTACTTGTTTTCTTGTTTGAAGCGCAATGTCACCAAAGATACCTGAATCAGGCCCTCCCATTAGGACATTACAGCCAAGACTTTTCATTAAGAGCTTAGAAAAATGCTGCACATAAGATTTATGTACATTTATATATTCTAACAACTCCTCTTTAAAAAAGATTTGTTCACATAATTTTTCCAACTCTAATTCGAATTCTTGCTTTTTCATGTCTGACCTATCGTCTTCCAAACGATACGCACTGAGTTAAAAAAAGTTAATTTAGTCAAGCCTCCTTAAAGCTGATAACGACTAGCAAAAGGCCCGAAAAGATGATAAAAAAGCATGTATAAATCAAATACAAAAAACTGAATTTAACTCAAAAAGTCGAGGATCTATGTCTAATTTTCTAGAAGATTATCACGCACATGTTGAGGAAAGGGCCAAAGAAGGTATTCCTCCATTAGCATTAACAAAAGAACAAGCAACAGAAGTTGTAAAACTTCTTGAATCTGAGCCAACTCAGGAGCTTTTAGATCTTTTAAAAGATCGTATCAATCCAGGTGTTGACCCTGCTGCACAAGTAAAGGCAAGCTTTCTAATTGGTATTACAAAAGGTGCACACACTTGTTCACTAATTTCAAAAGAATATGCAGTTGAATTATTAGGTACAATGGTTGGTGGTTTCAACCTTCAAGGCCTAACTGATATCGTAGCAGGAAGTGATGAAGCACTTGCAAAGCTTGCTGCTAAAGAATTAAAAAACCTTCCTCTTGCAGTAAACGTTTTTGATGACGTTAAAAAACTAGCAGATGGTGGAAATGCTATTGCTAAAGAGATCATCGAATCTTGGGCAAATGCAGAATGGTTTACTAATAAGCCACAAGTTGATGAGTCAATCAAAACTGTCGTTTACAAAGTAGACGGTGAAATCAATACAGATGACTTCTCTCCTGCTCCATTTGCATTTACAAGAGCGGATATCCCTCTTCACGCAAATGTTATGGGTGGATCACTTTTCCCAGAAGGTCCAAAGCAAATCTCAGACCTTAAAGAAAAGTTTAACCTTCCTGTTACTTTCGTTGGTGACGTTGTTGGTACAGGTTCTTCTAGAAAGTCAGCAATCAACTCTCTTCTATGGTGTATTGGTGACGATATTCCTTTCGTACCTAACAAGAGACGTGGTGGTGTTATTATCGGTCAAACAATTGCTCCGATCTTCTTTAACACTGCTCAAGACTCTGGTGCTCTTCCAATCCACGGATTTGATGTATCAGCGCTTACAACAGGAACAGTAATTGAAGTTCGTCCACTTGAAGGAAAGATCCTTGATGAGAAAGGTAGCGAACTTGCAAAGTACGATGTTGCTCCAGAAACAATTCTAGATGAGTATAGAGCTGGTGGTCGTGTTCCTCTAATTATCGGAAAAATGCTAACAGATAAAGCAAGAGCGTCTCTTGGACAAGGAACTGCTGATGATTCAGGAATCTTTGCTAAGCCACACACAACTCTTGCACACGAAGGTCAAGGTTATACTCTTGCTCAAAAAATGGTTGGGAAAGCATGTGGAGTGACAGGAATTCTTCCAGGTACTTCATGTCTTCCAAAAATGACAACAGTTGGTTCACAAGATACAACTGGGCCAATGACAAGAGATGAGATGACTGAGCTTGCATGTCTAAAGTTCAATGCTGATCTTGTAATGCAATCATTCTGTCACACAGCTGCTTATCCAAAGCCAAGTGACGTTATCACTCACGCAACTCTTCCAGAATATATCAGAAACAGAGAAGGTGTAGCACTAAGACCAGGTGATGGTATTATCCACTCTTGGCTTAACCGTCTTCTAATTCCAGATACTGTTGGTACTGGTGGTGACTCTCACACTCGCTTCCCTCTTGGAATTTCATTCCCAGCAGGATCAGGGCTTGTCGCATTTGCTGCAGCACTTGGTGTTATGCCACTTGATATGCCAGAATCAGTTCTTGTACGTTTCACAGGAAAGTTACAACCAGGTATCACTCTTCGTGACGTTGTTAACATGATTCCTTACCAAGCAATTCAAGAAGGCCTACTAACTGTAGAAAAGAAAGGTAAGAAAAATATTTTTGCTGGTCGTATTCTAGAAATGGAAGGTCTTCCAGATCTTAAACTTGAGCAAGCATTCGAACTTACTGATGCAACTGCAGAAAGAAGTGCTGCTGGTTCAACAATTAAACTAAGCCGTGAAACAGTAGTTGAATACTTAAGATCAAACGTTGCTCTTATGCAGTCAATGATCGCAAACGGTTTTGGACACGTTGGAACACTAGAGAGACGTATCGCAGAAGTTAATGATTGGATTGAAAATGGTGAGCTGATGGAAGCGGATGCAAACGCTGAGTACGCTGCTGTTATCGAAATCAATCTTGATGAAATGAAAGAGCCAATCGTTGCTTGTCCAAACGATCCAGATGACGTTAAGAAACTAAGCGATGTTCAAGGTGATAAAATTGATGAAGTATTCATCGGTTCTTGTATGACAAATATCGGTCACTTCAGAGCGGCAGCAACTGTTCTTGAAGGTCAAGGTCAAGCTGATGCAAGACTTTGGATTTGTCCTCCAACAAAAATGGATCAAGATCAACTAACAAGAGAAGGTTTCTACGCGAAGTTCGCTGCTGCTGGTGCTAGACTTGAAATGCCAGGTTGTTCACTATGTATGGGTAACCAAGCACGTGTTAAAGATGGTGTAACAGTGTTCTCAACTTCAACTCGTAACTTCAATAACCGTATGGGTAAAGATGCTCGTGTTTACTTAGGATCTGCTGAGCTTGCTGCTATCGCTGCAAAACTTGGTTACCTACCAAAACCAGATGAGTACCTAGAGATGATGCAACCACTTCAAGGTAAGGACGATTCAATCTATCGTTACCTAAACTTTGATCAGATGGAAAATTTCTCAATTGATGAAGCTTAATAAAAGCAACATAGATAAAAAAGAAAGGGAGCTTAATAGCTCCCTTTTTTTTATTCGCAAAATTCTTTAATTACTTTCTTAACTCTTTTGATCTCAACTTTCCTTCCCGTGTACGGAGCAAACTCTCCATACCAACGATTATAGTGAAAGAATTTATCTCCATAATTGTAGCGAACCTTTTGCAGCTCTCCAGGAAAATTACTATCAACTGCATAAAGAGTATAACCTGTTCTCGTCTTCTTCATATCCACAACAAGCCAAGCGTGAGCATCGATTCCCTTAATTTGTAATTTCTGATAAGTCACATCACCTTGATTAACAACGCGATCATAAAGTCCATCCATCATCTTTCTCATACCATTTTCGCTTCGCTTAGCTGTTCCAAGTAAACCAATCACCCACTGCTGATTAATAAACCCATCAGTTCTTTGCCAAGCCTCAAGTTCATTTTGAATTAAGTGATCATTATCAATTGAGAACTCTCTTAAGTTTCGATAACCAGGAATCTCAACGACACTACGGCCTCGACGAATTGCTTTTATGATAGTCTTCGCTTCATCTTCTGATGGTTTCGAATACTCTGGCCTAAAGATTCCAAGATAAAGGGCATTACGATGAAAGCGCGAGTGCCACCAACAAACACCACCATTAAGAAGGCCTCCGTAATTTCTAAAGCCCATGTGAGCACTTATCTTTGTCATCATCTGATTCCTAACAAAGTGCTTATTTTCTCTTTCTTTACAGAATTTCTGCTTAGTCGTTTGGGCCATGGCAGAATGTGCGCTAAATGTTGTTAACGCTATCAAAAGTGATAGATAAATAGATCTCATAGAATCGTCCCGTGTTTTTGTTCTAGATGGATTTTTATAACGCATCGCCACCAAACTCAAGGGAGCCTATAAAATCTTCTGTAAAACCATGGGAGTCTTTTGTAATTACGACTACTTAGATTGTTTGCTTTGACAAATCTTCGCTTTCGGATTCATTTCACAAAGAGCTTGCTTAAGCATCTGATTCTCTTCTTCAAGCTTTTTAGTTCTGGCCTCAAGAGAAGCAATATCTCTTCCCTGATCCTTTGAAATAGAAAATAAACTCTTAACGGCTTCAATAAGCGGCGCAACTAATTTTGCGTAAGCAACACTTAAATAACCATTCTCATCTCTTGATACGGCCTCAGGAAATACCTTCTCTACGTTTTGAGCAATAACACCGATATCTCTTCCTTCTTTAAAGTTCTTTTGAGGAAATTCATCTTTTCTCCACTCGAAATAAACTCCATCTAGAAGAGAGAGCTTATCTAAAATTGAGATTTCACTAGAGATCGATGTCACTTTCTTTTTGAGACGCTCATCAGATGTTGAGTCAAAGGCTGCTGTCCCTCTAACTGATCCATTTACATCTAAGGCAAAGGACCCACTTGGCGTAGTTGTAAGAATCCCTACGTTTCCATTTGTTCCGTTTACATTTAGCACATCAGTAAGAATGGCATCCCCAACTGATAGATTAATGTCTCCAGCAAATGCATGCATGCGCATTCCATTAGCTGTTTCAGGTGCTGAGTGAAATAGCATGACATCAGACCATGAAGCATCAGGAAAATCTGCGGCCCAGTCATAATTTGAATTAAGAAGCGCAAAACCGGCTTCTGAACCATCCGCAAGGAGTGTGAAGTTTACTTCAGAAGAAATTCCAACATTAGAATCTTGAATTTTCATTTCCGCATGAGAGTCCGAAATATGAAGATCGGCCGCTGGTGTATTTGTTCCGATCCCAACATTACCACCAAGGTTTACATAGAGACCTTCATCTAGGCCAGAATAAGAAATATAATTGGCCCCAATTTGAAAGTTCTGCGTGGCCATGTGACTTCCAAGATCATCACCAGATACTGTAAGATCCGCAGGTTCCCACTCAGAAAAAGTACCATTCCAAGTTAAGACTTGTCCGTTAGAAGGAGGATTTGGAGATACACTTCTAGATTGTAATGTCGTATCACTTGCAGGAAGATTATACAGGTTTGTTGCATCTAAGGAAGGCAGTTTACCATCTAATTCAAGACGAAGTAACTCTCCACCCGCATTTGATGTTAATAGAGTTATATCGTAATAGTCACCAACATCAGAAATACTAAAGTCAGTGCTAAAGTTAAAACCTTTAAATTGAAGTTCGCTACCATTCTTTTGTGCAAATACCCCGTAAGAACCACCGAGATTACTGGCCGTATTGACTTCACCTGCGGCAGCAATACCTGTTAATTGTGAACCATCGATAGCAGGTAGTCGTCCAGAAGCATCAAGACGTAGTAATTGGTTTGCTCCATTAGAAGTATTAACTCCCACTTGAACATCATTTACATTTTCAGTAATAGCAAGGTCACTCGTTACTGTCAGACCTTTTAATTCAAGATCAACACCTGTCTTTTGTTTAAATAAGCTAGCACCACCGACACTAGAAATCGTATTAGACTCCCCACCTGCTCCCGCACTTATTGTTTGCGGCTCCCATTGAGAAGCAGTGTTATTCCACACAAGGGCCTGCCCATCAGTAGGAGCAGTAGAAGCAACGGCACGAGATTGAATTGTATTATCCGATGTAGCAATACCAGTTAACTGTGAACCATCAACAGCAGGTAAACGTCCGAAAGCATCAAGTCTTAAAAGCTCGTTGGCCGCATTTGCAGTTGTTACATTAATTTGCACATCATTAGTATTACCTGTCAGAGTAATATCACTTCCACCAGTTAAACCTTTAAAGACGAGATTCGTTCCAACTTTTGCTTGGAATAAACCTTCTCCTCCAGCACTAGAAGCAGTATTGGCTTCACCACCGGCACCACCAGTAACAATTGTAGTTGGTTCCCATTGAGAGCTTGTACTATTCCATAAAAGAGCTTGTCCATTGGCAGGAGCAACAGCAGATACTGTACGAGATTGAATTGCTGTTGCATCAGAGCTTCCACCAGCAATTCCTGTTAGAAGAGATCCATCAATCGCAGGTAGACGACCAGAGGCATCCAGTCTTAAAAGTTGATTTGCACCATTTGATGTATTGATCTGTAGATCAACAGTATTCGTACTACCAGAAACAGTGAAGTCTGTAGATCCTTGAAGACCTTTAAGAATTAAATCAACACCCGATTTTTGCTTGAAAAGTGAAACTCCTCCAGCACTTGAGATTGTGTTATTCTCACCAGACCCACCACCAGAAATAATCGTTTGTGGCTCCCACTGTGAAGTTCCGTTATTCCAAACAAGCGCCTGTCCATCGGCAGGAGCAGTTGTCGCAACATTGCGAGTCTGAAGAGTTGTCGCATCAGAGCTTGCAGCTGCAAGTGTTTGAGGCTCCCACTCTGAAACAGAATTATTCCAAGTAAGAACCTGGCCATCAGTTGGCGCAGTTGATGAAATATCTCTCGTTTGTAAGCTAACAGCATCACCTGATGCAGAAGCCGCAATACCAGTTAAAAGAGATCCATCTAGTGCAGGAAGACGTCCGAAAGAGTCAAGACGAAGAATCTGTCCCGCTCCATTTGAAGTATTTATTCCGATTTGAATATCATTTGCATTTCCTGTTAAAGAAATATCAGTAGTATTTGATAGCCCTTTAAAGACTAAGTTTGAGCCTACTTTATTTTGATAAATTGCTTCGCCACCTGCACTTGAGGCCGTATTAACTTCACCACCAGCACCTCCAGCAGTAATAGTGGCAGGCTCCCACTGCTGACTTACATCATTCCATAAAAGTGCCTGACCATTTGTAGGTGCGGCAGCAGAAACATCTCGTGATTGTAAAGTTGTATCCCCACCACCTGCTGCGATTCCAGTTAGCAAAGAACCGTCGAGTGCCGGAAGACGACCAGAAGAATCTAATCTTAGAAGTTGATTGGCACCGTTGGCCGTATTGATTTGAAAATCAACTGTATTTGTACTCTCATTAATAACGAAATCAGATGAACCTAAAATACCACGCATAACAAAGTCCACACCAGACTTCTGCTTAAAGATAGAAGCACCAGATGCTGTCGACATCGTGTTAGTTTCACCACTTCCACCACCTCCACCAGAGATGCCTGTTAACTGGGAACCATCAAGAGCAGGTAGTCTTCCAAGAGAATCAAGTCTTAGAAGTTGGTTTGCACCATTTGCTGTGCTTATTTGAAGACCAAGAGAGTTTGATCCTTCAGTAATATTAATATCAGAAGATGGAGAAAGACCTTTAAACTGAAGCTGACTACCAACTTTTTGTTTGAAGATTGAAGTTCCACCAGTTGAGTAAACTGTATTGGCCTCTCCAGTTCCACCTCCACCACCGCTTGCGATAGTTGAAGGAACCCAAGAAGAATTACTACTGCTCCAAACAAGTGCCTGGCCATCAGTAGGAGTGATATTCGAAACGAGTCGATTGTGAATTGAAGTTGCATTTGTTGAAGAACCACCTTCATCTGTACCAATAACCCAATTTGTTCCATTGAACTTTAAAATAGAGCCTGAGATTGCTCCACTTGTATCTGTATCGTAAAGATCATCAACTGTGAGATTAACCGCACCTAACTTTCCATTAACAGAGGTAACGCTAGAAGTTGGTTGATTAGCAGGTGCCCACTTTCTTGTGATGGCATTGTATTGGAGTATCTGCCCATGAGAAGCACCAAGATCTGGAAGATCAACATTAATCGTAAACGTGCTTGCACCATTTGCACTTTGCAAAGTCATCGTAAGAATTTGATTTAGAGGAAGAAGAGTATTTGAAAGAGCATCTGCAATGATTTCTCCCTCATTTTGCGATCCAATTGAAAAGTCTGAAGTCGTCCCACTCTTATCAGTGATGCGAATATTTTCAACCTTATGAAGACTTGAACCTACAATTCTAAGCTTATCACCTTGAACACTAATATTGCTTACCTGAACTTCTCCACGTGAATTTTCACGACGTTGAATCTCAGGCACACAACTAGTAACCAGTAGCTGTAGGCATAAAATATGAATGTATGATTTCTTAAATATCTTCATCATTTCGCCTCTTTATCGACGAGCTCAATTAAATTCGTATGAGAATTTTAATACAAATTAAAAATCGGCAAATAAAGTACTGAAATGATAAGAGGTAGACTAAAAAGATGGGGCATTGCTGCCCCAAAAATACGGCATTTTAAATACTTATAAAATTATGAATTTGTACAAAGACGCTCTTCCACAATGAGATGAGAAATATTGTACTTAGCTAAAATTTTCTCGCGGTAGTATTCACTCCCCTTCAAATTACAATTGTAAATCATCACTTCACAAGCATGAGCATTTGGAGCAATTCTCCAGAGGTGAAGGTCTGCTATTTCTATATCATCATCGTGAGAGAAAAGTTTTCTAATCTCTTCCTCATCAAATAATTTAGAGTTCCCATCAAGTAGTTCCCAGACTGTATCTTTAGCAAGTCCCCATGCCCATTTTAAGATAACGATGGCACCTAGAATTCCAATAATAGGATCGGCCCAGTTCCAACCAAAATACTTTCCAGCAAAGAGTGCCGCAATGGCCATGACAGAAGTTAGAGCATCGGCAATAACATGAAGAAGTGCTGAGCGGTGGTTGTGGTCATGAACATGGTTATGGCCATGACTGTGATCGTGACTGTGACCGTGATCATGTCCATGATGATGGTCATGGGAGTCCCATAGAAGAACTGCACTTAGGATATTTACAATTAAACCAATGATGGCCACAAGGATGGCCGTTTCAAATTTAATTTCCATTGGATTTAAAAAGCGGCCAATAGATTCAACTCCCATCACAATAGCAACAATTCCCAACATAAGCGCACTTGTGTAGCCTCCCAAAGGAATCATCTTACCTGCACCAAAGCTAAGCTTTTCATTTATTTTTTCAGAACGTGCCAAGCGGTAAACGATAACAGTTATCCCAAGTGCACCAACGTGAGAGCCCATATGCCAGCCATCAGCAAGTAAGGCCATTGACCCCGTAAAATAACCATAGCCAATCTCTGCTACCATCGTGACAAATGTTAAAAGAATAACAAGCATCGTTCTCTTTTCATTTGAGCCTAGACGATCATCTTCTAGGACATAATTATGTGGTTCTAAATGTTCTTTATGTTTCATACTTTACTTCCAATAAGTTTTTATTAAATTTACTAATTCAATTGCAGCTTCATCCTGAGGAGTCTTTGGATCAAGTGGTGAAACCATCACATGGTTCTTCACATGTTCTTCAATCAACTCTCCAGTTAGGCCATTAAGTCCACCGCGACACGCGGCCAGAGTTTGTAAAATGCTGTAGCAATCCTTATCTTCTTCAAGAGCACGCTCAACCGCTTCAAGTTGTCCCTTGATACGTCTTATTCGCGTGATAATTTTTTTCTTATTTTGATGAATATGGGCCATCGTTAACCTCCGCTCACTATACTATACCCCAGTATAATATATAAAGATAGAGCGAAGAAATGCCCTGTAAAATCATAAACTGGTCCTTAAAAATGGTGTTATGGGATTCTAAAAAAATTAGAAGCATTGTTTTCAAAGTAAGTAATTTTAAATACTTAACATGAACTAAGTAGACTACCTCTTGCATAACTTTCCATATGAAAGTTATCTGCCCTAATAAAACATGTTCATTTCCAAATAATATTATTAAAGACGGAAGTTATTTTCGTGCGGACGATTCTCGCAAGATTCAACGCTTTCGTTGTAAAAATTGTGGAAAACGATTCTCTCACGCAACCTACAGTGACCACTATAGGCATCGCAGAAGGCGAGATACTTCGACGATAGAGCACCTTCTTTGTTCAAAAGCATCGATGAGGCGAATTGCAAGAGTCCTACGTATTGATCGTAAAACCATCGCCAGGCGCATGGATATTCTCGAAAAAAGAGCGCTAAGAAATCATGCAAAACTTATCAAGCATCTAGAAAATAATAAAATATCTCACATGCAATTTGACGATATGATCACTCATGAGCACACAAAGATGAAGCCTCTTTCAATCTCTCTTGCCGTAGACAAGAAGACTCGTTTGATCCTTGGAGCCGAGGTTTCACAAATTCCAGCATTTGGTCACCTCGCAAAAAAATCACGTAAAAAATATGGATATAGACCGAGCTTTCACGAAGTTGGGCTAACGCAATTATTTGAAAAAATTTATAAAACGATTGATATCGACGCTACCGTTAGCTCAGATATGTTTAAGACCTATCCCAAGTTTATTTCAAAATACTTATCATCTTGCACATATAAAACTTACGAAGGTGGAAGGTCATGTGTTGCAGGTCAGGGAGAATTGAAGAAGAAAGGTTATGATCCGCTATTCATCTTAAATCACACCTGTGCGATGTTTAGGGATTCAATTAATCGGCTTGTGAGAAAAACATGGTGCTCCACAAAGTCTCCGAGAAGACTTCAGCAGCACCTAAATATCTTTATAAGCTATTATAATTTTAAGTATCTACGCTATGAGATTAACACCATTTGAAAGGGCCAGTTATTATTAATCAAAGCTTTGTCTAAAGTATGAACGAGGAAATTTTAAAAGCTCAAGTTTAGGAATATTGAAGTCCCCAATTTTTGTATCATTGAGTGTTACGGCATAGAACTCATTCTTGCCTTCTTTTCCAATAACGAAAACATTTAACTCCTCACCTTGCATGAAGAGCTTGTGTTCACCAAACTTACGGTATTCACCAAAGGTAGTCTTTTGATCTTCAAGTGGAAGTGTTTCCGGTCCTAAAGGTAGACGAAAACGATAACTACTAACAAGGTTTCCAGCAACAATCATGGCATTACCGCGATTAAGTTTCGTTGTGGCCTTGTTAATGAAGTAATCCATAATATAAGCGATAAGATCGACATCTTTTAAATTAAGGTCATAAATCTTTTGTTCGTTACCTTCTAAACGAGACTGACGATTTAAAATCACTTGTGAAATAAAAACATTTCCTGAAGGATGTAAAATACGAACCGTATTACCTTGATCCTTTGAAATATCCCAGGCCCATTCTGTTGTTGGAAAAAGTGGTGTTAGTGTTACAGTTTTTGAATTCATATTTGGATCCTAATCACATTGTTCCAAGTAGTAAAGATCTTGGTAAGTTTCTCGCTTTCTTATTAAACGATTTTTATCGCCATCAACAAGCAACTCACATGCTCTTGGTCTTGAATTATAATTACTAGACATCGTAAAGCCATAAGCACCACAAGAGCGAATTGCTAACAACTCTCCCTCACTTAGTTCAAGCTCCCTATCTTTTGCAAGATAATCCCCTGTCTCACATACTGGGCCAACGATATCAAAATTTTCTTTTATTCCTCTAACTGATTGATCGACTTTGATGACTTCTTGCCATGCTTGATAAAGGGCCGGTCGCATTAAATCATTCATTGCCGCATCAACAATAGCAAAATGCTTCCCCTCATTTTCCTTAATGTACTCAAGCTTTGTCACAAGTATTCCCGCATTAGCAGCAATCGCTCGACCAGGTTCAAAGATAAGTTCTAACTCAGGATAGTCCTCAAGGCTCTTAATTACTTGAGCAAGATATTCACTTGGATGAGGAGGAACTTCATCACGGTATTTAACTCCTAATCCCCCTCCTAGATCAATATGCTTAAGGGGCGTACCGTTTTTTCTTAGAGTATCAACTAATTGTTTTAGCCTCTCTAATGCCTCTAGAAAAGGACCGATATTAGTAAGCTGCGAACCAATGTGGCAGTCAATGCCTTCGACACTGATCGAGTCTAATGAATGTGCGATGTCATAGACTTCTTGCGCTTTTTGAAATGAAATACCAAATTTATTTTCTTTTAAACCTGTTGCAATATATGGGTGCGTTTTAGCATCGACATCTGGATTCACTCTAATTGAAACCGGTGCCTTCTTTTTCATTTTTTTAGCAACTTCATTAATTCTTCTAAGCTCAGCTACTGATTCGACATTTAAGCATTTAATACCTTTTTCAAGTGCAAACTCAATTTCATCATAAGACTTTCCTACCCCAGAAAAAACCGTCTTTGATGCTTGTCCACCTGCTGCCAATACTCTTTCAAGTTCACCACGAGAAACGATATCAAAACCACTGCCCATTGCGGCCAGTTCTTTTAAGATATTAATATTTGAATTCGCCTTAACTGCATAACAAATTAAATGACGATGTTCTTTTAAAGGTTCTTGAAAAGCTAGAAAGTGTCTCTTAAATGTTTTCAAAGAATAGATATAAAGTGGAGTTCCATACTTTTGAACAAGATCGGCTACTTTATTATCCTCTGCAAATAATTCATTTTCTCTATAATTGAAAAAATCCATTTTAGTCCTTATCTACTTCTCTAGTTATTAAGCTGCATTCATACAGCATTCCTAATCCGCCATTAAATGATATTTTTAAGAAACCTTGGCCTTCTTCTTTTAATTTAAAACCGTACTTCTCATGCATCTTAATAGAGGTTTTATTTTTTGCATTAACAACATAATAAGCTTTCGTTGAAATTTGCCCAATGTGTTTAAGTCGCTCTTGAGTTAAGAGATCACCAATACCACGGCCACGATATTCTGGAAGAACAGTAAGTCCCATAAGATACCAACCGACAGGTGCTTTGTACTTATACTGATTGACCATTTCTTGTGTATAGAGAATTGATCTTCCATAACCAACTATTTCTTCATCAAGAATGGCAACAATCAGATGAAAACCTTTTAAGTTTCCACCACGGGCCAACTCTTTTTTCGTTCTTTCAAAAAAGAAAGAATAATCAAGGTTTGGATCAATATTATTTTCATTAATAATACGAGCAATGGCCTGAGCATCATCATACCTAGCATATCGTGTTTTTATTTCGTCAGGTACAGGCCTAGACTTGTGATCCACAATATAAGGACAGTATGAATTATACTCTTTATATGTTTTAGACGATGACTTCAATGTTTGAGTAATTAACTTTTTAAACATAATTTAATCTATTATAGCTCATCCATAAAAGTGGTGGAGATTATTAATTCAATTAATAAAGTTTTTATTTTAGATGATGTTCTTATGTGTTTTAATTGTGACAAATACAAACTATTTAACAATGACCGACCAATTTACTCATGAAAAAAATATATAAAAAGATATTCATAAGCTTGGCACTTACTTTCATCACTGGCCTAGTCATTCTTATCCTAAATTATAAATGGGTGATCAAAAAGTCTCTTGCCATGGCGGGAGTAAGAATAGAGCAAGTTGAAAAAATCAGTATAGGCCATTGGGCCCTCCATAACTTGAGCTATCAAATAGATGAAAAGAATATATTAAAAATCAAATCTGTTAATATCGACTTTTTAGAAATTGATGTCGATGCTAAAAATATCGATCGCTATTTGCAGGCGCTAAATTCCAAAATAAAAGTGAGGGCACAAGAAATTCAATTACAAAAATTCAAACTTAAAAGTATGAATTGCTTTGTTCATAAGAAAGAAGGGACAATAATTGAAGTAAGCCAAATTTTTATTCCTGACTTTGGTTCTAAGAATCGAGGTAACCTAACTTTTAACTTAGTAAATCTAGAAGATATTCGTTTCAAATATAACGATCTTGATATTAACAATGTCATTAAATACTTTGATGCATCTTTAGGGCTCTCTGGATTAATTAACATCAATGCACAAGTGAATGGTGATATCAAAGCAAGTGTTTCAGGAAAGAACTTAGTCTTAAAAGGCTTTAGGGTTGATGATGTTATTACAAATTTTTTAGACACTCGCAATATTGGAATCATCGACGCCGCGGCCGTCTTGGCCTTAGGACCAATAGGCCTTCTCTATACAAGTGCGGCCAGCCTTGGACAAACGATTGGAGGTTTTCGAGGAGGAGACACAAACCTTAAGCAAGTCAATGCTGCAATAACACTTACGGGAGATCTTATAATCTTTGAAGATGTTGCAGTGGCAACACAAGAGCACTTAATCATTGCTCAAGGTGGTGCCAATATTGAGAAGCAAACTTTTAAAGATCTCGTTGTTTCAGTAATTGATGAAAAATATTGCCCGGAACTGCAACAGATAATTAAGGGAACATTTTCAAAACCAGAAATTTCAAAAACCAAGGCCTTCCTCGACACGGCCACGGCCCCAGTCTCAAGTGTAACTAGTTCAACATTCCAATTTGTCGGCGTTGGAAAATGTAAGCCAATCTATAAAGGCGTTGTTAAGCATCCTGAGCTAGAGTGAACAGTTTGCAAAGAGCGCAAAATTTAAAATGACACATTACACATAGTGAGAAAAATCATGGAGGAAAGCGGCTCCTTGAGGTATATTTGATTCTAATTGTTAAACTTAAACGAGGATAAGACTATTAGCGTTATATCTGTACTTATTTTTCTCTTTCTTTTTGGTATTGCCTCAATGGGCTATGTCTACGCTTACCGTGGAACAGAAAGATATGAGAGCTTAAACTTCTATCTCCGCAAAGGCTGGCCAATTTTTGCACCACTTAACTGCCTACTTTATATGTTCACTAAGAAGAGAGCAGCTAAGCCAATTATGAATCTTGCAGACTTTCCAGAGTTAAAACTAGTTCAAGATAACTGGGAAACAATTCGCGATGAGGCGGTAAATCTTAGAGAAAATGGATATTTTGATAAAGTAAAAGATCCAACTTCAAGTGCATATTACGACATTGGTTTTAGAACTTTTTATAAATACGGTTGGTCTAAATTTTATCTTACTTGGTATGGAACGACTTTAAAGTCAGCAAAAGAGCTGTGTCCAAAAACAGTTGAACTTGTTTCTAAAGTTCCTGGTGTAAACGGTGCCATGTACTCAATTCTTCCAGTAGGATCAAAACTAACAAAGCACTTAGATCCAGTTGCCACTTCACTTCGCTACCACTTAGGTTTAAAAACACCTAACGATGATCGTTGTTATATTAATATTGATGGAACTGACTATTCTTGGCGCGATGGAGAGGCCCTACTATTTGATGAGACCTATCTTCACTTTGCTTTCAACAATTCTGAAAATGAAAGAATTATCCTTATGCTTGAAGTTGATCGCCCAACGAATATCATAGGAAAAATCATTAACTTTATCTTTAAGCTGATTATGAGAATTACTCTCGTTCCAAATGTTCCGGGAGATCAAAGAGGACTAGTTAATGCCATCTTTGGAGCAGTAACACCTACTCTTTTAAAAGTAAGAACTCTAAAAGAAACAAACCTGGCGCTATATAAAATTATTAAACATACAGTAAATCTAACATTACTAGCAATTGCATTTGGTTTAATTTACTTAGTGCTAACTTTTATTCAATCGTTATTTTGAAAAACTAGAAGCAACATAAGCGGCGACGTATTCTTCAAAGTCTACGTCGTCTAATTTCTCAAAGTCCACCTGACGCTGCATCGATGCATTCTTCTCAAGCTCTAATTCTTCTTGAAATACATGATTTACTTCTACAGCGGCCAGCTCCTTACGATGCTCTAGCGCAAGATCCTTCATCGCCTGAATATGACCTTTCTTTGAAACAAGATCAAATACTTTTTGTGAAAGAGTGTTAGCAGGATCAATTAACTTACGTTGCTCTTCAATAGCAAAAAGTAATGCTTTCTTACGCTCACCATCTGATATAGCTTCAATGACTTCGGCCATTTGATTAAAGAATGTTGTTAGATATTCTTGGTAATTTCTTTTCTCACCATCAACGCTAATTTCTAGGCCAGGCTTTCTTCCCTGTTTAACAATAAGCTGATTATTATTCTCAATCTCATTATAAATTTCACGATTGCATCTATCCGCTCGCAAGAATAGGCACGACAATAAGAACGCATCTAAGAAGTCCATTTGAACTTTGGTAATTCCATTCTTTGCAAATGGGTTGAGATCGAGAAGTCTAACCTCAATATATTCAATCCCCTTGCTTCTTAGGCTAGCAAGAGCACTCTTGCCAGGAGGAGCAATTCTTTTAGGTCTAATGATTGAATAGAATTCATTTTCAATTTGCAGAATGTGAGTACTAATTTGCTGAAGCTCTCCTTTCTCATTCCTTAAACCAATCTTATCAAAATCTGCAAAATTCATTTGCAGAGCTTCTTCTAAACTATCGCAATAACTATCAAGACCGTTGTAACAAATTCGAATACCGTTTTGAGAAGCACCTGTATAACCAAGTCCCCCCATCCTTAAGCATGTCCCTTCTTTCGAGCCAAAAGTTTTGCCATATTTCTCATCTTCATGAATCACATCTAGTGAATGTTTCTTACCACTAAGGAAGGACTCATGAACAGAAACAGAGTTTCCAAAAAGATATAAGAGAATATTTGAATAACTTCTAAAGTTTCGACAAAGATTTAAGTATTCCTCATTAATAAAAAGTTGAAGCGATAAAGAGCTTCCACTTAACTCATGCCAATTTTTCCAAAATTCATCTGTCATTGAAAAATTGTAATGAAGTCCCGCAATCGCCTGCATTGATCTTCCATAGCGAAGGCCAAGACCAGAGCGATAAAGAGTCTTTAAACGGCCAGAGTTACTCTCTCCGTAGTAAGCAAGCTTAATATCTTTATCTTCCGGTAAGATACAAGGCATTGATGATGGCCAAATGACTTCACTTGAATCTTGTTCTAAAACATAGTGTTGAAGATTTCCCAGAGTTTTTAAAGTTTCATCATTTGATTTTGAAACAGGAGTGATGAACTCAAGAAGACTTTCTGCAAAGTCGGTAGTTATCCATTTATGAAGAAGTTTTGAACCAAATTTTGGGTCATGATCGGAACTTGAAAGCTTGCCATCTTCAACCATTACACGAAGGCCCTCTTTCTCAAGTCCTTTATTTACATTAAGGATTGAATCACTTCCGTATTTTTCTTGATAGTTTTTGAGTGCTTGCTTATTAATTTTAACCGTCATAAATCGTCCTATATTTCGCATCTATAGTACGCTTTCAGCATTACGCAAGCAAGCTAATCTTAACCTAGTTAAGATTCCCAATACTTATTGGCAGCTCATAATTTATTCCAAAGGCAAAGTCATCATTCTTCGTTTGCCCTAGCATTAGAGCGAAGTTAGATGCGCTATCAGCATAGAAATGAAATAATGCAGGATATAGATTTAAACGAACCCTAAAGTCTTCAGAACTGTTCATTAATAGTGACGCAGCTTGTCTTCCCATGGTTTCAAGAAAGTAACCATAAGCAAAGCGCCCCTTCTGCTCTAGTGGATCAGTAAAGGCCATCCCCGCAGCAACAGAATGAGAAAGGTCTCCGTTATCGTAAGTAAGCCCTACTAGATTCATCATTCCCATATAAAGGAGCGGCCTAAACTTATTAAAGTGTAGAAGCTTAGGACGCATAATATAATTTAGGCCAACGTTAAAAAAGTCCTCATGCTCAACATCATAGACTGGCATGAAGTGCCAAGTTGTCATCCCCATTTCATCAACCATGAAATTCATAAATGGATCATTTAATCCAAGTAGAAATGCCGCCACGTCATAGATATATAAGTCTGCAATATGATCAAGTGCAGATACTTCAGGTTGAGTTGTTTCATTGGCCTCATTACCAAAGTGCATCGCATAGGTCACAATAAACGAAAAAGTCTTGGCCCATTTAATTCCATAGTAATCAGAATATTCCATGAGCTTCTTAGTCTCGTAAGCTCCACCGAATGTATGTAAAAAAATATTAGGTAGGACGCGATTACTTAGAAACTCTTCCTTTAATAAAGTATCAAGGCCACCATTCTTCTTAATCGAATGAATAGGATCTTTTACCTTGTTCCAAACAATCTTATGTTTCTCAAAATAGTCCTTCTGATTGAACCAGTAAGGATTTTGAATGACATCAAATGAACCGTTAATATAGAGCTGAATTGGAAACCAAGGACCATCGGTTTTCTCATTAAAAATAAGATAATTTGAGTTTTGAGCTATAACTTGAACAGAGGTAAATAAAATTATTAAAGAATAGATTAATTTTTTCATATTTATGATTAACTGGCTTAATTATCGCAATGTATTATTGGCCATAATGTAGCTTAATTTATATAAGAACACATCGTGAAAAGCTTTATTATTTCTATATCTTTTACATTACTTGCCCTGTCACTGCAAAGAACTTCTTTTGCAAAAACAGAGTATTTCTACCAAGATCGAGACCATACTAAAGAAGAAATTTTTAAAGATGTTGGATTCGTCTTTGGTATCTCTTTAATCGCTTATCCAATAACTCAATGGGATACAGTAAGAGAAGAAGGTTCATGGGATGTTTACCGAAGTAATTTTGGAAAAATAGTTTTTGATCGTGATGAGCCTTTTTGGAACTATATGGTTCACCCTTACACAGGCTCTCAAATGTTTCTTTACTATCGAGCCCGAAATTATCGATACGCTGATGCTCTGGCACTAACTTTTGTTTCAAGCACAATCTTTGAGTTTCTCATCGAAGTTTATACTGAACCAGCTTCTGTTCAAGACCTTTATCAAACACCTGTACTAGGTGCGGTTATGGGCTATGGATTCGAAAAACTATCAATGCAACTTCTTAACGGAGATAGTAAAGTTGGGCATTTCTTTGGTCACCTTATTAACCCGATGACTTTATTTCCTTCAATTTTTGAAGGGACATCATACGCAGTCATTGCGCCAAATATTGATAAGAAATCAATTGGATATTACTTTCATGCAGAATTTTAAACTGATCATAATATTCATACTTTCTATAACTTCTGCCTATGCACAAAAAGGACCTTATGAGTTTTATCTAAGAGCAGGGGTAACTTTTCAAAATACTATCTTTAACGAGCTAGATGACGATCAGTACGAAAATAAATACGATATCGAAGACCGTGAAGAATCAAAAGCGCTTGGAATGTATACACAATTTTCATTTCGCTTAGAAAGAATTGAGATTGGACTTGAGTCACATACAACATTTGGGCGAGGACGAGACTTACGTTTCGCATACGAGAATAGAGTTCTTGAAGGCGAAGGAAATTTTAGATCCTTTAATATCACTCCTACGATACGAATTAACTCAGATGTTTACGAAATTGATTTTTTAGACTTTATTGGATTCAAAACTTTCAAAGCATATGTCAAATTTGGCCCTAGCTGGCTTCTAAACTCACTTGACCTAGATGACTTTAATATTAATACTAATGGTAAGTCACTTAAGATTAATTATGATTCATTTGGTGGAGCACTTGCGATCGGCGTTGAACAAGTAAAGACAGTTGATCACTTTCCATTCTTTGCAGAAGTTTCAGTTGCCGCTTATCGATCATACAAGGCGACTTTAGTCGATCGTACAAACCGAACGAAAGTAGAAATTCTGCAAGAACAAAGTGCACGAGAAGATATTAATTCATTCTCAATTTTTTACACAATAGGAGCATCTCTATTTTGAACACACAAGTAACTGATAAAGATATTGAACAAATTGAAGCTTTTCTAAAAAGAGAGGCCAGAGGTATTCTTGAGGTTTCAGCAAGAACAGCTGATGCAAGGCCTGCTTCAATAAAGGTTACTCCAGTTGTTGATAAGGTTCCATTTCCAACAATCTACTGGCTAGTTGATCCTGTTGTTTACAAGGCCATTAGTCAGATTGAGGGACAAGGATTTACAAAAGAACTTCAAGCAATGATTGATGCAGATGAAGAACTTAAAGAGAAAGTTAAAGCTATTCATGAATCATATCGTGATGAAAGAGTAAAACTCTTTAAAGAAATGAATCTCGAATTACCAGATAATATGATGCCGATGATTACAGATACTGGAATCGGAGGACTTAGAGACTTTTATCACCTTAGGTGTCTTCATATGTTTTACGCCTACCACTTAGTTCGCCCTCACGTAATTGGTGAAATGGTTGATCGTAAACTAAAACAGTCTTAATTCAATTTAACGATTTGCTGTTATGTGATGGTAAGTAAAGCCAATACTCCACACTAAAGATACTCCTAGGTGGATATAGGCCGACCATTGCCTTAAAAGATCATTATCACTTACCTGAATTAGATAACCCGATAAACTCATAGCAACAAAGAGTCCTATAAGAAAAATTCCTGATGTACGAGATTTTTTATAACCACTTAGAATTCTTTTGTAGATATGATTTGAAAAGATTGTACCGACAAAGAATAGTAGAAAAGGTACCGACAAGATATGTAGTTTTTGCATCCAAATAGAAAGAGGATGAGTTTCAACTCCCCACTCTCCTTGAATCTCCATAAAGTACTTGGCCACAAAATAGATTGTACCAGTAACAACAATGAAGTAATTTGAGGTAAATAGGTTATTCTTTTCTGAAGGAGTCATAGCTTAAACTAGATTATATCTTTTTGGAGATATAGCGACAACCATACTAAAAATTTTGTACTATTTGAAGAAAGCGTTGCCCCCGAAACAATATCAATTGAATCGGGCTTCTGAGATTTAAATCGAGATAGCCAATTTGATTTCACCTTATATTCTGAAGGCTCTTCAAATTTAACAATCGCTAAACTTTCAATATTATTTTTAACCACGTGAACATGGAGAACTTGATTCTTCGTTCGAACAGTATCTGTAAAGACGAAGTCATAAGACGTTTCATTCTTACATTCTCTCTTAAAAAACGAGTAAAAACGACGAATATCACGTGTAGGATACTTCGATTTGATTGTTTCAAACTCTTTATCTGTTAAGAATTTAGACTTCTCAACAAACGAACAACCAGGATACTTCTTTGAAAGAGTTTCCTTGATTCCAGCAAAAGCTTCTCCCTTTGCCAGAAATAAAAAAACAGTAAAGAGGAAAATCCCCTTTACTGCCTTTATATTGAATAGATTTGAAAATCTTAGTATTCCCATCCGATCCCGAAGTTTACTTCTTCTGATTCACCTGCATTAGATGCATTGTTTAGTTTTGTGAAATCAGCTTTGAAAGAAACTTTATCAAGTGGCTTATACATAATACCAGCTGTGATATTTTCTTTATCGTTTGCTTTATCAGCTACACCAACAGATGAGTCAACTTCATCTTGAGTGTTATAACTTTCGTATCTTACATATGGCATAATTGAGTAAGTTTTACCATGAGTAATATTGTAAGCTAGATCAACATAATAACCTTGCATTACGTCAGCTACAACTTTTGATGTTGCTGCTGAGAATTCTTTACCATCAAGAGTTGAGTAAACATATAATGCCTTCACTGTTAGGCCTTTGTAGTTATATGCTAAATGAACATCGTAGATATTGTGCTCACCTTGTGCTGCACCGTTAGTTGTACCTACATAGATTGATGTCCCTAGATCTAGACCAAAGTCAAAACCATAGTCAACTCTAGCAACGTGTGACCAGTGACCAGCAAGAGCTTGAGCACCTTTTTGACGTCCACCACGTACACCTGTCTCAGAGAAACCATTCGTTCCATCCCAAGACTTTAGAGAGTTCATGATATAGTACTTATATTCAAGATTATTCCAAGTACCGTAGATACCTAGACCGTTTTCACGCATTGTTGTTGGGATAATTGCATTTTCAAGTCTTGGACGCTTAACACCAATAAAACGAGTTGGCTCGTGCTCAGTGTTTACGATACCGATTGGAGTAAGTAAAAGACCTGCTTTAAAATTTAAAAGATCAGAGTGAGCATAACGAATTTCTGCAAATTCAGTATAGATTTCATCAGCGTGCTCAATTTCGATCTCAGTCATGAAAGACCATTTGTCGCTAAACTGATAACCTACGTAAAGAACGTTTCTTAACGTGTCCCACTGTGCAGTACCTTCACTATTGTCAGTGTAGATAATCTCACCGTAACCACCAAGGCTAACCTTTGACGATAGGCCCTTAGCTTGCATACTTTGTACTTCTTTAGAAAGAATATCAATTCTTCTCTCTAACTCTTGTGTTGTAGCAGCACTAACTGTAGTTGCTGCAATTAAAGCGATAAACAACTTCTTCATTTATTCTCCTATTAAACTTTTTGTTTGAATTACCAAACGGATGTTAATGAGAATTAAATAAAAGGTCAAGTCACTAAACTAGACAATATTTTTAGTTGTTTCTATTCGCGCCACGCTCGAGAATGAAGACAAATAAGAAGCCGATGACAACTAGCGCAACAGCAAGAATATCTTCTGTTGTCAGGGCCGTTGGAAAATAAAGGCTCTCTGATAAGACCTTCGTCTTGCCACGAATCACAACAGACTTTGTCACTTCTCTCCAAGGCCAAACCTTAGATAAAGTTCCAAGAAGAATCCCTACTAAAAATGCCATTGTGCGCTCGCGGAAATTCTTCATAAAGAAGTTTAAAACCTTAGAAAAGCTCACAAGACCAGTTAAACAGCCAAGAGCAAAGACACCAATGATAACGAGAGCACCTTCTTGAAATGGATTTTTTAGAGCACCTGTTACGTATTCATACTTTCCTAAAATTAAAAGAATGAATGAACCTGAAATACCAGGAAGGATCATGGCCGTAATTCCGATAAGGCCACAAATATAAATAAACCACAAGTCAGTTGGAGTTGTTACCGGAACAAGTTGTGTAATAGCAAAACCAATAGCTCCACCTAGGGCCACCATCGCTAGGGCCACAGGGCTCTTACGATCCTTTAAGTCTCTTGCAATCACAATGATTGAAGCTGAGATTAAACCTAGAAATAATCCCCATGTAGGAACAGGGTGATAATTGATTAGATAGTGCATTAGCCTTGCTAAAGAAAGCATGGCACCGAGTATCCCTATTGCCAAAGGTATAATGAATTTTAAATCGATCTTCTCTGAAACATTTTTAAAATTTAATGTCACCACATCTTTGATAAGATTTTTATCAATGGCCGCAACAGTCTCAAGAAGCTTGTCATAAATACCAGTTATAAATGCAATTGTTCCCCCAGATACACCTGGGATTAGGTCGGCAATGCCCATAAGAAAGCCCTTGCAAAAAACAAGGGCCATATTTTTATTGATCATATTATTTACTCTTTATTCTCTTGTGCTTCTTCTTTTGCAAATGGAGTATCTTCCCAATCAACAGAGTGTTTACACTCAGGACATTGAAGCTGTTTTCCCCATCTCTTTGTTTCTTTAACGCCCATTACGCCAAATCCACAAGCAGGACAATCCATTACTTTAGGCTCATTCCAAAGAGCTGTTTCACATTCAGGATAATTCGTACATCCGTAGAAGATCTTCCCATAACGAGATTTCTTCTCAGCAAACTTTCCTTTTTTACATTTTGGACAAGTTACATCGATTGTATATGGAAGTGTCGTTTCACATTTTGGATATTCTTCACAACGAACAAAGCGACCAAACTTACCTTTTTTAACCTCAAGACGTTTTCCACACTCAGGGCACGGATCTCTAAACCAATCTTTTGGAAGTATTTCAATTTTACCGTCAAGGTGCTTTTTAAAATCGTGAGTAGAAGTACAATCCGGGTAGTTACGACAAGCAAGGAACTGACCATTACGTCCCCACTTAATCAGATACTCTCCGTCTTCACATTTTTCACAGTGAATTCCAGTTGGGATTTCTTGCTTCTTGAGGTTTTTCATTTCCTCTTTTGCTTTTTCAAGAGTCTTTTCAAAACCTTGCCAGAATTCCTTAAGTACCTTCTTCCACTTAATTTCACCGTCTTCAATCTTATCAAGTAGCTTTTCTACATTGGCCGTAAAAGCAACGTTCATGACATCTGGGAATGATTCGATAAGCATTTTACAAACAACAGTTCCAAGCTCAGTTGACATGAAACGGTTTTCAACCTTTTCAACGTAACCACGATCTTGAATATTTGAAATAATTGAAGCATATGTCGATGGTCGTCCAATTCCCTGCTCTTCTAAAGCCTTAACAAGTGAGGCTTCATTAAAGCGTGGAGGAGGAGAAGTCCAATGTTCCTGCTCAGCAGGTCCATTTTTTGCTGGCATTTGTTCGCCGACCTCAATAACTGGTAGCTCACCTGTTGCCTTTGGTGTGTCGTTATCATCCTCATCATCATTTCCACCACGACGAGAAGCTTTCTCTGCAGCAGCTTCCATATAAACAGTTCTAAAACCTGGAAACTTAATGATTGAACCATTGGCCTTAAAGAAGTGACCTTCACATTCAAAAGTTACGGCCGTTTGATCAATAACAGCTTGGCTCATTTGAGAAGAGATGAATTTATTCCAAATAAGCTCATAAAGTTTTTGTTCATCTGGCTCTAAATCACCTCTTAGCTGATTTGGAGTATATTCAAGAGATGTCGGTCTGATGGCCTCGTGGGCATCTTGAACCTTACTACTTCCCTTCTTCTTATATTCAATAGGCTCCGGTGATAAATACTTTTCACCGTATTGATCTTTTACGTATTCGCGTAGTGCATTTAATGATTCAGGCTCAGTTCTAACAGAGTCCGTTCTCATATAAGTAATAAGACCGACTGTACCAAAGTCAGTTGTTGCAATCCCTTCATAAAGTTTTTGCGCAACCATCATAGTTCTTTTTGCCGTGAAGCCTAACTTATTGGCAGCTTCCTGTTGAAGCTTTGATGTCGTAAAAGGAGGTGTTGGGTTTTGTTTTCTCTCACGTTTCTTAACGTCAATTACTTCAAACTCTTTCCCATTAACATCTTTTACAATTTGTTTTGTGAACTCTTCATCAGTTAGTTCTGTTTTCTTCTTGGCATCTTCACCATAGTATTTGAATTCAAAAAGAGTTCCATTTTTTTCCATTTCACCATGGATAGAAAACCATTGCTCTGGAACAAAAGCTTTAATTTCGTCTTCTCTTTCAACAATAATTCTAAGGGCAACCGACTGAACTCGCCCAGCAGAAATACCACGTTGAACCTTATCCCAAAGGATTGGTGAAATCTTATAACCCACTAGACGATCAAGAACTCGACGAGTCTTTTGGGCATCATACATATTAACATTTAGCTCTACTGGATTCTCAACGGCATTCGTTACAGCATTCTTAGTAACGGCGTTGAAGATTACTCTTCTAATCTTTTTACGCTTACCAATTTCTTCAGCAAGATGGAATGCAATGGCCTCTCCCTCACGGTCCAAGTCGGGTGCCAGGAAGATTTCACTTGCATCTTTTGCTAATTCTTGAATTCTTTCGATTTTTGCTGCTTTACCAGCTATAGGAACAAGGTCGATCTCGAAGTTTTCTTTGATATCAACACCTAGTTTAGACTTTGGAAGGTCTTTAATGTGTCCGTTTGAGGCAACAACTTGAAAACCACGGCCAAGATATTTCTTAATCGTTTTGGCCTTTGAAGGTGATTCCACGATGACTAGTTTGTAGTCTTTTTCTTTAGATGAAGAAGCTTTCTTTGCTGTTTTTTTGGCCGTTTTTTTAGCAGCTTTCTTTGCTGTTTTTTTGGCAGTCTTCTTCTTTGTTGTTTTCTTTTTACTTGTTGTTTTTTTTGCTACTTTTTTCGAGGCCTTGTCAGAGGCAGCATTTGTTGTAGCTTCACTCACAACTTCTGATTGTGTCATGACGTTCACTTTCTCCTGTTATAAAAAAACAAGGTGCGTTACAGGAACGCACCAAGGGTATCTTAACATATTTTTTGCTAGCATAGATTAATTTGAGTCACTATTCAATAGTTCTTCAATTTCTTCGATGTCATATGGAGTCAATCCGTAAGGGTTTTCCTTAGTGTTCAGATCTTCATCCATATATTTTAGACCTTCTTGTGATTCAATTTCATTCATTGAAGGTAGTGCGTTAGGATCTTTAGCCTTCACACCTTTCTCAATTAAATTCAGGTCTTGACGCTCTAAGTAAGTATCTTCGTCGATCTTTTGCTCATTTAATTTTGTTTCAGCATCAATCAATTCTTTCTCAAGCTTCTCTAGTTCTTTAAGATCTCGAGCTTGTTCCTTAATGATCGACTTCTCTCTTTCTTGGCGTTCAAGTTCTTCAAGTTCATCCTCTTCAAGACGAATTTCATCAACTTGTTTAAGCAGATCTTCCCCAAGATTGTCTAAGTTTAGCTCAACATCAAGTTCTTCAAGAGCAAGGTTTTCTTGCTTACCAAGATTCTTTGCACGTGTGTTATTGTGTAACTGCTCGGCCATCTTTGCTGTCGCTTCAGATTTTGTCAGAGCAATATCTCCAAGATCAAGCCCTGAGTTACTATAAGAAACAACTGCCGTAGCAAAGTTATCAGTTACAGTAATAACAGTTGCCTCACCTTTTACATAAGTAGGTTGTGAACTAATTTGTTTTCCTGTTCCTCTATCCATAAAAGAGTAAACTTCAAAAACATTTCCAAGCTCAACTCCGTCAACTCGACCTCTGTCTAAATAGACAACACTTCCAAGGGCAAGCCCACGATCTTGTTGCTTATAAGAACCGATAATCGCAGCTTCAATACGACGTGGGTTATAAGTCTTAAAGATCTTAGCAATCTTTGGAGTATAAACAGTAAGCCTAGCTCCACGCTCAATAGTTTCAACAATTTCGTCAACAGCAACTTCCCACTTATTATCTTCTAACTCACGAATTGCCTTAACTTGACCAAGAATTGTATAGCGTAAACCTTCACGATCCGAGATACGGTGAGATACTTTTCCATCTGGTTGATAAATTGAAAACTTATCACCTGGCCTAACCTGTACACTCTTATCAAACTTAACGTAGATATGTTGGTCTTTGTGAATTAAAACCGACTCGTCTTGCTTATCTGAGATATAACCTAAATCTTGAATATGATTAGTTGTAAGAAAAGTATTTAAATAGAATCCATGAGAAACAGTGATCTCTTGTCTTTCAATCGAAGAAATACCATTTTTGTCATATTGAGTATCTGGCTCTTCAATAATGATACGAGAAATTGGTGGCGCATACTTTTTATAATCAGTATTTAACTCAATCTCAGTCATTGAAAGAACATCATCATAAGAAGACTCTGTTAGTGATTGAAAGAATGCACCTTTGTTTACAAGTGTCCTTCTCTCTTTTAACCAATCTGATTTTATATCGTCACCATATGCTGAGAATGCACCAGATGAAGCAACCTTAACGTTCTCAGAACGACGAACTTGACTTCCATCATCCTCAAAAGAACCAAAGGCAACTTTTGGAAAAGAACTCTCACTACCAGTAGAAAATACTAGAACTTGTCCTGGCTCAATTTCGTGTGGATTTGTAATCTGAGGGTTCATCGACCAAATTTTTGAATAATAAAAACCTGATCCAAAAAGATTTTGTGAAATCTTCCAAAGCCAGTCGCCATCTTGCACGATATACTTATCGACTTTTGCAGCTGTTGCAAGCTCATTCCACTCTTCTTCTGGAATTTTCTTTTCAACAAATTTTGCAAGATCTAGAAGCTCTTTCTCTTCCTTTCCTACATTAAAAAGATTTTTATCAATTGTTACATTTTGATTACTAACATTTTTTTGTGCAGCTTTTTCAGGCTCTACAATATCAACATTAGACTCTTGTGTTTTTGTATCAACATCTTTTGCAAGTATATCAATCTCTTCAAGATTATCTGCGTTCTCTAAATTATTAGCATCAATCTTTTTAAGATTTTCATCAGTAAGAACTTCCTCGCCAGGAAGTGTTTTCTTTTGATCACTTTTAATTGAATTTAATTCGTCTGAAAGGACTTCATCTGAAACATCCGTTTGCTGAGGCTGATCTGTTTCTTCCTCTAAAAGCATAAGAAGGTCTTTATCATCTAAAAGCTCTAGATCCTTAAGATCATCTTGCGCACGCACTTGTCCCATGCTCATGAGAAGAGATACGATACAAAAGAATAAGCTTAGATTTTTCTTCTTCAAACTATGCCCTATGCTTCACCAAAGAAATCGTGAAGGATTGAATAATACTTCTCTTTCTTCTTTGCTAATTTTAATTTATCTGTACAAACAATTAGTCTTCCTAAACTCTTAATAACAAGACCTGAAAAAGCGTGTTGTCTAAGAATTTCTTCATATAATTGCATAGCAAGATCAAATTCTTGTTGTGCAAAAAGCATTTCTGCTAGATAAAACTTTGCTCTTACTTTAATTTGGCTATGTCTTGACCCCTCAAGATCTTTTAAAATTGTTAACGATTGATCAAGGCGATTTTGGGCCATTAAACCTTCGGCCTGTTTTAAAAGATTTAATTCTTTTTGTAGAAGAACATCGTCAGTTTGTTCTTGCTTCTTTTGTGCTACCACTTCATTAGCAAAAACATCTACAGTCTCAGCAACATTATTACCTTTTGCACCTTGTAGATCATCAATCATACTCAGCTGTACTTGCTCGGCAGACTCTTTGCCACCTTTGGCCTTGTATTGCTCTGCTAAGCTTGGTGCTTTAGTATCTTTTAAAAGCTTGTCGTACTTTTCTAGAAGTTGATCGTACTGGGCCTTTGGAACCATTTGTTGTTTAGCTGCTACTTGCTTATCTTCTTCAATTGGATAGCCTTCTTCATCAAAAAGAGTTTTTCTTTTTGACCACGAACAAGATGTCGTTGCCAAAGCTAAAATTAATACTGAAGTGAGTGGAAATCTCTTCCTGAAATCTTTCACTTGTAGTCCTCCATGACTTGATAAAAGAGTGGCCTTTAATAATATTTTAGGTTACAAAGCGTTTAAGTCAATGAAATTTCGTGCATAGGCAAAGACTGCCAAGCCAAATAACTAAATAAAAAACAAACTTGTCGAGTATTTTATGAGTGAGATATTTAAAACAATTGTAAGAGTACCAAAGAAAGAATCAGCATATTTCTACTTTCAACTTGAAGCAAATGAAGGCCTATGTTTCTACTCAACAATCGAAGGCGACAAGCACGAAGGCCATCGCGACATTATTGTTCAAGCACACCCTAGTCTTGTGCCTGAAGTTAAGTACTTACTGAATAAATTAGCTCAAGAAATTGATCTTCAATTTATTGACTAAATTTTGTACATCTACGAGAAGTTTTCAAACCCGACTAACTCAATCAAATTAAATGATATAACTCCCAAAAAACCGTAAACCAAAAAACGGAGAGAGATTATGTCACCAGCAATTAAAAAAGTTGCTAATACTACCCTATGTGTATTGGCCTGCCTTCAAATGGCATCTTGTAAGGTCGTTACCAATAAAGGCATCAACAATCATTTTAATGATTTCAAGCTAAGCCTTGAAAGCTCTGAAAAATCAAACTTATCTGACTCTAAACTTATGATGGCAAATGAGTTACAGATTAAATCTGAGCAAATTGCGAAACTCATTAATAGTGCTCCAAAGCTTGAGACATGGACTGATTCGAAACAAACTTATGGCTCTAACGATCGCAAAAGAAGAGTTCGTACAGTTGAAAAATATAATGAGAGTAAAGAGAAAATTCGTAATTGGATGAAGCAAGTAAAAGATCTAACACTTGATATTCACGCGATTACTTTTGATGCTGGAAAAGACTCTTACCGTAAAGATGAAAATAATCGTCTCATTAATACACCAGAACAAATGGCGCAGAATGAAGTTCTTGCACTCTACTCTCTTACTTATATGAGAAATCTAAGTGAAGGTTATTCAAAACGTTCAATCGGTTATATCGAAGAGATCTCTTCTGATAAAATGCAACGTTTTACTGAAAATGATGAAGCATTCAAACTTGAAGTTCTTCAACAGCATATGGCCTATATCGGAATGATGAAAATCATCGACCAAGATGCTAAGAAGACTCTTACTAAGCTAAAGGCGATGAGAGATGCAAATATTCTTTCTCCAGAATTAAGTGAAAATATCAACAATCTTCTTAATACTGGGAAGCAAGAAAATGCTGAAAAACTTGAAAAATTCAGTGAGTATAAAAAAGAAGCTCTAACACAAGAGCAAAGAGCTGAATTTGATAAGGCCCTAATGACTTACGAAAATGTATTTGGAAAGAAGTCACTTTTATTTGACCCAGCGAATCCAGATCACCCTCTTATGCACCTATTTGTTGTTGCCTCAAACCTTTCTTGGGGTCTAATTAACACAATGGTTGGTGGAGCATTTGTTGCAACTAAAGTACTACTAGTTCCAGTAAGCCGTGGAGTTAACTTATTCATAAACTTCCTTGAAGCAGTAACACCATACCGTTATGCAAGAATGATTGAATTTGATCTTCCACGTATCAGAATTGCTGCTTCAAAAATGCAGATCTACGCTGACGTATGTGGACTTGGTATTGTTCCAGGTAAAATGTCTGCAGGACTTTTTGAATTAGACTTCTGCTCAGGATACCGTTTCGCTTCTGGACACGAAGCTGGTCATGCTAAACAATCGGCACTACTTGGACCTCTATACTTCCCTGCTGCGATCCTATCTTATGCACTAGTTGGTGGACATGGTGGTTTTATTGAAGCATGGGCAGATATTTGGTCAGCTCACTACCACTAAGAAATGGACTAACTAGCTAAATGATTTTCAATAAAAAAAACATATTTAAGAATTCTCTAAGGGGCCAACTCTGGCCCTTAGGGATTTTCGCTATTTCGATGCTTTTTGCAAAAAGTGCATTTTCAATAACTTTCAATCTCATTTCTATTAATGAAAAGCTTCGCTATACAATTAATCAAACTTTCATAGAAAAAGATGTGATTAGAAATGATAACTACTTCATCTTTCTCGATCAAGACTTCGATGGAATCCCAGATGCTATGGATAATGACATTGATGGTGATGGTTACGACAATATCATTGATGAATTTCCAGAGGATAAATCAAAAGTAGGAAGTGATATCAATAACAATGGCATTATCGACTTTGTTGATTTTGAGTTTAGCGACAATATTACTGACGAAGAGAGATCTGAGGCAAGTTCATTACAACTTGAGATTTATGATGATTATAATGTCCTAATCATCCCAGCTGCAGAAATTAGTTTGAAACAAATCCGTCTTGTTAAAGAGTTACTCGACATTGGCTTTACTGAGACAACGCAAAATTTAAAATTCGTCATTTTTGAAACAACACATCCAACGAACTGGCTTACAAAAGGTAAGTATGATGAAGAGTGGAAACAAGTTGTTATCTATAAAGATCAATTAAAGAATGATGAAGAAATCAATCTAACACTTACACATGAGTTCTTTCACTTTGTTCAAAAAGAAAATCCAAAGCTATATCAAGATTTCATCAGCTCTGTTGGTTGGTCTTTAAATGAAAGATACTTTACATATCAGCATAATAACGACCAACATTATCCAGAAATTAATCTTTCTGAAGCCAAACTAAGATTAACAAATACTAATGATTTATTAGTGTATGATAACTTCCCTTCTGCATACTCGACAGTTTCACCTGAAGAAATGTTTGCAGAAGCTGCAACAGCTTACCTGTATCAAGAGAATTCAAAAGAAAAAAGTTTTGAAAAGAGATTTACTAACTTTGAAGCATTCACAAAAAGTTATGCTTTCAAAATTTTTAATGATTTATTCTCTATTTTTTAAAATCACTATTTAAAACAAAACGCTCCCATTTATTCTTAATGAACCATTCAGTTACACTTTTAAATGGGGGTAAATTCTCTCGTTTTCGTGCAGCATTTAGCTTTCTTAGATCTGGCCTATAATAGGTACCGATGACCTTTCCAGAGCGCTCGATAACTTGAAACTCGTTTGAAACTGGATTGTAGCGATAAATATCATTCTTACTTCTAAATGAGATGATGTTATCATCACTAGAGCGAGCAAACTTCTCTGCATTTTTTAAGTATTGCTTATCACTTACAAAGTTAAATTCATCACCGTGCTTCTTTGCGTGCCCCACAAGAAGGCCTTTGTCTTTAAAGCCACTTGTTTTGAACCCTTTACGATAAATCATCTGTTGAAAAAACATTGGATCGATCTCAACACCTCGATCAAGAAGACTTGTCATCTCCTGTCTAATCTCGCCTTTAATTCCTCTTTGACTCATTATCTTTTGAGACTCGATCGCTCTTGTAACCTTTTCATCTAGATCCTTGCACTTCTTTCCTGAAGCAGCAATATTGAAATTAGAAGTGATGAGTATTGATATAATTAAAGCGCGCATGCTGCATACTCCACTGTAAGGTTTACGTAATTAGCTGATGAAAGAGAATTTACCTTATCAAGACCCTCTTTATTATTTGTCGTAAGAACTTTATTAATCAATTCCCCGACTTTATCCTTTCCTAACTTTCCAACATTCTTTAACTGATCAAGAAGTTGGAGAAATTTTGCTGATGATGTCACCCTTTTTGATAAGTCCGCTAACGAAGTCATAGCATTAGCAAGACCTAGTGGACCTTTCATAATAACATTAAGAAGAACGTTAGATCCTAAATTCCCCACAAGTGCACAAACTAATTGAACTTGCGACTCAACTGACATAGCGCCAAGGGCATCCCCAAGAGCGGCCAACCTTTCATCAATTTGCGTAATGAATTCTTTTGTTGTCTCATAAGTATCGACTGCACTATTCCAAAATTTCTTTGCTGACTTAACTGGAGATTTTATAAAATTCCAAACCCCACTTCCAACATCTTGAACAAGCCCGCCAGTCCTTGCCCATGCAGCACTAAGCGCCTTCTGTACACAGCCACTTGCTTGTGACATCAGATAGTCTTTATTGAACTTATCAATTGGAGCTTGGAGATCATTGATATTAACAATCTCTTCAAGCTGATTTTCACACTCTAATGCGTGGGCCTTTGGAATAATTAGATCTAAGAGAGTGTACTTCTTAAAGCTACCTTTCTTAATCTGTTTTGCAACAAAGCCCTTTACACTTTTTACGATCTTATATTTTTCAACTTTTGAGATATTTTCAAAATAGATAGATACTGGAGTGCTATTAACATTGAAGTTTACAACCTCTCCTCTTTCAAGTTCTATAAATTTATTTAAATGATTAGAATCTGCCTCTAGTCCAAGCTTAATTAAGAACCTTTCACTTCCTTTAGTAAAAACTTGATTGGCCAAGAAGTGCTCTGAGTAGTTTTGATAAAAGCCACTGAAGTCCTGATACTCATATTCAGCAATAAGGGACTTAGCTAACCCTTTAAAATCATTCGAACGATCTTGGTATTTAAAGTCATTTGATGAATATGCACATAGGCCGTAAATAGTTAAAATTAGAATTAAAATTCCCCTCATTCAACTATTTTAACTTAATTTTATCTGTAAAAATTGAGGAAATATATTACCGCCATCTAACTGTCTAAAATTTGTAGCCCCTATGTAAATACAACAAAAACACACTAGTGATTTACCTATCAAGATATAATGGCACAAATATAATTTTGTTTAGGGAGAATTTATGAGAGGACGTAAGTTTTTAAGAATATTGGCATGCCTAGTATTCGTAATTAATGCTCAAGCTGAATGCTTAGTAGAAGATTTCTTAAGAGATGGTCACTGCCCAGGAATGGGAGAAGATAGTGTATTTCAACCTCGCTACGCCGAAGATGGAATTATTAACCGTTACGGTGAATATACTTTCGCTCCTTCTTATCAAACGCTTCCTGTTGGCCTTACAAATGGCGAGCTTGCACTGATTGGAGCAACTGCTGGTACGGCAATTTTACTATTTAATAACGATGAAGAGTTAATGCAATTTGCTCAAGACAATCGTACAGAAGTTTCAGAAGAAATTGCTTTCTGGGGTGAAAAAGCTGGAAGTTACCCTATCCAACTTTCTGCCGCAGGTTACGCTCTAGGTGTTGTTATTCAAAATGATGAGATCAAAAGAATCTCAAAAGTTGCACTTAAGGCAACTGTATTATCGGGACTAATCACAAGAGCTGCTAAGATGACTTTTAGCCGTGTTAGACCAAACAAAACAGAAGATAAGAATGATTTTACTGGATTTAATTGGGATAACGATAACGTTTCATTTCCTTCGGGACATACTACGACAGCTTTTACATTTGCGACAGTAATTGCAGAACACTACAAAGATGAATCAAAATTCATCCCTGTTCTTGCGTATACAGCAGCAGCTATTGGTGGTTGGTCACGTGTTCACGACCGTGCACACTGGGCAAGTGATGTTGCTATTGGTGCTCTTGTAGGTCACATAACAGGTAAACTAATTTATGCAAGTGAGTACAACCCAGAAAGAAACGAAAAGTGGGATATGTCGATTCACCCAGTTGTTGCTCCTGATTACGTTGGTTTTCACTTTGAATTTCGCGGAAGAAAAAAGAAAGATACTTATGCTCAAGACTTCATGAAAAAGTGTAAGGATTTCTATCAAGAGAACCCAGCTGGTGTTGATCCAGTTAGAGAATGTACAAGACTATATTTTAACAGCGTATTTGATAAATAAAAAAAGGCCCTTTTAAAGGGCCTTTCTTTTTTTAGTAATTTAATTCGAAAACAAGTGGAAAGTGATCAGAGTATCCAGCCTTAGCTTTCTTAGTTGCTAAGTGATCATAACGATTCGGTGCTGTTTGCACTTTCTTTGTCTCTACTTTAAATCCGCGATCTCTCATCTCTTCAATGTCTTCTTCATAAACACTTTGAGGTTGAGGTTGGCGAATAAAATCTGGTGCATAAATCTTGTAAGATTTTAAATCAACTCTAATAGGATGCTTATCACCTAGCATAACCTTTGGTACAAAGACGCGGTCTAAGTGATTCCACTGAGAATTTTTAGCATAGTAGTAAGTCCCCGGTGGCATTTCTTGCACTTTCTTTGCATTTGATTTTTCTGAGCGAAATACCTTTTCAACATCCACTATCGTTCCATCCTTTAAAAGAACGTCACGCATTGGGTGCTTATTGCCAGCTTCCTTTAGCTCTGGAATCGTATTGAAGTCACCGACAGCAAGAACTGATGCCTTAGCATTTTTCTTCATGATTTCATCAATTCTAGATTTTAAAGTTGTTGCCGCTGTTACTCTTGCCTCATCAGGGTTTCCTAAACTTGGCCAGTGGTTAGCAAAAACATATAAGTCATTATTTCCTAACTTAAATTGTACTTCAAAGATATTACGAGAAGGTCTCTTCTTTAAGTAATCACTCTTTAGAACATGCTCTCTTTTTGAAACATACTTGAAATCTTTTGTTTCATTAAAAAGAACAGCAAGGTCAACTCCACGGTAGTCCGGTGAATTAGATGTATAGAATTTCTTATAACCTAAAACTTTCGCAAGTTGTCCGATTACGTTTTCATTTTCAATTTCTGAAACTACTAATAAATCTGGAAGTTTTTTTCTTTCTTTAAGAACAACGTCTTTAATTTGAGATAGCTTAAGATCAAGTTTCTCTTGAGTCCAATCTGCAGAATAACATTCTTCACGACGGTACTTAGATGAAACCTTCTTACAAGCTTCAACTTTTCCTTTAGTATTCTTTGGAAGGTATGACCAGTCGTTCTTTCCTTCATCTTTTTGCGTATCGAATAAGTTTTCAACGTTATAAGACATCACTTCAATTGTTGCTGCATAAGTCGTTGAAAATAATAAAAATAAAATTAGGGCCTTCATATACTTCCTCTTCTAAAAATTCAAAGACAGAGTCTATAGATTCTCTTTAATCCAGTTAAGTACGTCTTCATGGTGTGACTTAGTTTTCACTTTATCCATTACATATTTCAGACGACCGTCTTTGCCAATAATAAAAGTCGTTCTGATAACACCCATGTATTCTTTACCCATGAATTTCTTAAGTCCCCAAACACCATACTTATCCATCGACTTGTGCTCTGGATCTGATAGAAGGTCAAAATTCAGTTTTTGTTTTTCAATAAATTTCACAAGACGTGCTGGCTCGTCTGGAGACACACCCAAAACAACTGTATCGGCCTTTGCGAACTCTTTCTTATAATCACGAATACCGCAAGCTTGTGTTGTACATCCTGGTGTCATCGCCTTTGGATAGAAATAAAGAACAACGTTCTTCTCACCTTTAAAATCTTTAAGGCTTACTTTTTGCTCATCTTGGTTAAGCATTGTAAATGCTGGCGCCATATTTCCAACTTTTGGAAAACTCATATCAACTCCTTTAATTGTTTTTAATTTACCAATTATCTCTTTTCTTTCTTAAGTCTTTAATTCTTTCTTTATCACTCGACATCAAGAAGAGGTTAACTCTCCTTTCTGTTTCAAAATTGGTTTGAAATCCAATGCTACCTTCAGATTGCACTCGCTCAAGTAACTCTTTAGCTGCCTCATTCTCTGGGTCATTGGCCAAGGTAAAGTTTAGATTGTTAATAATGTAATCATGGCCAGGCCATAAAATAACCTGATCCTCGACTCTTTCATTAAGTGCTAAAATAGTCTTAACGAAGACTTCAAGATTGCCGCCATTTTTACAATTTCCAATGCCTGCATTAAAAATCGTATCCATTGTAATGATCTCAACCTGCTTAGCTGATTCAAAAAATAGAAAGCATAAGTGGTCCATCGTGTGTCCTGGAGTCTCGATGACTTCCATTTCCCCTAATGCGGTTGAAATTCTTTCTCCATCAACGAGTATTCGGTCAATTGTTTCAAAACTATCTTTATGGCCCCAGATCTGAGCGCCATGCTCTTTTACTAATGCCTCAACACCTGCCACGTGATCATAGTGTCCATGCGAGAGTAAAATCACTGCAAGTTGACGATCATTATTGGCCAACCATTCGTTGATTAATTCGGGATAGATAGGATCAACTACAGCAACTTCTGCATTGCCCATTTCGACAATGTAGTTGTAATTGCGTAGAGGTGAATCGGTATAAATTTGGTGAACATTCATAGGCAAATACCTTTTTTTTTGTCATGATATAGAGGTCATAACAAATATAGAAGTTAAAAAAAAGGAAGCATATGGTCAATCTTACGATCGCATCAAAAGTATTTATTTCAGTCCTTTGTATCAAAGGATTAATTGAGGCTTACCTAGATAAGAGAAATATTAAACATATCGGTAAACACTTTAATGCTGTACCGGAAGAATTCGCTGACAAGATCTCACTAGAAGAGCATCAGAAAGCTGCTCGCTACACTATGGAGAAGCTTAATAAGGGACAACTGTTCAACTTTCTGGGCTATATTATTCTTGTTGTTTGGACTCTAGGTGGTGGACTTGACGCACTTAACAAATCAATTCTGACACTTGGATTATCACCGCTATTAACTGGAACGGTTTTCATTTTGGCATTCAGTTTCATTAATTCAATACTTGGCCTACCAGAGGCCCTTTACTCAACTTTCGTTATCGAAGAAAAGTATGGATTTAACAAAACAACTTTTAAAACTTTCGTAATGGATATGATTAAAGGCTCACTGCTAGGACTAATTATCGGAACTCCACTAATCTATGGAATTCTTTGGATCATGGAATCTTTAGGACAGTATTGGTGGGCATATGCATGGGCATTTCTAAGTGTGTTCCAACTATTACTTATGTGGATTTACCCAACTTTTATCGCACCAATTTTCAATAAATTTACAGAACTTGAAGAAGGAGAGGTAAAAGAGCGAATTCTTGATCTTTTAAAGCGTGTCGATTTTGAAAGTAAGGGGCTTTTTGTGATGGATGCTTCACGTAGGAGTGGACATGGAAACGCTTATTTTACAGGCTTTGGAAAGAATAAGCGTATCGTCTTCTTTGATACTCTGATTAATACATTAAGCGCTTCAGAAGTAGAGGCCGTACTTGCTCACGAGCTAGGTCACTTCAAGCGTAAGCATATCCTTAAAATGATGATTAAAGCTTTCGTCTTCAGCTTCATTGGTCTTTTTATCCTAGGTCAGCTGATGCAAACATCATGGTTCTTCGAAATGCATGGAGTACATACAACTCAAACTTACATGGCCCTAACTCTATTTTTACTTGTTAGTGGTATCTATACTTTCTTTATTACTCCAATCTCATCTTGGGCATCGAGAAAGTATGAATTTGAAGCTGATGAATTTGCATCAATTCATTCAAATCCTCAGGAGCTTATTAACGCTCTAGTGAAGATGTATAAGGATAACGCTAGTACATTGACTCCAGATCCAGTTTACAGCTCATTTTACCACTCTCACCCACCAGCACTGACAAGGGTGAAGTTTCTAGAAACATTTATCAAAAAATAATAAATATTCAGGGTAAGTTTGGCACCGCTTAAACTTACCCTCACTCTTAAAAATGTCCTCTCCATTGTAAGAATCCCATCTCAATCTTACATGTTTAAAAAAATTACTACACCGGACCGATTCTCTTTGTCTAAGGCCTAAATCCTTCCTATTCTAAGCATAATTCTATACGTGAGGAAATTATGAAACTTTTACTAGCAATGGCCGTAATCGCATGTCTTGGTATTAACATGAATGTATCTGCAACTGAGATCTTAAAGAGTATTCCAGTTGAAGACCAAGGGCCTGAAAAAGATGAAAAAGATTCTAAAAAAGAGGGTGACTCAAAGAAGACAAAAGAGGATAAGCTACTTCAAATAGCAAGTCGCTAATTCCAGCTTATTTTACGGACCTGGCCTTCTCAAGAATCTTTTCAATATTAGAAAAGTCTTTAACAACTTTCCTCATTTGAAGAAGATACTTCTTAGACTGTGGGCTTTGTTTGTGAATTGCGTGAATATACTTATTCAGCTCGCCCTCAAGTAGTCTGGCCTCAGATACAAAAAGGGCGATTAACTTCACCTGTGCCTCAAGCACATCCACTTCAGTTGAACTTTTTGCTAAATTTAAGATTTGTGTATGAGTGATATCGCCTACTGGCTTAGCACTTAGATCAAGATTATTTAAACTACCAGTGCTCTCTTCAGAACTTTCACCTAACTTTGATAAATCAACACTTTTGATCTGATTCGTAATAGAAAACTCTAGAACATTAGATGGATTTTCATCTTTAGAAGAAGCTGAAACCTTTGACACTTCTGCAGAAGTTGCTGGCTTCTCAATATTGTCTTGATCTAATTTCTTGGCAGTTGACAAGATATCCCCCCGAATTAATCTTAATTTATTTATCGGTTAACTCTTAGCTTAACTTTAACCTGTTTTTAGTTAGATTCTATATAAAATTAGCCCTTTAACTCATATCAACAAAGTATTTTTTTTTTAGATTCGAGACAAAATTGAAAGGTATTGAATTCACATTTAGGCCCTACCAAGTCTTGGTAAGTTATAAATTTCAAATGTTTTTCATTGTATTTAAATATTTGACCTTTAAAAATACTGATTTTTCAAACTTTAATTTGAAAAGTGCCAAAAGTTTGAGGTGTAACGGAACTTATTAAAGTGTCAATTTTCATAAGAAGTAATTTCTTTTTTCGACAAACTTCTTTTAGCTTTTTAACAATTTTGTTAGATTATGCCCTCATTAATTAACGCATTTTTATTCGAGCTTAGAAGGTGAAATTATGAAGAAGCCTATTGCTATCATTGACTGTGCTATCAACAATCCGTCTTACAATTGTATGAATCAAATGATTCAAAATTTTAATATACCAACGACATATCATTGGGTATCTCAATTTGGATGTGACTCACTAGATAAAATTGAAGAGGCCAGTGGCTATATCATTTTCGGCTCAGACTCAAACGTCTACCAAAGACTTGATTGGCAAGTCGATCTTGCTAAACGTATGAAAGAAAAATTAGAACAAGATATCCCTGTTATGGGAATTTGCTTTGGCCATCAACTGATTGCCGACATCTTTGGCTCAACAGTTGATATGGTTAAACCTGATAATCAGCTTTTTGAAGGGACCAGAAAAACAAAAATTCTCATGGATAAATTTGGTTTTAATAAGGGTGAAGAATTTAGTCTCTTTATTACCCATCACTACGAAGTGAAAGAGCTTCCAAAAGGTTTTGTTCACCTAGCAACTTCAAATGATTGCTTCCTTGATGGGATCGCTCATGAGACTCTTCCATTCTTTAGCTTCCAAGGCCACCCTGAGGCATCGCAAGATTTTGTCGATAGTCATATTGAGATGACTCTTTCAGATGAAGAGCTAAAGTCAGGTTACGAAGGTGGACGTAAAGTAATCAAAAATTTTATCGACTATATTCAAACTCGTTAGAAAATTAGTTTTTTAACTATTTCCCTAAGATAGTTAAAATAAGGTGTACGATACTTTTCAATTTCTTGATATTGTTCGTGTCGTGCGCCTTCTATCTTTGTAATCGTAAAACTTGTGTCTACTTCCTTTAAGTACCTTTCAAGTTCAGGAACACTAACTAGCTCATCAGCAGTTCCATAAGAAATATATTTCTCCACTTCATCATTAATAGGCTTTGAAAATACCTTCTTACTACAGGAAACCATTTCAAGTAGAAGTTTAGTGTGAAGCTTTTGAAGATTAAACGGATCGTTCTTAAATTCTTCAACAACTTGATTACGGTGAGATAATGTATTTAAGTCAACAAGGCCACCAAGTGGTATCGACATTTTAATCGAGGCCAGCTTGCTAAAGAACTTGCCTTTCACTTTATTAACAAACTTTGCGAAGGGACCACCTACTCCAACAGGAGGAGCGTTTACAATTATAGCTCTAGGTTTTGGGCCATCTTTTAAGTTATTCTGAGTGAAGCCACAAGTGATTAGAGCACCCATCGAATGCCCATAGAGAATATAATCTTCCATTTTATAATTCTCTCTTAAATGCTTAAGGCAATCTTCAAGGTCTAACATATACTGCTCAAATGGATCGATATATGCTTTTTCTCCACCACTTCGGCCATGACCACGAAGATCATATTGAAAAACGTTTACATCAAAGCCAAAAATTTCTTGTAGGTATTTATGTCGACCTAAATGCTCACCTATTCCATGAGTCGCTATTAGCCAGTACTTAGCACCGTGCTCAACGACTTCGGTATACAATTTGACACCGTCACGCATAGGAATCGCTCTTTTAATTGGCTCCATATTTTACCCTTTGATTAATTTTTATTTAGCTTTTATAATTATACTTAAATTTAAGGAAAAGTAATGTTTTGTCCAAAGTGTTTAAGTAACAGTGTACATCTAAAAGAAAAAGGCGTCATTCATATATTAGTTAATGGCCGCCAAAAAGATACTGGCCGCTTTCTATACAACTTAGAAAGACGTAGTGAAATAGCTCAGAATATTTCAGATAAGATTCTTGAGCATTTCAAATGGATGGCAAGCTTTCAAAATACGAAGCCAGTAGAACATGTGAATATCATCACTTCTGATGCTAAATGCGACAATGGTTGTGCGATTCCTCTAACGCAGAAGTTTTCGCTTCTTGACCATTTAGTTTCAACAAAAGAAGTGAGGAATATGGTTCAGCTCCACGCTAAAGAATGTGGCCTAGACGTCGACCTCGACATTTAAAAAGTAACCACCATGCTTTCGCATATTCACACAACCTGTATCTAAAATAAGATACTGACCTTTTATTCCCATTAAAGTCCCCTCAATAACAGGATTCTTATCGAAACCAAGAGACTTAACCTTCTTTGGAAATTCAATTACTGGATATTCAATATGAGTCACCTCTTCTTCAATATCATCAAGACCAAAACTATCAATTAAGTCTGCAAAGTCATCATAGATCTGATCGCGAAGCATTTCTAAATCTTCATCTGCAACTTCATTCATAAGCATTTTGCGCCAATTAGTCTTATCCGAAAATGCCTTTGCAATCTCAACCTCGATCTCTCCAGAAGTTTTTCGATCAGGTACCTCTAAAATAGGTAGAGCATACGATGCTCCTTGATCAATCCAACGAGTAGGAATTTGCGTGTGACGTGTGATCCCTACTTTCACATGAGATGATACAGCAAGATAAACATAGTGAGGAATCATACAATTCTTCTCTCCCCACTCTGGCTCGCGACATGTTCCTTTATGAAAATGGCATAGCTCAGGCTTTACGATACACGTGTCACATTGTGCAAGTGTAATCATTTCTTTATAAGAGTAGCCTTGGGAATATGATTTCTTAATTAACTCACCAGAATAGACAGAGTTTATCTGACCATCAAAACTTAGCTTGATCTTCTTTTCAAGAAGATCATTCATATAAAGAAGCTCATCACCTAAAGGTAAATGATAGTGAGCTAGTCCGTCCTCAAGAGACGTTTTCATTTTGCGAATATTTCCACTTAACATATTTCTACTTTCCTAAAAAATCTTTTAACTTTTGAATAACTGGCATTGGTATTTCATGGCCACCTTGGAATGGATGGAATTCATATTCATTAACCTTCTCAAGATAACTCTTAAGCTTCTCACTCAGAAAATATGGAAGAATAGGATCAACACTTCCATGCGATTGAAAAATTGGAATATGCTTAATATGCTTTGTATTTTCTGCAATATGCGCTTCATCAAATAAAGTAGATGAAAGTAAGAAGAGACGCTCAATTAAATGAGGTTCTTTATATGCAACGGCAAGACTTAGCATTGAGCCTTGTGAGAATCCCCCTAGGAATACTTCTGTGCTATTCTTTTTAATCTCTTTGATCAAATGAACTAAGCGATCACGCATATCTTCGATTCCATCAGGAACACTCTGAGAGAAGAAATCTTCGATTCGTCCTTCCATCGAAGCTTGTTGAAGTCCCATCATATCGATTGGAAACCAGGCACTTCCCTTCATCCCCATTCCAATATCAACTTTCATCGGTCCATCGACAAAATACCAATTGAATTCATCCTTTGGATCTAGATACTGATATAGAGGAGCTAAATCTTGAAAACTTGCTCCATATCCATGAAGTACTACGATTGACTTATTTGTACTTCCTTCTTGTAGTAAAATATCAAAATCATTAATTCTTGTTACTCTCATTTCTTTGTCTCTACTTTTGATTTACGATTTGGATATACATAGCGGCAGATTGGACATTCAAGTCCAAAACATGATCTCGCCTTACAATATTCACGGCCATAGAAGATAATTTGCAAGTGAAGTTTATTCCAAAGATCTCTTGGAAAGAGTTTCTTACAATCCTCTTCTGTTTGTTCGACATTCTTTCCCTTTGTTAGGCCCCAACGCTGAGCAAGCCTGTGAATATGAGTGTCCACAGGAAAAGCTGGTACATCAAAGGCCTGGGCCATAACAACAGAGGCCGTTTTATGACCGACACCAGGAAGCTTTTCAAGATCTTCAAAACTTGCCGGAACTTCTCCATCATGTTCATTAACAAGAATTCTTGAGAGATCATAAATGGCCTTAGACTTTCTTGGAGAAAGTCCACAAGGTTTAATGATTTCTTTAATTTCTTCTTGTGTTAACTTCATCATGTCGCGTGCGTTATCGGCCTTTGCAAAAAGTGCCGGCGTCACCTGATTAACTCGTTCATCTGTACATTGTGCTGATAATAAGACAGCTATCAGTAAGGTGAACTCATTCGTATGATCTAGAGGCGTTGGAGTCTCTGGATAAAGCTCCTCAAGTGCCTCGACAATATAGTCTGCTCTTTCTTGTTTTAACATCTTCTTTCCTATTAATTTGAACCATAAAAATTTAGCAAATTATCCATGAAAATGCTAAAATAACGCGTAATGAGATACATTTTCATCAAATTAATCCGCTTTTACCAAATAGCAATCTCCCCATTTCTCGGGGCAAATTGTCGCTATACTCCAACATGCTCTCAATATGGCATTGAGGCCTTTTCCAAACTGCCATTTCACATAGCATTTTGGAAAACAACAAAACGTATTGCGAGTTGCCACCCATGGTCAAAAGGCGGATATGATCCTGTAACTCTAGACTGTTGCCATAAGGATAAGCACAAATGAAGTTTTTAGTTTTAATATTTTTTTCTCTAGCATCTCTTGCCACAACATCAATCGACAATTTAAAGAAAGAATTTTTAGATAAGGGTGACGAATTAAGTTACTTCTTACAATGGGATAGTGGTAAATCAAGATCCCTCGATTCAAAAAACTCTTTTATCCCCGCTTCGATTTTTAAAATATTTTCGGCTTATTACATCCTCGATAAATTAGGTACAGACTATCGTTTTAAAACATCGATTGCCTCAAGAGGACATATTTCAAACGGGACACTAAAGGGAGACCTTATCCTAAGTACTTCAGGTGACCCCTACTTTCTAACAGCACAAGCCTATGATCTCATTGATGCAGTAAAGGCAGCTGGAATAAAGAAAGTTGAAGGAAAACTCATTGTTGTTAATAATTTTGTCGATCTAAATCGTATAGGAAATGTTGGACTAGATGACCAACCATATAACCAAAGTATTTCAGGCCTTAACATAAATTTTAACCGTTTCAAGTCGATCGGACGTGACGATAAAAATATTTTCCCAACTCACAATGGCCTAGAAATTAAAAAGTCACCTAAGCCACTAGGGCCTGGAGAAGTTTTTCGTCATATCAAAAATAATGAAAAGGAATCATGGGTTTATACAAATTCCAAAGATTACTTTCTAGAAGTACCTATAAGAGACTCTCTACAGTTTAATGCTAATTATTTTAATCATCACTTAAAGATTGCGGGCATTGAAACAAAAGGCGTGGCGTTTGAAGAAAGTTTTACTAAGTCTAAAATTTTAAACACTGTCTACTCTGTGCCTTCTTTAGATATGGTAAAATTATCTCTCGAGTACTCAAATAACTTATTTATTGAAACACTAGTCTTAAAAGCGACAAAAAAAGATAATTTGAAAGATGCTGCTCAAAAAATGGTTAGCGACTTAAAGCTACCTGTTAAAGGCGAGCTTACTAATAGTTCTGGACTGAGTGTTAACATAGAAATGTTAGCTCAAGATATTGTTAATTTCATCAATAAGAACGCTTATAAGAAATTTGGAAATAACTACTTCATTAATCTACTTTCAATTACTGGTCACAGTGGTTCTCTACATCGCAAGTACTTAACTAATGAAGGGTTTGAGAAGTACCGCTATAAAACAGGAAGCCTCGACTTCGTTTATAATATTTGCGGAAGAAGCTTTGAAGCAGATCCTGTTACTTTTTGTGTCATGATCAATAATCCAAAAAAGAGACAACTTCTAATGGGTCCAAACTCTGCAAAGAATGAGAAGTTAAGACAAGAAGCAAAAGCTTGGAGACGTTCTAAAGAACGCTTTAGTGAGCTATTAATGTATGAGTTAAACTAAAGATTTGAAAACTGACGACAACAAGGGCGATCTTTAATTAGTTTCAAGAAATGATAAAATTTTTCGCTTGTGATAATAGAATCTTGAGTGACTAATGCTCGGTGAGAATACTCTTGATCGTAGTGAGTAGAGATAATGAGTTTATCTTTTAAATTTTTATTATCTTCCAAAAATTGAGTTAGATAAGACTCTGTTACGACGGCAATATCTCCACGTCCCTTTAAGACACTTAAAATATTTCCTTCATGTGAGTTGGTATAGATTAATTTCGCATCGTATTTCTGATCAATATCAAAATCTAGAAAACCATAGTGATAACCATCATAAAGCAAAATGCTCTTCTTTTTTAAATCCCTTAAGTAAGCATGAGTTCTATTCTTATCTTTTTTAGCGATAAATTTTTCCCCTCCTTTTAAAAAAGAAGGAGTCATATCATATTTTATGCCACGTTCTTCCCATCCCCACTTAGGACTTTCAAATAAAATCAAATCAAAGCGCTTCGTTGTAAAGTCTCGATAGCGACGTCTTGCAGATGTTTCCACAATCTTAAATCGATATTCACTCTGAACCTTATTAAGCTCTTTTATAACCTCATAAACGAGTCCAGACTTCTTTCCATTTTTAGAAATATAAAATGGTGGGAATTGATAAGCACCAACCTGAACTTCCTTGGCAGCAAAGAGAGAAGTAGAAAAAGCAAATATTAAAGCGTACTTAGTGAAGTAATTCACTAGCTTCTCCACTATATCTAGGTAACGATAAGATAAACTTCGTATTTTCAGACTTCGAATCATATCTAAGATAGCCATCATTATTTAACATCATCTCATAAGATAAACTAAGTCCTAATCCTGTTCCCTTATTTACATCTTTAGTCGTGTAAAAAGGCTCCATAATACGGCTTTCGATTCTTGGATCAATCCCTTTTCCACTATCAATGACTTCGATATAAAGATTTTCGAAATCTTGTTTTATAGAAACGATAATTAATCGTTCGTCTAATTCCTCAATCGCATCAATCGAGTTATTAATTAAATTAACAAGAACTTGGCTAATTTGAGTTTTATTAGCATAAATTAAATTATCAATAGAAGATTTATCGTAAGAGAATTCTAAACGGATATCTTTTTCCGCCAAACGTCCTCGACAAATAGATGAAACAATTGATTCTAATTCTTCACACCTAATAATCGTTTTTAAATCCTTTTGACCATCACGAGACATTGTCGACATACTCTTAACAATATCAGTAATTCGATCAGCAGCAAGCTCAACCTTTTCAAGAATGTATTCACACTTTTCGCCATTAACACATTTCTTTAATCGATTTAGATTTCCAAGAATGACAAATAATGGGTTATTAATCTCGTGAGCGATCCCAGCGGCCATTTGCCCTAGGGCAGCGAGTCTCTCTGATTCGTGACTTCTTTCTCTTTGCTCATATAATTCCTGAGTTCTTGTCGTAACTATCGCCTCAAGCTCTTCATTATATCTCTTTAGCTTTACGTCTCTTAAAATAATTTCGGTTAGAGTTTTATTAAGTGTTTTTGCAAAGAATGATAATTCATTAAGAACAAATTTTTCACGTATTGGGCGGAAGTCACCACTGGCAATACGGCTTGTTCTATTTACAAAGTGCTTTAGAGGATTAAAGAATAAATAATAGTAAGCAATTGATGTCACAATCAAAGATAGAACAAGTCCCGATATAAACCATACCCCAATCATCTTCATGATATTGTGAACATAGATAGCATTTAATTGATTCGAAAATCTAATTTCAACACTTCCTATCTTCTTGCCCTCATATATAACTTCAAAATTTTCAATGACTATTTCAGGGCTTACATATTTTGGGGCCGCTGCTTCAACTAATGAAATCTGACTCAAAAGACTTTCATTCTCATCTCTAACAGTAATAGCAGTAACGGCCTGGTCGCTTGAGTTAACAAAGACATTAGAAATTTTCTGAATATATTCTTTATTTAAGTTCCAGATAGGAAGTTTTAGAGAATTTACAATCTGTCTTGAAATGATTTCTCTATCATTCTCAAAACGAACCCTTTCCTGATTACTATGAATACTGTAAGTAGCTGCGCCCATGACAAAGAAGCTTATTGTTAGTACTACCCCCATAACAATCGGAATAATAAATGAAAAGCGAACAGGTGACTTGTGCATGTCCAATATCTACATGCGTTATTTAGATTTAGCAAGTACTTTGTAAATAGAAATCGTTTTAAGACAATTAGCTTAGACTAACATAGCTAATAATATTAACTACTTAGAGATAGAAGTTGAAATCATCCAAATCCCTACTGCGATTAACAGGATACTAAAAAAGTACTGGGCCTTTTTCCCGCCTAAAACGTGGGCCAGACGATTGCCCATAAAAAACCAGAGCAGATGAGCACTAGCTCCACCAAAAAAAAGCACGGCACTAAAAAGTGTTAGAAAGAGTTTCCCTTCATTTAAAAATGGTGAGTAAACACTAATTGTGAAAACTAGGAATTTGGGATTTAGGGCCTGAAAAATAGCCCCTTCTAGAAATGAAGGACCTTTATTATTTTCTTCCTCATTCTTCACCTCTACTTTCTTTACATTAGTAAGGCTTTTATAGGCCATAAAGAATAAGTATAAAGCTCCAAAAACAGGAAGGTATCTCATGAGCTTCTCATGTTTCATGATGAAGTCTGTTGCACCATATAGACAAAGTAGAAGTCCTGAAATAGTTGAAAGCCATAACCCAAGTATGAAAGGTAGAGTTTTCTTAAAACTATAAGTTCCCCCAAGGCCGGCCAAAGTTATATTTGCAGGGCCAGGTGAATAACAAAGAGGGGCCACGATAAAGAAGAAGCTAGTAATTATTTTTGAAAGCATAAATTAAGTATCCATTGGATCGACATCGATTTTTACAGAGAAAGAATAGTCGATCTTATTTTGAGCGCGAAAAATCTGCAATACTTGATTGAGCTCGCCCCCATTCTTACACATTAAAGACATGCTCCATGTGAACATATTCGCACGCCTTTCAATCATAGCAGGAGTAGGACCCCATACTTGGCCATCGATTCCCAACTGATCCATTAGCCCACGAAGCTTTTGAATTTCACTTGAGAGATTGCCAATTATTTTGTCGCGATCTCTACCAGAGACGTGAATATTTGCCATCTTTGTATAAGGAGGAAATAGACCAAACTCACGCGTTGTTAATTCGAAATCATAAAAACCAGAAAAACTATGTGATTTGATAAAATCGAACATTGTATTATCTGGAAGCATCGTTTGAATTGCAACCTTAGCGTGATTTGAATATCGCCCTGCTCGTCCTAAAATTTGAACAATCATTTGGTAAGCTTTTTCCATGGCCCTAAAGTCAGGGAAGTTTAGCATTGAATCAGTTCCTAAAATTAAAACGAGATTAACTTTTTTAAAGTTGTGACCTTTAGAAAGCATTTGTGTTCCCACAAAGATATCAATATCACCTTTATGGAAACGCTCAAGCTTATCTTCTAGCTTATCAAGATTTGTGATCTCATCGCGATCAAAGCGCTCAATCTTCTTAGTAGGATAAAACTCTTGTAAAACTTCTTGCAGTCTTTCTGTACCGAATCCCTTTTGTAGCAGATTCATATTTCCACATTCAGGACAAATTTCTGGTCTTGGAATTTGATAGTCTGAATGAGAGCTTGAAAGAATATTTTTATTTTTAAAATACCTTAGTGGTACACCAGTATTAGGATCTTCGAATTTATAACCACAACCTCGACACTGAAGATAATTTGAAAAACCTAGGCGATTTACAAAAACGAGAACTTGCTCGTCTCTATCTAAAGCTTCACTAATCATATCTAAAGACTTCTTTTCAAATGGCCAAATCGATAAGGCATCCATATCTTTCTTAGCACCATGAGAGCGAGAGTCTAATAATTCAATCTCCGGAAAGCCGCCGGCAACTCTCTTTTCCAATGAAAAGTAATTCTCTGGTTTAAGCTTTGAAAAAGTGAAGTAATTTTCTAATGAAGGCGTCGCACTACCAAGAACGACAGGTGCATTGAATAGCTGTGCTTTCTTAATGGCAACATCGCGCCCATTATAAGGACAACGATCTGTTTGCTTAAATGAGCTATCATGTTCTTCGTCAACGATCACAAGGCCTAGGTTTTCAACAGGCAAGAAAACACTAGAGCGCACTCCCATTAAAAGAACTGGTCGATCAGATTTCTTTAAAAACTTCCAAATAGCATTCTTGTGAGAAGGTGTTACACCCGAGTGATACGGAAGAATTGGACAATTCAAATATTTTTTAAACGTCTCCATAAACTGAGGCGTTAAGTTAATTTCAGGTAGCAAGAAAAGTACACTCTTTCCCTTCTTTAATACATTCTTTATCAAGTGAAGATAAATTAATGTTTTTCCTGATCCTGTAACACCATGAACGAGAAAGCGATCAAATCCATTATCAAGCTTAGCATTGATACTTTCATATATGGGCTTTTGTAGCGGAGATAGTTCATGTTCAAAATCTTGGTTATCACCAAATTGAGTTTCAACTTCGCGAGGACGTTTTAAAATTTTTGGCAAGCAGTCCCAAGCAAGTTGCCCAAGATTGTAGTGATAGTAACGAGACATCCAATCGTAGAGCTTCATCTCACTTTGTGATAATGAAAACTCTGGCGCGAGAACTTCGTTGATTGGCCTAAGCTTATACTTAGTAATCGTTTCTTCTAATTCTTTTTGCGTAATTGTAAATGGTACGACAACACCTTTAGCCTTCCTTCTACCAAGAGGGACTTCCACAAGGGTACCAACAGGAATCTCCTCTCCTAACGTCTTATAAGTAAGAACACTTGGTAGTTTTGGATAATCAACCGCGACTTGGCAATAATGTTGAGCGTTTAGTGTATTAACGTCTTGCATAAGATTTTAAAGTAAAAAGTAAGTGTAAAACCTACACTATCATCATACAATAAGTATATGATTACATGGAATGTTGATCCAGAAATATTTAGAATCGGACCTATTGCCGTTCGTTATTACTCACTAATGTTTATCGTTGGTTTCTTTATTGGTGAGCGCTATTGTCGCCGCTACCTAATCAAAGAAAAAAACTTTACTAAAGACGAAGTGAGCTCATTATTAAACTATATGATTGTAGGTTGTGTCGTTGGTGCACGTCTAGGTCATTGTCTCTTCTATGAGCCAGGTTATTACTTAAGTAATCCCCTTGAGATTCTCTATGTATGGAAAGGTGGACTTGCAAGTCACGGTGGATTCCTTGGTGTTATCGTTTCAATATACGCCTTTAAGAAAAGAGTTAAAGATGTCCCACTGATGTGGCTTCTTGATCTTGTTGCAGCACCGGCCCTTATGACAGGTGGATTTATTAGACTTGGAAACCTAATGAATTCTGAGATCTTTGGTCATCCTACAAATCTTCCATGGGCGTTTAAATTTGTTCGTGCAGATAATATTGCTCGCCACCCTACTCAGCTCTACGAAGCACTTGGCTTCTTTGCAGTTTCAGGACTTGTTTACTACCTCTATTCAAAATTTCACAATAAGTGGCAATCTGGACGCTTTTTAGGAATTATCTTTATTGGTGGTTTTGCATGGCGATTCTTTGTGGAATTCTTTAAAGAAAACCAAGTGGCATTTGAACAAGGTATGGCCCTAAATATGGGACAAATTCTAAGTATCCCACTTATTATCGTTGGTATTATCTTAGTTCTTTATAAACCTGTTACTAAAGGTTAAGCCCAAGTTCTAAACCAGTACCAATTTCTTTATTTTCTGTTGCATGAATGTAGTGAACAAATGGCTTAATACGTACTTTTTCATATAAGGTAAAAAGTGGATAGAATTGGCCATAAACTCCAGAGCAAGATTTAAAATTTGCACGGAAGCTACTACATTCGACAGAGCCATACTTATCGGTACTAGAAAACATATAGCCTCCTCGTACACCTAGGCTTATTTGTAAACTCTCATCAGACCAGCTAAGCATTGTCTTTTCAATTCCAATATTAGGAATAAAAACATTGTCATCATCTTTAGATTCTTGAAAGTCCATAACAGAATTTAGCATCAATCCAACACCCCAGCGCCAACTCTTTATCGATCTTGAAAAGTCGTCAATTGCACGAGTGTACGAAATTTCTGCAAGAGTTCCTAAATCAATTGAGAAGTACGACTCATAAGGAATGTAGTAAATAGAATCAAGATAGGCTTTTGAACCTAATTTTGCGACAAATTTTTCGGTAGCGTTGAGTTTATCAGTATAAGACTCAATAGATGTATGTAGTTTGTTTATAACCAAATATGGCGCATCACTTCGATTTATTCTCTTCTCTGTTTTATGAAGCTCATTAAAGAGAAAGTCTTCATCCTTTAGTTTTCTAAGTGTGTATTGAGTTATATTTTCTTTTTCTTTGAATCTAAATTCCCCATATCGATTTTCATATAAACGACTCTTTTTAAATGATTCCGTTCGATGACACAATTTTAGCTCTAGCTCTTGCTCACAGTTTTCAATAACCTTTGCTACAGAGATTTTTAAAATTGTCTTTAAATTCTTATTAAGTCCTTCAAGACAGATATGATTAAAGTCCTTTCTTTCAACAACTTCAACAATACAAGCTTCATCTTGATCAAATTGGATTCTTTTAGGCATCTTAAATTTTCGTCCCAAGTGATTCTTTGCAATATAGTCACTAGTAAACTTTTTAGAATCCGCATAACCAACTAAGAAATCAAAACGTCTAAAATCTTCTTCAAAGAAACCAAAGAAGGCATACATCGGAGAAGAGGCCAGAGGCAGTGATACAGTTGAGCTCATAGAATTAGAAAAACTAGGAGACTCATAAAAAGCAATTGTTTCACGAGAACGGGCCGTTCCTATAAAGCTATCAAAAATATCAAGAACATACTTTGCGACTTCCTTTCCATTCTCTTGAAACTCACGAGTTTCATAAAGTAAGTGTTCATCGCTTGGATCAATAATTAAAAGCAAATTATCCTTAGCGACTTTGTGCCTAGATACCTTATTAACGATTGTTAATGGAATATTATTAAACATCCCACCATCGATAAATGTTCTTTTTGTAATTGAACTCAATGGACACTTTTTCTTCGATTTAAAGTCCTCGTACTTACAATACTCAATATCAACCGGTTTAAAGGCCAAAGGAAAGGCTCCAGAAGCCTCGATTACCTGTAAGAGTTTTGTTAAGTTATCATTTTGATTCTTAGTGAATGGTAAGTAGATTTGTCTCGTCGAATTTGTGGCAATTGGATAGTTTTCGATGATAGGAGGCTTCCCCTCACCTTGACCACGAATTCTAAAAATGGCCTCATTTAGCATTTGAGGAAATTTTCTTCCACCTTTGTATACTTCAATAATCTCAGGCTTCTTTTGAGTAAGAGTGATTCCAAAAACAATATCGATATCAGCTCGTAAGCCTTCATTCCAGATTTGGCGTGCATCTTTATACATTGATTGAATCGGCTTTTTAGATAAAAAGTTAGTCATGGACATTTGCTTATTATCCGCTAGTCGATCAATTCCTAAAGGCACCCAAAGTCGCCAAAAGAGTGAGTCCTTTACAATATACTCTCCACCGTGAACTCTTCCGGCTTCAAGAAAAGTAATCAAAGCGTTCATACTACCAGCAGATGCTCCAGCATAAATTTGTGGCGTACGCTGTACTTGATAATTTAATTTTTCAAATTCAGTTAGATAACTTAAGAATCCGCCCTCATAAGAGCCTAGTGAAACACCACCACTTACAACAAGGGCCGTATTGACTCGTTTTGCGAAAGGTTGAAAACAAAAGAGGAAGCTCAATAGTAGGATAAAACGTTTCATTCTAGTATTGTATTTGCTTCCTCTATTTGTGCCAAGTAAAGCTTAAGCTTACTTGCAATATGATAGATCTAAGTCATTCAAATTTTTGTAAATACTTGGACTAAATGCTTTATCCCAAAGATCTTGGCCGGCCATTTTATCCAGCGCCAGATCTGTTAATTTTAAGTTTTTATTATAAGCAAATGTATTTGCCAGAGCTCCAAATAGAGATCCGCCTTGTCCTTCGACTGCGTTACCATAGCAATTCATATCATCTTTAATATAGTCGTAGATATCGATCATACGCTCTTTACCCATACTATCTGCTGAGTAATACTTAAGTTCTCCACCTTCAATTACAGTGAACTTTTCAATTAGGCGATCGACCATCTCTTGCGAGAGCTCTTTACAAAGCCTCTTCTTCTTACTCTTTGACCCATTCACATGAAGGTCTGCAATCACTTCATTTGTGGCCTTAACAAAGCAGTCTACAAATTGTTTTGAGTTAATTTGGGCCATTGAACTTGATGAAATAAGTACTAAAGCTGTTGAAATTACTAGATTTTTCATGAAAATCTCTCCTCGTGTCAATTGCGTATATAAATAAAATTACCACAAGGAGAGAATATAAAGGTCTTTTAAGAAACAATTACAATAGGTGTTCGGACATTAGACACGAACAGACCACGTCACTTCATCACCACTTTCTTGGAAATCAATTCCTAAAGCGTTTAATTCGTCACGGGCCGCATCTGCTGCATCCCAATCCTTAGCAGCACGTGCATCCGCTCGCTTTGCCAGAAGCTCATTAACTTTATCAAGGGCAATCCCCTTTCTTCTGATTTGAACTTCCTTAATTTCATTTAAGAATATCTCAGGATCCATTGCAAAAAGAGCACTCATCTTTCCATACTTTGCAATCCACTGTGAAAATGCAATTGCAGTAGGTGCAGAGTTTACATCCTTTGCTTTCTTTTCAAGATTTAATGTATTGAAAGTTTTAACTGCTTCATAAACCGCAGACATCATCTCACTTGTATTGAAATCGTCATTACATGCTTTCTCAATCTTTGCATCTAAACGCTTTAGGTCTTCTGCAAGTTTCTTATTAACTTTTGCACTTTCATTAGCTTCAAAAGTAGCTGCATGTTTGGCCACTTGAAGTGCGCGGTAAACACGAATTGCACCACCAAAAGCCTGATCAATTTTTTCATCAGTCACATCAAGCATTGAACGGTAGTGAGTTGAAAGCATAATATATTTTAAAATTTCTGGATGATACTCATCCATGAAAGCGCGAGCAGTGATGATATTGCCAAGGGACTTACTCATCTTCTCTCCACTCATATTGATGAAGTTATTATGCATCCAATAGTTTACGTATTTACAAGAATTACATCCTACACCTTGAGCTATTTCGTTTTCATGATGTGGGAAAATTAAATCAATTCCACCGCCGTGGATATCAATAGATTTTCCAAGAATCGACTTGATCATCGCCGAACATTCAATGTGCCAACCTGGACGCCCCTTACCCCATGGAGAATCCCAAGACGGCTCACCTGGTTTAGCAGGCTTCCAAAGAACAAAGTCCTTAGGATCTTTTTTGCGCTCATCAACTTCGACTCGCTCTCCCGAGTTGAGTTCCTCTAGATTTACACCTGAAAGCTCACCATATGATTCAAGCTTTGTTGTTTCGTAGAAAACTTCTCCGTCCACAACATAGGCCATGCCATTATCGATGATACCTTGAACGTATTCAATAATTTCAGGAATATAATCCGTTACTTTTGGATTATGCGTATGAGGACGAAGTCCTAGGCGCCCAAAGTCTTCTTGAAAGTATTTAATATAGCGCTCTGAGATTTCAAGGGAATCAACACCTTCCTCATTTGCTTTATTAATAATTTTATCATCAACGTCAGTGTAATTATAAACGAAGTTCACATCGTAACCGATATGCTCCATCCAATTTCTTGCGAAGTTAAAAAAGATAGGCCCACGAAAGTTTCCAATATGAAGCGGTCCATAAACAGTTGGTCCACAAAGATAAAGCTTAACTTTGCCTTCTTCTAATGGCGTAAAAGTTTCTTTCTTCTTTGTTAAAGTATTGTAAACTACTAGTGACACTATCAACTCCTCTATTTTTTTATGCAGATAGAATAACCGAAAAAGGGAAAACTGTCATGAATATCCGTGAATTCGACCTAATCATCAAAAACGGCACTCTACACTCTTCACAAAAAAGCTGGCAAGAAGATATCGGAATAAAGGACGGTAAGATAGTAAAATTAGCTAAATTTAATGATTCTGATCTAAAAAGCGCTGCCGAAGTTATTGACGCACAGGGACTCGATATTCTTCCAGGACTTATCGATTCACAAGTCCACTTCCGCGAGCCAGGTCTAACACATAAAGAAGATATCGCTCATGGCTCAAAGGCCGCCGTTCTTGGTGGAATTTGTACTTTCTTTGAAATGCCAAATACAAAACCTGCAACAACAACTATTGAGGCAACCCAAGTTAAAGTTGATATTGCAAAAGAAACTTCATATGCAAATTTTGGCTTCTTCATTGGAGCAAGTGGAAAGAATCTCGACGAGCTTGTAAAGTCACAGGATATGGTTGGATGCTCAGGAGTAAAAATCTTTCTAGGTAGCTCAACAGGCGACCTTCTCCTTTATGATACTGACAAACTAGTTGAAATCTTCAAGACTTTAGACTGCCATATTTCAGTTCATAGTGAGAGTGAGGAAAGGCTTCATGCCAATGTTGCCATCCGTGATAATGCAAATGGAGACGTTCACGCTCATTATAAGTGGCGTGATGCTCAGACGGCCCTTGAATCGACAAAGATGATTATCGAAGTTGCAAAGAAAGCAGGACGTAAGGTTCACATCCTTCACTTAACAACAAAAGATGAAATTGAATTTTTAAAGGATCAAAAAGAGCATTGTACAATTGAGGTCACTCCTCAACACTTAACTCTCTTTGCTCCAGATATCTATGACAAGATCGGAACTCTTGCGCAGATGAATCCACCAATTCGCACAAAGGATCACACAGATGGACTTTGGGAAGGACTTAAAAGTGGTGTGATTGATGTTTTTGGAAGTGATCACGCTCCTCACACTCTAGAAGAAAAAGCTCAACCCTACCCAGCTTCTCCTTCGGGAATGCCTGGTGTGCAAACAATGCTTCCAGTAATGCTTACTCACGTTGAAGCTGGACGACTAACTCTAGAAGATATTGTTAAGTATTTAGCAGAGAATCCGGCCAAACTTTTCAAGCTTAACAAAGGCTTTATTCAAGAAGGAATGGATGGTGATCTGACAATCCTTGATATGAACAAGCGCTTTACTATCAGAAACGAAGACCAGGCATCTAAAGTCGGTTGGACTCCTTTTGATGGAATGGAAGTAAAAGGATGCCCTACTTATACAATCGTTAGCGGACAAGTTGCTATGGAGCATGGAAAGGCCATTAAAGTTCAGGCCCAGCCGATTGTAAGGACAAAGTAAGCGATAACCAAATCTTAACAATTAAGAACTACTCGATTCATTACGAAGTTTGTCATAATAGGATATTATTTAAAATATAGGAATGTAATGAAGAAGAATATCCTCTTTCTATGTACAGGAAACTCGTGTCGCTCGCAAATGGCCGAAGGCTGGGGTAAGGCCCTAAAAGGCGACAAGTATAACTTCTACTCTGCTGGCACAAAGAAGCATGGGCTTAATCCTTATGCCGTGGCCGTTATGAAAGAAGTTGGTGTCGATATCTCAAATCACGAATCAAATACAACGGACGAAATTGAAGCAAAGATGGATATTGTCATCACAGTTTGTAGTGACGCCAATGAGAACTGTCCCTACTTTCCTGGAGGTAAGATCATTCATATTGGTTTCGATGATCCTCCTCGTCTCACTAAAGACTTTAGCGATGAAGAAGAAATACTTCAGGTTTATCGCCGAGTAAGAGATGAAATTAAATCGATGATAATAAATTTAGAAGAGAGAATATAAGATGGGATTTTTTGAGCGCTACTTAAGTATTTGGGTAACGATTTGTATCGTCGCAGGAATCGTTTTAGGAAAAGTTCTTGGAACATCGATCACAGTTCTAAGTGAGATGAATATTGCCACAGTTAATATCCCTGTTGCTATTCTTGTTTGGCTTATGATCTTTCCAATGATGGTACAAATTGATTTTAATTCCATTGCTGACGTTGGAAAGAATCCAAAAGGTCTAAGCCTTACGGTTATTATCAACTGGTTAATAAAACCTTTTACCATGGCCTTCTTTGCTTGGATTTTCTTTTCTAAAATCTATGCAGGTTTTTTATCACCAGAGCTCGCACAAGAGTATATTGCAGGAGCAATTCTCTTAGGTGCTGCACCATGTACCGCTATGGTCTTTGTTTGGTCTTACCTTACAAAGGGTGATCCAGAGTACACACTTGTTCAAGTGGCCATTAATGACTTAATTCTTTTAGTGGCCTTCATCCCTATCGTTCAATTCTTACTAGGTGTCACAAGTATTTCAATTCCATACGATACACTCATAAGTTCAGTCGTGATCTTTGTCGTGATTCCTCTACTTGCAGGTTATATCGCAAATAAAGTCTTAATCAATAAATTTGGTATGAAATGGTTTAGTGAAGTTTTCATGGCCAGACTTAAGCCAATTTCAATTGTGGCCCTTCTTACAACTCTTGTTCTACTCTTTGCTTTTCAAGGCGAGAAGATTTTAGCTAATCCACTTCACATTGTCCTGATAGCAATTCCTCTTACAATTCAGACTTACTTTATCTTCTTTGTAAGCTGGGGAATTGGCCGCAAGATGTGCTTACCACATAATATTTTATCACCAGGCTCTATGATTGGTGCCAGTAACTTTTTTGAACTTGCTGTGGCCGTTGCCATCGCCCTTTTTGGCCTTAATTCAGGAGCGGCCCTAACAACTGTTGTGGGGGTTCTTATTGAAGTTCCGGTTATGCTTAGTCTTGTTAAGATTGCAAATAAGTGGCGCTATTAATTTAAGAAAGTAGAGATTTTATTTCTACTTTCACTTCAGTTAAGTCAAGATCATCAATATTAGTCGTATTAACAGTGAGGCTTTTACAATCTAATTCTAACTTTTCAATCTTACCTTTTGAAAGTGAGTCTTTGAATTCATCGAAGTTTAAGTGATCTTGATGCCCTGGATGTCTTTTCCCAGACAAGGCCCTAGTCTTAAAACGTTCAAATAAGACGGAGCCATCACACTCACAATAAATCGCAAGCACCCTTGCATCATACTTTGAGATAAAGTCTTTTAAAATTGGTGTATCGAATTGATTCGAAAAATTACTTTCTACCAACAAGCTTTTATTGGCATTAAGCTGTGCTTTAATAAAAGAATATAAAATTGGGTAACTTGCTTTTCCAAGTTCTTTTGACCAGGCCCTATCCTTCACTCCCAAGCTATTAAATAGGCTTTCTTTGATTATATCTTTTCCAATCAATGGTAATGAGAACTCTTTTGCGAGTTCTTTTGAAATCGTCGTCTTTCCTGTTGCAGGTAAGCCTGAGACGATAATGAGAAGAGGACTATTCATTTTAATTCTCAACAAGCTTGGCAACTCCTACGAGCTTTCCATCATCGTAATAATTTGCCATCTTCATTCCACGATCATTAATGAAGTGAAGGAATGTATTATCGACGATACGAATAACAAATGAACCATCGCTACCTTCTAATATATTGCGATTGCCACCGGTACCGCGAGAGTGAGAGTAATTCTTTCCATCTTCATCATACAAAAGAATCTCTGACTGGCCATCTGTTCCCTTTCCTTCACTATCTTTGAAATATTCAATATTGATGACAATACGGTGGTTTTGACCTTTGTACTTGCCTTCTAAAATTTTAATATTTCCTGCATATGAACCATTCATACGTTTGAATCTTTTTTCATCTTCAATGACTTTAGTTCGCGCTAAATAGACAAGGGGCTCTTTAATTGCCGGGATCGGAGAGAATTTTACATTCTTATATATTGAATCAGCGACTTTTGGTTTTACCTCAGCTTTTTCTTTTTCTCTTCTCCAACGTGATTCATTCTGAAACACAGGCTTATTTTTTTTAGGTGCTAATTTTTCTTTTATTGAATTTCGAGCAATAAAGCCCGTTGGATCTTTCATGATCTCATTTACTTCATCTTTATCTACCTTAATTTTTTCAAGACCAAGGGCCGCTAAGAATAAAGTAAAGGCCTGTGCCAAGGCTTCATCCCCGGCCTTATCAATGACAGGAACTTCCTTAATGACTTCAACTTTCTTTTCTTTGATGACTTCGACTTCTTTGATTTGAATTTCAGGATTTTGTCTTTGGGATTTTCCAACAAAAAAACCAACCGTAAGGCTGGCGATGACAGCAATAATTAATGTGTACTTCACTTAATCTTCCTTAATTAAATTAGTTCAGTATGTGGAGTGTTTCCTCAGTTCCATAAGTGCAGTTCTCACAAGTCACCTCTTCATGGATATAGAGGTTGTCGTGATCGGCCAAATGAGTAACAGTGAACTTGGCCCCACATTTAGGGCAACACTCAATCTGTTTTTTGACGTCCTCAATCTCACCAAAGTATCTGATGAAATTTTCGACTCTTAGGGATCTTTCCTTCATATCAAGCTCCTCGTCACATTCCATTTTACCTTATTTAAAAAAAATAAGCTTATTAAATGAGGTTATTTCCCAGAAATCAATAACTTACGTTCATAAAGAACCTATACAAGTAGTGTATAGCCTTATAATTACTACGGAGTTCGTTTGCCAAAAGTGCTTGAACACGTTAAAACGTGCTATTATTAATGAAACCAAGGGTTGGACCACACCTACCTCTGTATAAGGAACAAAAGGACTCACATGAAAAATATTGAAGCACTTAGAAATAGCCGCGAAGATATCCTTAATTGCCAAATCAAAGATGAAACAGGTTTAAATGACTTTCAAAAGACAGCTAATGAAGTTCATATCGCCATTCCAAAAGTTGGTATTGAAAGATTTCGCATCCCTCTAAATTTTGAGCACAGAGATGGAACTGTTAGATCAACAGATGCACAAGCGTCGATGTTCGTATTTCTTGAAGCACATAAGACAGGTGCAAACATGTCTCGCTTCTGTAATATTCTTCAAGCGGAAGGCTTAGAGAAAAATGTTAACAATGAATTCTTTGCGACAGTACTTAGAAGATACCGTACAGATCTTCGCGACTACGATACTGAACCACTAATTCCACAGGCCCACCTAACTCTAGACTTTAACTACCCTGTTAAACAACAGTCACTAAAGTCAGGAAACTGGGGATGGCAATACTATAAAGTATCAATGGAAGGTGTTGAAGGACGTGATGGTATTCCTCTAATCAACCTAACAATGGAATACGAATACTCATCAACTTGTCCATGTTCTCTTTCAATGTCGAAGCAGTACGAAGAACAGTATAGAAATGGAGAGACAACTGAAGGAAGTGGTATTGCTTCTGCTCACTCACAAAGATCTGTAGCGACGATTACTGTAACTTATAAGGCAGAGTCAAAGTTTCACTTAGAAGATTTAGTAGATCTAATGAGAATTGCTCTTCCAACTGAAACTCAGTCTCTTGTTAAGAGACTTGATGAGCAAGCATTTGCTATTCTCAATGGCGATAATCCAATGTTTGTTGAGCACTCAACAAGACGTATCTCAGAAGTTCTAAACTCAGCAGAAGAGATTCTAGACTGGCAAGCAAAGGTTGAGCACTTAGAAAGTCTTCACAGCCACAATGCTGTTGGTTATATCAGAAAAGAAAATCCAAAAATTTAATCATAAAAACAAAGGCCTCTAAATAAGAGGCCTTTATATTTCAAAAAAAATTAATTTTTTTTAAAACTTTTTAAATTTTAGTATTGACAAGTGAGAGTGAAATCCTTATTCTAACTCCACTTCAAATCGGAGGGCGATTAGCTCAGCTGGGAGAGCGCTACCCTTACAAGGTAGATGTCGGCAGTTCGATCCTGTCATCGCCCACCACTTTTTTTGTGGTACATTCAAAAGAAAAAAATCGGAACTCTACAGAGTTCTTTTTTTTTGCCTTTTTTCTTCCTTAAATATTCAGCCTCGAAAAATAGATAACCTAATTACTATCGACTTAGTATTTTTACAAAAACAAACTCAATACAATCCATTTGTCTTCTTTCGAGCCAATTTGTCATAAAGAATTTGTCACAATTGGACATTGTCGAACGAAATAACATTCAAACAGAGAAAAAATTTACGGCCAATAATAACTATTTTAATTTTTCCTCATCAAAACAACTAAAAAATATAGAAATTGATAAATCAATTTTTGATAACAAACTAACGGAGGAATTTATGAAAAAAATTATCGCACTTGCTGCTGCACTACTAAGCGTTTCATCTTTTGCACTATCTGCAAACGATTCATGGGATACAATCAGAGCTGAGGTAAAAGCTAACCCAAGCCTAGAAATCTCTTCAGGATACTCAGTATTTGTTGGTCGTATCGTAACTGCGTTTGATGTATGTGTTGACGGTGACAACTTTGTTACACTAAGCCAATACCCAATTTACGAAAGAAAGTGGATCGGTGGAAGTAAAGAAGGTGACAGATATAAAGACATCGTAGTTGGTTACGAAACACTAACTTTCCCAATCTCAAGAGAAGTAACAAGAAAAGTATGTCGTGGTAAAGAAGACAGAAACTGTAAAACAGTTACTTCAACTGAAACTCAACAAGTTGTTAGAGATATCACTGTTTCAAAAATCACTCGTGTTGCGGGACGTGACAGAGATGACAAGAAAGTTGAGCTTTTCTCAAAAACTTTCGAAATCCCAGCTTGTCTATAATTTCAAGTATATATAAAGTTTGAGGCCGAGTTTATGCTCGGCCTTTTTTATTTTCTACTGACATCCTCCTTGGATGACAGTTAAAAACCCTACTTCTACTGCCGTTGTCACAAAAAAAATAAATATCCTTTGTGTTTTTTAGACATCTTATTTCATCAAAAATATAACCTCTACATCAAAACAACTTAATTAATTAAAGGCTTCAAACTAAAACTGAATGTCTAATAAACCGGAGGAATTTATGAAAAAAATTATCGCACTTGCTGCTGCACTACTAAGCGTTTCATCTTTTGCACTATCTGCAAACGATTCATGGGATACAATCAAAGCTGAAGTATCTGCTGATTGGGATCTTTCATTCACTGGAACAGCTGTATTCGTTGGACGTCCAGTTAGCGCATTTGACGTATGTCTAGATGGTGACCAATTTGTTACTACTAGAGAATTCCCAATTTACGAAATCGTAAAAGTTGGTAAAGGTCACCCAGAAGCTGATGAAGATGGATATGCATCTGTAATCGTTGGTTACGAAATCCTTTCTTTCCCAACTACTTACACTTCATACAAAGAAGTTTGTAGAAATGATGACAAAAACTGTAAAAGAGTTGCTTATACTGTAAACCAAGATCTTGTTAAGAACGTATCTGTAAAAGAAGTTGTTAGAAGAAACGTTGGTAAAAACGATCGTACGATCGAGAAAACACTATTCTCTAAAGAATATGTAATCCCAGCTTGTAACTAATAAATTCAATAGCTTAAGTATTTCCCTAAGGTACTTAAGCTATACTTTTTATAGTATGAGTAGATAACGGCATCTACTCATGCTATTCAAGCCATCTATGGATAAAATGAACACTCCACAACTATCTCAAGCGCCTCTTGGGCCTATTGAGCAAGTAAGCTTAGACCTAGCTAAAAAGCTAGATGAGTATAAGAGCGTAAAAATTGGAGTTCGTCTTTTATCTGAAAAAACAGGAGTTAGTGAAAGAACACTCTATCGAATCCTGGCCAAAGAGAATAAGCCTACATATCAAACACTTTATAAAATCTATCGAGTCATTCACAACACAAGTAACGAGTCTCTCCTCTTAAATCTTGTTCCAGATGTTATTCGAAAGGAAATTGAAAAGTGTAATCCGAATAAAGTCTCAGAAAAAATACAGTATCACCAAGATATCGAAACTCAAATGAGTTACGATCGTACTTTTGCAGAGATTTATATACTGGCGGCATGTGCACCTATAACTAACGAATTAATTCAATATCGTTACGGAATGAGTGGCATGTTAACAGTGGAAAAGATGCTTGAAATGAAGGCCCTTAGAGTCACAAAGAGTGGTCACTATAGTTTAGGGGAAAACCAAGCTAATTTTAGTGCTAAGACCCTAAAGCGTATGGGTCTATCACTAGTAGAAAAATATAGTAAGGTACAGAATGCAGAATCATATGGTGAAAATATCATCGCATTCTTTGCAGAAGGCTTAAGTGAAGAAGCTTATGATCGATGGCTACAAGTAGATGCAAAGGCATTCGAAGAAAAAGTTGCAATTGCAAATGAAGACAAATCAAAAGGAACAAAGAGGGCCTTTACCTTTATGGTAACGGACACTTTGAATGAAAAATGAAAAATAATATGAAGAACAATATTAAGAAATTTATAGTAATAGTTTCGACTCTTTCGATTTACGCAGGAGTTGGAGGTGTTTCAGGTGGCCCTAAACCAACTAAAGACGACTTCTCAAAGCTTGGACCACAAACTTCGTGGCAAAAAATTATCGATGTCACAAAGAGAAATGATGACGTTAAGCTTGAAGGAACAACTGTTTTTGTATCAAGACCAGTTAGCGCTTTTGAGACATGTATTAATGGAGACGAAATTCAAACAACTAGAAAATTTCCTATCTATAAGACAAAATACGTTGGTAAAAATCAGATGGGAGCCGATAAAGATGGCTTTAAAACTGAACTAGTAGGAAGCAAGTACCTAACGTATCCAATTAACTACAAAACACGCGAAAAGGTATGTAATAACCATGGTAAGCGCTGTCGTGAAGTAATGAAAGATGTATCTACTGAGACAATCAAAAACGTTAAAGTAAAGAAAGTAGTTGTCTATAAACCAAATAGTGATCGACCAAGAGAGGTCGAGCAAGACTCTTTTAGCAAGGAATACATCATTCCATATTGCCAGTAAAATTCAGATTAAATAAATAAGAGGGCCGCTAATGCGGCCTTTCTTGTTTTATAAGAGATTGCTAAACCTCAACAAATTTGTCCATTTGTCATGACAAAGGCCACTAATTTGGACAATGTCGGACAAAATCCTCATGTGAATTAGAAAAAATTGTCACCTCATATCAATCAAATTAATTTCATTCCATCAAAACAACATAAAAAAGTATTGAAATTGATAAATCAATTTTTTGATAACAAACAAACGGAGGAATTTATGAAAAAAATTATCGCACTTGCTGCTGCACTACTAAGCGTTTCATCTTTTGCACTATCTGCAAATGATTCATGGGATACAATCAGAGCTGAAGTAAAAGCTAACCCAAGCCTAGAAATCTCTTCAGGATACTCAGTATTTGTTGGTCGTATCGTTACAGCATTTGATGTATGTGTTGACGGTGATAACTTCAATACACTAAGCCAGTACCCAATCTACGAAAGAAAGTGGATCGGTGGAAGCAAAGAAAGTGACAGATACGAAGATATCGTAGTTGGTTACGAGTACCTATCATTCCCAATCTCAAGAGAAGTAACAAGAAAAGTATGTCGTGGTAAAGAAGACAGAAACTGTAAAACAGTTACTTCAACTGAAACTCAACAAGTTGTTAGAGATATCACTGTTTCAAAAATCACTCGTGTTGCGGGACGTGACAGAGATGACAAGAAAGTTGAGCTTTTCTCAAAAACTTTCGAAATCCCAGCTTGTAACTAATTATAAGCCAGGGACTTGGTAAGCGTCTTTCCCTAAGGGACGCTTACTTTATAGAACGATTGGCCGAGGCATTGCTTCGGCCTTTGTAATTTTTACTGCTTAACTGCATAAAATTATGAATAGTGCTAAACTCGCCAAAAAATACTGAGGCATAATGAGAGAAGAGAACTCCAATATAATCAATGAGTTACCAAAGAAGGCATCCCCTACACTTGGTCTCAAAGAGCAAGTAGCTCTAGATTTAGAATCGCATCTAAAGCAATTTAGAAGTGAATCTATTGGTCTTCGTAAACTTTCTGAAAAATCTGGTATTCACCAAAGAACACTTAAGCGTCTTTTGGCCCAAGAAAATAGACCTGGTTATCAAACTCTTGTAAGACTTTATTCATGCTTAGTTGATAGTCCAAATGGTGGCCTTCTCTTAAAGAACCTTCCTGAAAAAGTTGCTAACGAAATTCAAAAGAAATCTCCTACTTCAACAGCAGGAAAACTTGAATATAGTGAAGAAGCTAACAAGGAAATGCTTTACGATAAAGTTTTTGCTGAGATCTATTGTCTGGCCTCGATGTCTCCTATAACTAGCGAATATATTCAATATCGTTATGGCTTAAGTGGAGCTGAAACTGCAGATCGTATGTTAGACCTTGGCGTTCTCAAGCTTACAAAGACAAATATGTTCACTACTGGTGACAAACAAATTGAATTCTCTCCGAAACTTGTAAAAAGACTTGGACTTAATTTAGTTGAAAAATATGTGAAAACTCAAGATGTCGATCTTGCAGAAAAGAACCTTATTGCATTCTATGCAGAAGGACTAAGTCCTGAAGGATATCGTGCATGGTTAAAAATCGATCAAGAAGCTTTTTACAAGAAGATTGAAGTAACAAAAAAAGAAGGCATGTTAGGTGATATAAAAACATTCACTTTCATGGCCACAGACACAATGAGAAAGGAATAAGGTTTTATAATGAAATCAATAATGACTATATTATTTCTGGCCCTTGCAATTAATGCATTCGCAGGAACAGGCGGAATTAGCGCATTTACTGGAAATAATGGTGGCGTTGATGCTGGTACAGGTGGAATTGTTGGCGGAGTTGATGATTTAAAAGATTTAAAACAATACGACTGGAAAACGATTAGAAAGTACGTTAAGAAAAACTACGATCTAGAGTTATATGGAGATATTGCTTATGTAGGAAGAAATATTTCTGTATTCGATGTTTGTATTAACAATGATCAAATTCAATCGATTTCAAAGTATCCAGTTTATAAAAGAGTTTGGCTTGGTGGAAGTAAAGAGTCTGATCGCTATAAAGATATCGTTGTAGGAAAAGAAATTCTAACTTACCCTCTAGAAGTCGAAAAAGAAGAGAAGATCTGTTACGGGCGCAAGGATAGAAACTGTCGAATGGTAAAGACTGTTCATAGGCAAAATCCTACTCCAGAGATCGCTCTTAAAAAAGAAGTTAGCCGCAACGGAAGACGCGGTGACAGAGAATACAAAGAGATATTCACAAAAAAATATGACATCCCATATTGTCAGTAGTGTGTGTTAAGCCTAGGCCCTTGCGCCTAGGCTTTTTTCCTGAGTAAGAATCTCTACTTTTATTTGCCCATTAGAAATTTTAAAACGAAGTCCTTTCTTAAACTTCCCTTTAACATTATCTCTTAACAATTCTTTTGTTAGCTCCGTATCACAGCGAAGATCACCAAGAGTACTAATTCCAATAGCATTTTCTGAAGTTACATTTATTTTAACTTCATTAATTTTCGAGAAAACAAATGGTAGTGATTCTATATAAGCAGCAACTTTAACAAGAATATTCTCATCACGAATTAAAATCAAAGCATCATCTTCAGCAAATAGATTTGCATCAAATTCAACACGAGTAAGGGCCATCTCTAATTTATTTAAAAGATTTCCTGCTTCAACTTGTCTTTCAACATATGCCAATTCATCAACAGCTGGCTTAATATTCTCTTTTAAATTCTCTAGCTGTTGTTGCTCATTTAATTGTCTAGTTTTTAAGTCTCTCGCCTGACTTCTAAGAATATCAATTGAACTAACAATCGACTTAGACTTCTCCAGTTCTTCATTATAGCTGATCTCAAGTTGGCTGCACTCATTCTTAAGACTTGAAATTTCTAGAGATAAACCTGTTAGTGTATTACGACTTTCTCTATTTGCATCTCGGATCTTAGAGATTTCCTCAGACAATTGATCTTTCTTTAGTAACAGTTCACCTTTAAACTTAGTTGAGTTCTCAATTCCCTCTTCAAGCATCTCTTTTTCAGATATAGCACTACTCAGTTTACTCTCAACTTCACCTAAAAGTGTTTTAGCTACATTTAGCTTATTTTGACGAGTTGAGTGTTCTTTAGTGACAAGCTCTTTTTCAGCTAATTCTTTCTGTAATATGTCTTGTTTTACTTTATGTTCTTCTTCAACAAGCTTAAGTTCATTAACACTTTGCTCGATTTCTGAGTTAAGCTTTACAATATCTGCTTTAGCAATTCGAGTATCATTTTCAAGTTTCTTTGCTTCCTCACTTAGTTGAACTTTGCGTAAGATATTTGATTCTAAATTCTCTTCAATTGTATTAATTTCTTTTTCTAAATCAGACAGTGATACTCTTAAAGAGTAGCAATCATTTTCAACTTTTGTTAATTCCTCATTGCTTACAATTTGCTGATTATTTAAGTCTTTATGTTGTTCCAATAGACTTAATCTAGACTTTTCTAATCTATCTAAAACTATGCCTTGGTCAACAATTGAACTCTCTAACTGCTTAATTGTTTTTTCATCACTTTCAATCATTGCATCTATCGAAGAGATTTCAGCTTGAAGTTTAGTAGATTTTTCTTGTCTCTGAGATACTTCCAAATTTAATGAAGATAGCTCATCATCAAGCTCTCTCTTTCTTGATAGGGCATTATTGTAAAGATTCGTTTCAGTTTCGATACCAGAATTAAGTTCACTCAACTCAATTTTCATATTCTCTACTAATGATACTTTCTTATTGGCCAATCGCTCATATTTCTTTCGTGAAGATGAGATGGCCTTAAGTCTATCCGTTTTACGAATAACACTATCCTTAAGGTCTAAAGTTATGGCATCCATCTCTTTTATTTTCAATAGAGCATCGTCGTATGATGTTTGATTAGTTTTTATCTGAAAGTCTAACGCTTTAATCTGACTTTCAAATGTTGATATTTTCGAATCCAATGACTCAATCATTCTTACCGTTTTATTCAATTTATCACATAGACTCTCTGAAATATTATTTAGGCGTTGGTTTTCTTTAGCGAGCTCTTCAATTTCAAGTCCCTTGGCTTCAATTCGATTCTCACCAATTTGAATACGCCCTTTAAGACTTCCAATTTTTAAAAGTAATTCATTATTAGTATCACTTAATGAATTCTCATCATCAGCAAGTTCTTTAATAAGATTATTTTGGGCTTCACAGTCAGAGTTTAATAACTCATATGCTGCTTGAGACTTTTCAATTTTCACATTTAAAAGTTCAATACTTTTTCTTAAATTATCGGCCTGATCTTGAAGTACTTGCTTTTGGTACTCTACATTTTTTTGCTCTAGACCAAGATCGATTAAAGTTTGTCTTGCTTCAACATCACGTCCATTTAATTCTTGAATCTCAAGACGAATCTCACTTAATTGAGAACTCCCCTCTTCAATTTGTTTTTGAAGCGTGATAATTTTCATCTCACGATTTTCATTATTAAGAATTGCTTTTTGTTTTTTAGTTAAAAGTTCTTCAACACTCGCATCTAAGCGGTCAACTTCGCTCTGATAATTTTGAACACTTTTTTCAAGCGCAAGAGATTGAGTAAGAACAGCATCATGTTCTTTCTTAGTTTTTTTATACTCTCTATCAAGACGATCTATTTCAATTAATGAAATACTTTCTTTTTCTCTAAGCTCACTTATCTGAGCTTCTAATTTCTCAGACTTTGTCGTATTTTCTTCGATCTTATCTTTAAAGTTTTGTGATTCAATTTTAAGAAGTTGAATATCCTGAATTAATTCTTGCTTCTTCTTTTCTCGAGAAGCTATTTCTGATTCGAGGCTAGCAACTATCTCGAGCTCACTCATCTCTTGTGTGCGTAGTGTTTCAGATTCTCTTTCTAGCTTTTTAATATTAGTTTCAACTGCAATAATATCTTGATTTATCTTTGCTTGCTTAGAAGAGATCATTTTAAGATCAAGAATCTGTAATTCTAAATCCTTTTCTAAATTTTGCTTATCTTGTCGAACGTCTTTAACTTTAACTGATAATTCTTCTAGTCTTTGAGTTTCCTTATGCTTCTTTTCGACAACCTCTTGAGTTTTTTCAATAAGCTTACTAATTTCAGTATCTAGTTTTATTCTTTCTGATTCTAATTCTGAAATATTCATATCACATTTTTTAATTGTGTTACTATCTTCTTCAATGGACTGTCTTAATTTTGAAATACGCTTATTAGCTTCTTCAATCTCCACCTTCAAGTGAGTACGAGAATCTAGATGATAGGCTTTATCACCGTTAATAACTGATGCCTTATTCTTCAGTGCAAGCTCTTCACCTCTTAAATTACCTAATTCTACTCTAATGCGACCAAGTTCATCTAAGTTTGAGGAATGTGATTTATTAAGATCTGTAATCTTCTTTTTCAACTGAACAATTGAACTTAAAATGAGTTGCTTCTCTTCAACTAGTTCTTTTAAGTTCGATTCCTGGTTATCATTCAATTGTTGAATTTTTACAATTCTCTTTTCTAGGATTTCCTTATCAGCGTGCTCATCAGTTAAAGCACTCTGTAATCTCTTAAGCTCTACTTCAGTTTTTTGAAGCTTTATCTTTTGTAATTCAACTTCTTTTCTTAGAGATTTATTAATCTCTTCATACTCTCCAATTAGCTTCTTCTCTTCACTAACTTGAATATCTAAATTGGCCTGTGTTGTTTTAATATCAACAATAGAGTTTATTTGAGATTGGTTATTTTTAGTTTTACTTTTAAATAGATTCATAAGGTCCTCACTAACCTCTATTTTCTCATTAAAAGCCTTTAAAATAAGCATGTGGCAACTTTTGCGTTGACGCAGACCTAAGTAAAAATATGTTTCGAAGAATCAATAATTTCTCCTCAATCTCTGACAATAATGAACAAGTATACTTCTTGTCTTACCCAATATATGAGTGCATATTGATAGCATGATTTTCTTACTATACTTACTTGTTGGTGCATTTGTTGGAACTCTTTCTGGCCTTTTTGGTATCGGAGGAGGAGTTGTTATTGTCCCTACTCTCTTATTCTTATTTCATAAACAAGGTTTCTCACCAGATATTAGAATGTATATGGCCCTAGGAACATCGCTTGCGACAATTGTTATCACTGCCGCCTCTTCAACACTTAGACACTATAATATGGGAAATCTACTTACTGATGTAACAAAGAGATTTATTTTACCAATTGTTGTCGGTATCAGTACTGGAGCTTATTTGGTCAATATAGTCGAGGCCCAAACACTTGAGCTCATCTTTATCTGCTACCTTTATCTTGTTTCATTAAAGATGATTTTTTATAAATCTAAAGTGGAAGAGCCAAAAGAAACTTCTAATATGCTTTTTAACTTTACTGGCTTTATTATTGGTCTCAAATCAGCAATCCTTGGAATTGGTGGTGGTACGATAAGTGTTCCATTTCTAACTTGGAGAGGCTACCAAATGAAAAATGCAGTTGCTATCTCGGCTTCAATTGGGGTTCCGATCGCTCTTTTTAGTACTTCATTTTATATTTATAACGGTCTTAGTAAACCTACTCCACAATACTCACTTGGCTATGTTTACTTACCGGCCTTCCTTGGGATCTCAATCGCAAGCTTCTTTTTTACTAAGCTTGGAGCAAGAATATCAAGTGTTGCCAACCAATCAATACTAAAAAAGCTCTTTGCTCTTCTCTTAATCGGAATAGCCCTGAAGAAGACATTGACTTATTTAGGTCACTAAACGTTTAAGCTCTTGTTAATCACTTGTTTTAAACTAATGAAAGATTCTGTTGATTGAATTTCTTTAATCATTTGAATCTTACCGATAAGAAACTCGTGAAAATGATTTATATCCTTAACGATGATCTTCACAATTAGAGCATAATCCCCTGTCGTATAATAAGCTTCAACGATTTCATCCATCTTCTCTAGCTTCTCAATAACCTTGTGAATATCACGTGCATTCACTAGGTGAAGGCCAAGTAAAACAACTACATTATGTCCTAATTTTGTATAATCGACCTTAATTGTACTTCCGACGATTACACCGGCCTCTCTCAGTTTTTCAACTCGTTGATGAATTGTACCGCCGGAAACCCCTATTTTCCTGGCCATTTCAAGAAATGGCATACGGGCATCCTTTTCCATCAATTTGATTATCTTCTTATCAATACTATCAATTTCATAATTATTGGCCATATCTCACCTCTAAAACTATCAATTTATCACCATTTTATAGTATTTATTAAATAACTCATAGTTTTACATGTTCAATATTGAGAATTTATTAAAAAAAGCCGAATATTACTAAAAATATGGAGGTTTTCATGTGCGGATTTAGTGTATTTACGGGAAAAGTTGAAGAAAAAGAATTTGAAGAGAAATTTGATCTAATCTCTCACCGAGGGCCAGATCAAAGAGCAATCCATAGGTTATCGGAAGGAACAATGGGCTTTCATCGTCTTGCAATTATGGACTTAAGTGAAGCCGGCTCACAACCTTTTATCTCAAAATCTAAAACACACCTTGTTTCTAATGGAGAAATATACAATCACCGCACTTTAAGAACTGACTATATTGACCGCTATGACTTTAAGTCTGATTCAGACTGCGAAGTTATAATTCCAATATTTGAGGAGTATGGCATTGAAAAGCTTCTCACATCACTTGATGGGGAGTTTGCATTTGCAATTGAACAAGATGGTAAATTCTATGCTGGCCGTGATCCAATTGGTATCCGTCCCCTCTTCTATGGATATGGCCTTGAAGATGGAAAGATAGCATTTGCTAGTGAAGTAAAAGCACTACAAGGTCTATGTAAGGACATTAAACCTTTTCCTCCAGGACACTACTATGCTGATGGTGAATTTACACCATACTTTGATGTTCGAAAAATTAAGTCTCGTGCAAAAGAAGATTTAGAACTTGTGTATCAAGGTATTCATGATCACTTAGTTGAAGGAGTAAAGAAACGCCTTGATGCAGATGCACCAGTAGGTTTCCTTCTTTCAGGCGGACTCGATTCGTCACTAGTATGTGCCATTGCGGCCAAACTTAGTGATCGACCTATTAAAACATTTGCCGTTGGAATTGACACAAACCCAATTGATTTAAAGTATGCACGAATTGTTGCAGACTACCTTGGCAGTGAGCACCACGAAGTCATCTTTACAAAAGAAGAAGCCTTTGAGCATCTTGGAGAACTTGTTCACAAACTTGAAACATGGGATATCACGACAATTAGAGCATCAATGGGAATGTCTCTAGTTTGTAAATACATCAAAGAGAAAACTGATGTTAAGGTTGTCCTAACAGGAGAAGTTAGTGATGAGCTCTTTGGCTATAAGTATACTGACTTTGCACCAAGCCCATTAGAGTTTCAAAAAGAAGCACAAAAACGAGTTCACGAATTATATATTTACGATGTTTTAAGAGCTGATCGCTCGATTAGTTCTCACTCACTTGAGGCCCGTGTTCCTTTCAGTGATAAGGCCTTTATCGAGTACGTCATGGGAATCGCTCCTGAGCTTAAAATGAACTGGTCAGGAGAGGGTAAATACCTTCTTAGAAAAGCATTTGACCACAGTGGCTACCTTCCTGATGAAATCCTATGGCGTGAAAAAGCGGCCTTCTCAGACGCTGTTGGGCACGATATGGTTGATTGGCTTAAGGCGCTTGCTGAAGAAAAATATAGTGAAGAAGAGCTATCAAAAGCGAGTGAAAAATACCCATATGCAACTCCATTTACGAAAGAGTCTCTTATGTATCGTGACCTCTTTGAAGGGCACTTTCCAGGGCTTTGCGGCCTTATTACAGACTTTTGGATGCCTAATAAGGAATGGGAGAACTGCCAGGTTGATGATCCATCAGCTCGAGTTTTACCTAACTATGGTGCATCTGGAGAATAAAAAAACACCTCAAAAGAGGTGTTTTTTATTTATTAAGTTTTTCTAAGCTAACACAAATTAATCGATCGCCTTTCTTTGCCTCTTGGCACTCTCCACTTATAGATTTTTCTTTTACTTGATAAGTACAGGCTGAGTTCACTGACTTATCAAGGCAAGCTTTTAACCTAGAACGATAACCGAAATTCTTAGGTAAGCTAAAAGCATTACTAGTGGTCACTAGAAAAATAATAATTAAAAGCTTCTTATTCATATCAACTCCTATTCCACCTATTATACGCGATATTTCGCTATTTCTATAACTTCTTGAAATAAAAAAGGCCCCGCATAAGCAGGGCCAAATTTAACAAGTATTAATTTTTTTAATAGGAGGCAAGCAGCTTAGTTAGCTACTTCCATCCCTTTCCCAGAGTCAATAACCTTCAGCCCTACATGCTGCATGAACTTTTCTGGCTCAGATAGATTTAGAGCAAGCTTTAGTACATCCTCAACATGTGAAACAGGGTGAATTGATAGTCCTTGCTTGATTTCCGGTGGAATCTCAAGAAGGTCTTTCTTATTCTTTTCAGGAATAACAACTGTTTTTACTCCTGCTTGCTTAGCAGCTAGCATCTTCTCTTTTAGGCCACCAATTGGAAGAACACGTCCTCTAATTGTCACCTCACCTGTCATTGCAACATCTTGCCTTACAGGAATTCCAGAGATTGCTGAAGTAATCGCTGTAACCATTGTAATCCCCGCAGAAGGACCATCTTTAGGTGTTGCTCCTTCTGGTGCATGAATATGGATATCATGCTTATCAAACCACTCAGAATCAATTCCTAAGCGACCTGAAATTGAACGAACGTAGCTCATTGCTGCCTTCGCTGATTCAGTCATAACCTCACCTAGCTTACCAGTGATTTGGATACCACCTTTACCAGGAACTGCAATAACTTCGATATGTAGAAGACAGCCACCAACTGAAGTATAAGCTAGACCATTTACTAAACCTACTTCTGGTTGTTCTTCAATTACATTATCATCAAATTTAACTGGACCTAGATACTTTTGAACTAGTTTCGAAGTGATTGAGAACTTCTTACCTTTCTCAACATCTTTCGTAACAACGTCTGTAGCAATCTTTCTAGCAATTGTATTGAACTGTCTTTCAAGCCCACGTACACCAGCTTCTTTTGTATAACCACGAACAACTTCCATGATTGTGTTATCAGTAATTGTGTATTCGTAATCTTTAAGTCCGTTATCTTTCCATGCACGTGGTGCAAGGTACTTCTTAGCGATCTGAGTTTTTTCAATTGGAGTATAACCTGCAAGGTTAATGATCTCCATTCTATCTCTAAGCGGTCCAGGGATTTGTCCTAGATCATTTGCAGTCATAACAAACATTACTTTTGATAGATCGTACTCAACTTCAATATAGTGATCACCAAAGTTTTTATTTTGAGCTGGATCTAGAACTTCTAGCATTGCTGCTGCTGGATCCCCTCTCATATCAGATGTCATTTTATCAATTTCATCTAAAAGAATAACTGGATTTGATGTTCCTGCTTTCTTAAGTGCAGAGATGATTTTACCTGGCATTGCACCTACGTAAGTACGACGGTGTCCGCGAATTTCAGATTCATCTCTTACACCACCAAGTGAAACTCTTTCAAACTTTCTACCTAGTGATTCTGCAAGTGACTGACAAATTGATGTCTTACCAACACCTGGAGGACCTGCTAAACAAAGGATCGTTCCCTTTCCTTCTGCACCAACAAGACTTCTTACCGCAAGATATTCAAGAATTCTTTCTTTAACATCTTTCATTCCAAAGTGATGATCATCAAGAACAGTTCTTGCATGAGTTACATCATTGTTATCTTCTGTATACTCTCCCCATGGTAGAGAAAGCATCCAGTCAATATAGTTTCTCACAACCGCAGATTCTGCTGACATTGGAGACATTGACTTAAGTTTCTTAATCTCTTTTTGTACCTTAGTAACAGCTTCTTCAGGCATTACTTTCTTAGCTAGGCGCTCTTCCATTTCTTGAACTTCAGATTTCTCATCTTTTTGTCCAAGCTCTTTTTGAATAGCGTTCATTTGCTCATTTAGGTAGTACTCTTTCTGAGACTTTTCCATTTGAGACTTAACGCGAGTTCTGATTCTTCTCTCAACGTTAATGATCTCGATCTCTCCTTGCATTTTTTCAAGAAGAAGTTGAAGACGTGCTTCAATATCTACAGCTTCAAGAATTTCCTGTTTTTCAGGAATCTTCATTGAAAGGTGTGCAACGATAATATCAGCTAATCTTGATGGATCAGTGATCGATGAAATGCTCATAAGTAATTCTGGTGGAATTCTCTTATTAAGTTTCACGTACTGTTCAAATACATTTTTGATTGATCTTACTGTTGCTTCAATTTTTACTTGTTCAGGAACAGCTGGAACACACTTAGTTACATCTGCCCAGTAACCTTCAGTTCTTGCTTCAAATTCCTCGATTGTTGCTCTGTACTTCCCTTCAATAAGTACCTTTACAGTATTATCTGGGAGCCTAAGCATTTGAATGATATTTACAACAGTTCCTACGTTATAAACATCTTCACGATCTGGGTTTAGGATACTAGCATCCTTTTGCGTAACTAGAAAAAGCTCGTTACCATTTTTTGATGCTTCCTCAAGGGCGTTGATTGACTTCTCTCTTCCTACAAATAGTGGAACAACCATGTGTGGAAAAATAATCATGTCTCTTAGTGGAAGTAACGGTAGGCTCTTCGACTCAGTTGACTTCTTGTCTGACATAGCACCTCCTGCACTATTAATACTTGTCAAAAAAATTCTGGGAAAAGGAAAGATTGGAAGACTTCATGTCTAATCTCTAACCCTTTTATAAATTGTATCAAGAACCTATAAATATTTTGAAACTTTTTTTGGTCGGAATCTTATGCCCCTCAATAAATTCACAGTGCATAGGCCTATATTTACAACCACTTAAGTTATCCGACAAGAGAAGACCGGTTAGCTAAAATATTCTGACATTTGAAAACTAGTGTAATTTCTACACCGCTTAAACGAACAAGGGCCAGACAAAATGCCTGGCCCTCTTTACTTATTTATTAATTTTTAAATAATTAACTATTAAGCTGATTCGATATCTTTCTTAGCTTCTAAAGTTGAGCTAGCAGTTGATTTCGTGTCTTTTCTTGGACCCTCTTCAACGCGTGGTGATTCCTTACCTGCAATAGATGCAGCAGTAATCACAACTTTATTGGCCTTATCATTTGCTGGAACATCATACATTACTTCAAGCATTGTTTGCTCGATGATGGCACGAAGTCCACGCGCACCAGTTTTTCTCGTAAGAGCTGTTTGAGCAATTGCTTTCAGTGCTTCTTCTTCGAATTCTAGTTCGATTCCATCAAATTCAAATAGTTTTTGATATTGCTTAGTAATCGCATTCTTTGGTTCAGTTAGAATTGAAACAAGTGCTTCTTCATCTAGCTCTTCAAGAAGTGCGTTTACAGGAAGACGTCCAATGAATTCAGGAATAAGACCAAACTTTGTTAAGTCTTCTGCTTCAATACCACCAAGCTTTTGAATTACTGATTCTTCGGCTTCAACAGTTTGTTTTGCAACAAGCCCCATTGGTCTCTTCGTCATACGTTTTTCAATAATCTTATCAAGACCTACGAATGCACCAGCTACAACGAAAAGGATATTTTTCGTGTTAACTTGGATGAACTCTTGTTGAGGGTGCTTACGTCCACCTTTAGGTGGAACAGATGCGACAGTCCCTTCAACGAGCTTAAGTAGTGCTTGCTGAACACCTTCACCAGATACGTCTCTAGTGATTGATGGGTTTTCAGACTTACGTGCAATCTTATCGATTTCGTCAATATAAACAATTCCACGCTCTGCTCTTTCTACATCGTAGTCACATGCTTGAAGAAGGTTAAGAATAATATTCTCAACGTCTTCCCCTACGTAACCAGCTTCAGTAAGTGAAGTTGCATCAGCAATAGCAAATGGTACGTTTAGAAACTTTGCTAGTGATTGAGCGATAAGAGTTTTACCAGAACCAGTTGGACCAGCAAGTAGAATATTCGACTTTGCAAGTTCTACTGAGTCGTCTTTTCTTTTCGTATCACCGTGAGCAATTCTCTTATAGTGATTATGAACGGCTACAGAGATAATCTTTTTTGCACGATCTTGTCCAATTACATATTGGTCAAGGTGTAGCTTAATCTCGTGTGGCTTTGGAACATTATCAAGAGCGGCTTTAGAAACAGACTTAACCGTATCTTCGTAAATGATTTCATTACACAATTCAATACACTCATCACAGATATAAACACCAGGTCCTGCAATTAGCTTTTTAACTTCTTTTTGAGATTTCCCACAGAAGTTACAAGAAAGTGAACTATTGTATGATCCATCTTTTTTAGTCATTCATTGTCCTTTAGTTTTAATTCTAAAATAGAATTATATCTTACTTCTTATTTGATTCAATAACACCATCAATAATACCTAGCTCAATTGCATCTTGTGGAGATAGGTAATTGTCGCGGTCAGTTGCTGCAACAATTTTTTCCATCGTCATATCAACTGACGAGTGCTTAATATAGATACCATTTAGTTGGTCTTTTAGTGTTTGGATTTCATTTGCCTGAATCTGAATATCAGAACACTGCCCTTGAGCTCCACCTAGTGGTTGGTGAATCATAATACGAGAGTGTGGAAGTGAGTAACGGTGTCCCTTCTCTCCAGCAGTAAGAAGAAGTGATCCCATTGAAGCAGCAAGCCCTACACAGTAAGTATAAACTGGGCAAGATACGTGTTGCATAATATCGTAAATACCAAGTCCAGCATAAACGCTTCCACCTGGTGAATTGATATAGAAATGGATTGGATCTTCTGGGTTACTCTGCTCTAGAAACATCATCTGAGCAATAAGTAGGTTGGCAACTGTATCATTAACTTGTGTACCTAAGAATACAATTCGATCAAGAAGTAGTCTTGAATAAATGTCGTATTGTCTCTCACCTCTTGCCGTTTGCTCAATAACAATTGGGTTAGGTATATGTGCCTTTGGATCCATCATTTTTTCTCCCTAGATATATATTTGGACTCTTTTCCAATTAATTTGTCTAATGCATTCAGCATTTCGGTGGGTTGGGACTATTTCTTTAGATAAATATTTGCGATTTTCTGATTAAATTCCAGCTTAAGCAACTGAAATTATTTACCCTACTATTTCTATATTTAACAAAAAGATGAACAGATTTTAACATTGCAGGTCTTGAATTTCCCCCACCCCTGCGGTTTAATTTAGCGCAAGAATTTATAAACTATTCAATAGTTATACGCGCAGAAAACAGGAGAATATTATGACTGAAACAGTTTACCCAACATCATTAGTTTCAAAAGCAGCACCAGAATTCAAAGGTAATGCAGTAGTAAATGGTGAAATCAAAGAAATTTCACTTTCAGACTTCAAAGGAAAGTGGAAAGTTCTTTTCTTTTACCCACTAGACTTCACATTTGTATGTCCAACAGAAATCACAGCATTTTCTGACAAGATTCAACTTTTCAAAGACCTTAACACTGAAGTTATCGCTTGTTCTGTTGATTCAGCTTTCTCTCACCTAGCGTGGACTAAGCAGTCAAGAAATGAAGGTGGACTTGGTGATATCAACTTCCCAATCCTTGAAGACCTTACAAAAGAAGTAGCTAGATCATACGGTGCACTTATGCCATCTGGTGACGTTGCGTTTAGAGCAACTTATATCATTGATGACAACAACATCGTTCAACACGTTTCAATCAACAACCTATCAGTTGGTAGAAATGTTGAAGAAGTTGCAAGACTTGTAGACGGTTACCAATTTACAGCTAAGCACGGAGAAGTTTGTCCGGCAGGTTGGACTAAAGGTGCTGATACAATGAAGCCAGATCCAAAAGGATCACAAGAATATTTCAACAAGCTATAATTTTAGCTCGAAATATGAAGGCCCTCAAATGAGGGCCTTTTTTAATAATAAAATCCTACTCCGATTCCCAAGCGAGTGATACTCAATTGTCGATAATCATTTTTCAATTCATGACGTTTGGCAAAGATGTTGTACCACATATTCTCACTATACTTCTGACTGTAATTGATCTGATAACGTTGACCGCTTAAGCCTCTTTGCGAATTCACAGATTGAGAAAAGCTCAAATTAAGTACAAAAGGTGTAATTATCTTTTGAGCAAATGTTAGTCCTAAGGTGCCATAATAGATGCGCTTAACCTCAGTATCTAGAGATTCACCATCCAAGAATTTACTTGAGTTATAAAGATTGAAGACTTCGTAATCAACACCACCAAAAAAACCTGTCGAATTGCGATGTGTATAAGACTTATGAGCATAAAAGCTTGCTCCAAGCTCTGGTTTAAGCTTTAAATTATTTGAAAAACTACTTCCACTATCACTCTCAATTTCTGAGGCAACAAGATATGAAATACTACCAAGGGCGACAAGTGAGAGCTTCTCAATTGATGCAGGAAAATACGAAATCCCTGCTGTTAATGTCATTGGTGAATTCTTTTGTGTTTTTAAAACTCGATTAGATGTTTTTTCTTTAAACATTCCAAGAGAAGCAGAGGTTTGAATAAAGTAGTTATGGTTGTCCCCTTTAGACTTTAAGAAGAAGTCCAAGCTCTTTCCATATACTTGGTTCGTATTTAAACCAATGTAAAAAATAATGAGTGATCTAAAAATTCTCTTTTTCACGGCCCTAATATTACCAGAGAAACACCTTAAATTTGAGAGAGGAAAAATACGCTGATAACTAATGCATATTGAATCAAATTAGGATATTCTTAACGTAATTTTTTTACAGTTATGCTAGGAGATAAAATGGAATTCATTGATCAGATCATGCTCTATATCAACACTCACGTGCACATGGCGCCATTTATAATTTTTGGACTACTCCTCTTAGCAGGCTTTAACATTCCAATTTCTGAAGATGTAATGTTATTTACTTCGGCCATTTTAGCGGCCAAGAACCCAGACTACCTATACCCACTTTTCTTCGGGGTATTTCTTGGAGCATATCTTTCAGATTTAATTTGTTACGGATTTATTGGACGCTACTTAGGCCCGAAAATTTTTAAAATTAAATTCTTTGCCTCAATGGTTACGCCAGAGCGCCTTGATATGGTTAATGCCTTCTTTAAAAAGTATGGTGTATTCACATTAATTTTTGGTCGTTTTGTTCCATTTGGATTTAGAAATGCACTCTTCCTATCAGCGGGTCTAGGACGCATGAATGCTTGGAAATTTGCCCTGTCAGACCTGCTGGCAGCAACAGTATCATGTGTTGTTTACTTCACTGTTTATTATAAATTTGGTGAGACAGCTATTGAGTATATCAAGAAGAGCAATTACGTTATCGGTGCAGTAGCACTTGCTGTAATTCTTGGTGTAATCGTCTCAAAATGGAAGAAAAAGAACGTAAACGCCTAAAATCATTAAAGTCAGAAAAAATTACAAGGCCCGTCAATTACAGTTTACAGCACGGGCCTCTTCCTCCATAATCCCGCTTGTTCACAAAAGTTGTGAAAAAAAATGAACAGTATTTGATTATTGGAGTACCGCTAAATGTTAAATTCAATCACGCAAAATAAAGTTATCAGTTTCAACGCATTTAAAAGCGAAAGAGCTAGCCGTTGTGAAAGTACTGTTCAAAGAGATTATTTCTCTAAGCTAGACTTCTCTGCCCTAATCAATGAGACAAACTCTCTTGTTGCAGAAATCAACAGTGACGACGTTATTAATAACGAATTATTAATTAAAGTAGATCAGCTAACAGCTGAATTTAAAAGCCGCATCCTTGATAATGAATCGCCAATCGACAAATATCTTTTAGCGACAATCAAGGATCTTAAGTATTCGATAAAAGCAAAACTATAGTTTTGTTCTTTATATTCTTCTCTTTTTATTTTTTGTTTTTTTTGTTTTTTTTGTTTTAAGGCCCGTCATAAGATGGGCCTTATTTTTTTGCTTCCAGCAGACTTTAGAGGGATTCTAGCGATTGATAATCGTGTAGAACTTTGGCCCTAAGAAGTGGCAACTTCATTTCAGAATCATATCCTAACAATGATGCCGTCTTTCTAAGATGTACGATATTCCCATTTTTCTTAGAAGAATTCTCAAATTGAGTTAGTAAGTAAATCATATTCTTTGAAAAGGTTGTCACGTATGAGCGTATCAGGGCCATATTCCCTGAAGTTACATGTGAAAACTTAGCACCGATAGATGGTAATAAGATTTTTTCTACTTCCGACAATCCTTCAAATGAACGAACAATATCAACTTCACAACGAATAACTTCAATATCAAAAGCGCTGTGGTCGATACTAATAAGTTTTTGAGAACTTAACTTTGAAAATTCTGGATATTGAATAAGAGATACCATGGTATGAAAGCGTGTACTTGAAGGTACACGCCCCATATCGGTAATTAACATTCCACCTTCGGAAATATTAGAACAGCGGCCCTTTAAAACATAGTCATCACAAAGATAGAGCATCTCTTGATTTACAGGTGCTCTTAAATGTTGACGATTAGCTCTCGACACTCGCTATTCCTCTATTAAAGTAATTTTGAAGCTGTTTCAGAAAGCGCAGAACGCTCACCAACAGTTAACTTCGTATGAGAGATGATCTCTTCTGTTTTCAGTCTTTCGACAACATAGCTTAGACCGTTATTAATCTCATCAAGGTATGGACTATCAATCTGCTGAGGGTCACCTGTTAAGATGATCTTAGTTCCCTCACCTGCACGAGTTACAATTGTTTTAACTTCGTGTGGAGAAAGGTTTTGGGCTTCATCAACAATTAAGTACTGACCAGGAATAGAACGACCACGAATATAAGTTAGTGGTTCGATATGTAGTAGTCCATGATCCATTAGATCAACATATGAAGAACTTGTTCCAGCTCTTCTTTGATCAAATAGGAAGTCCATATTATCAAAGATTGGTTGCATCCAAGGACCTAACTTATCGTTTACATCACCTGGAAGATAACCAAGGTCTTTCCCCATTGGCTGAATTGGACGAGAAACAAGAAGTCTTGAATATTTTTCTTGATTAATTGTCATCTCAAGTCCTGCTGCAATTGCAAGAAGAGTCTTACCTGTACCGGCCTTACCAACAAGTGATACTAACTTGATATCGTCATTTAAAAGAGCATCAAGAGCAAATTGCTGTTCCATATTTTTTGGATAAATTCCCCAAACACCTTCTCTCATTGGAATTAAAGGTACAACTCCAAGTTTACTTTTAGAGAAACGTCCCAGAAGTCTTCTTCTATCATTTCCTTCTTCATGAACAACTAAGTATTCATTTGGAAAAATTTCAAGTTCTTCCCAGTTTTCAAGCTGTAAGAAGCGATTCTTTTCATATTCTTCAAGCTTATCTTTTGGAAGTGGTAGAAAGCGATAACCTGAGTAAATTTCCTCAAGCTTAATATCTTTCATTCCGTAGTCTTCAGCATTGATACCTAAGATATCAGATTTAATTCTTAAGTTGATGTCCTTAGTGATAAGAACAACATCTTCTCCCTGCTCCTTTAAGAAGATAGCTGAGGCAAGAATTAAGTTATCATTAATAGTAAGATCAATTGTGTCGTGTTGATTTTCAATTGTCTTATCAACAGAGATGATCAGGGTTCCACCATTGTCTAACTCAACACCATCCATAAGTGATCCCTTCTTACGAAGATCATCGATGATTCTTGAGAAATAACGAGCGTTACGCCCATTCTCATTCTGATCTTTCTTAAAACGATCTACTTCTTCAACTACAACTAGTGGGATGAAGACGTCGTTAGGACCAAATTTGTTAATAGCGTTAGGATCAAATAATAATACGTTCGTATCGAGTACAAAGGTTTTTCTTGTCAAAATGCCCTCCATGACATTTAGATTGATGCGAGGAAGCCTCTCTTAATTAAATTTTAAGTTATGGTAAAAAGGGATGTCAAAGAAAAAGGGCCGTTCACCTTTGTGCGTCATGAAACTCACACAAAAGCCTAAAAAATATCCATGGATGTATCAAATAAAGAGATAAAAACAAAAAGGCGATCACCTTTTGTTTCTTGATACTCAGAACCTATTTCTACATTATTAAATCCAGCAGTAATCGTAACTGGCCATAGGCGAATCTCAGCTCCATAATTCAGATAGCCTTCGCCAAGTCCTGCAAAGAAACCAAAGAAAGGGATATTGAGCTGGGCCCCAAAGTGAATCATTCGACCAAAGCTCAAACCTTGATTGATTGGCTTAACATCAAGAGCAAGAGAATAATCAAATGCCTTCCAGTCTTGTTTTACAGCAATTCCAGTGTTAACGGCCATATTGATGCGAGGAACTTCCCCATCCCCTTGAGTCTTTTTAAAGTATGTATCACCAATATCAAGAACTGCCATTGATGCGACAAACTCTGTATTTCCCCATCCATTGGCATATTCAATACCAATATCGTGACCTGCACCAGAACCTTGGGAATAGCCAAATGTATTTTTAATATCATCAATTGAGCCTAGGCCATTTTCAATTTTTGTAATGATATTTGTCGAGAAAATATCAAATTTGTCTCGCGTCCCTTCTCTTGTTAAATATTTGAAAGAGTATCCTAGCGATAGACGCTTACCTTTCATAATTTTCTTTTTCTGCTTATTGCGACTGCCACCAATTAGATTGAAAGCAAAACCAGCTATAAATCCACGATCATAAGAGTAATCAACATTAAAGGCCGGATTTACACGGTTCTTCAAAACGATATTGGCACGATTCTTAGTAAAATAAGAAAATGAAAAATGATGGGCCTTAATCGTTGAAAAGTTAGAAGCTTCTAAATAAAGTGGGTAACCCATTAGCTGATCAGCAATACCAGCAGCATCACTTGGAAGATTATTAAAGCGATCCATATCATCGATCGCATTTGGCCCAGCTAGAATGAAATTAACAGGAGATATATCAACATCATAATTTGCACCTAAGCTAGCAGGATTGTAAAAAACAGTAAATGAATCCTGATTAGCAAGCCCCATCCATGCATTTCCCATTAACATGGCACGAGGACTCTGACCTAAAAAGAATTTCTCAAAGGCCAAAACATTGATGCTCAAAAGAGTAATGAATAGGAGCTTTAGCGTCTTTCCCATTACCTACCTTGAATGAAGTGTTTCAAAAAGTGCTGCCATATAGTAAGCAATTTGAAGTTCACTACCTGTAAAATCTGTTACACATTGAGTTTGATTTTTTATTGTCACAAGACTATTTGAAAAGCCTTTAGGCGTAATCACATTGTCGACAAAGTCTTGCCTAACAGTACTAATGTCGGCCAGAAATGTTGTTAAATCAACATCAGTAATATCACCAAGAGTGATATTTTCAAGAACATCTAATAAGTTATTAAAGTCAGTAACCAATGCGCAAGCACGTTCTAGATGTAGGCTTGAATCACCATTAGTTAAATCAATACTACCTGTATCAGCACCATCATCACATGCACCTGTCACGCCACCTGCTTGAATATATGCATCAAGATCGCCATCTCCGAAGTAAGAGTATGCGAAGAGACATTCATTAGTTCCAACTGTCCCCGCTCCTTTCGAACCAAGCGCATCAGAATTTCCAAAGAAGGCCATGCTCATACCGTTTCGAACAAAGAGCATATACATTAGAAAAGAATTTATATCGGCCGCTCCATAACTTCCAAATGTTGCTTTACGAAGCGTAGCAGACGGATCTTTTGTTGCTGGGCCAACTCCTCCAGAATAAGTTAAAACATCGATTGCTTTGCCAAGATAGTAGTAAGAAAGATCATCAATGTCAGTCATGGCCTGGGCCAATGTAAATGTTGACATTGAACTTAGGAGATCTCCACCTGTTGTAATTTTTGTGATTTCATTTAAGAAGAACTCTGTTACAGAAAAGCCTGCTTTACATGCATAAGAAGAAGCAAGTAACTTATAATAAGTTGCATCTCCACTCTGCTCTTTCATCGCAAGCATTTTACTGAGGGCCTTATCACAATCCCCAGTCGATAAATGATCTTCAACAGAAAGATAACTTCTTTCAAGTTCGATATCTTCATCGACACCACAAGAGGTGAAAAGAATTGATGTTAAGAGATAAATACTGAAAACAATTAGTTTATTCACAGCTTAATTATCTCTTAACTTAACCTTTAATTCATAGTGGGAATGAGATACCAATCTTAAATAGCTTATTCCTGAGTTAAATACTCGGCGACACTAACAATTGCGTCTTTAAAATCATCTTTTGGTAGAACAAGAGAAATTCTGGCACAATTTGGAAGACCAAAATCCCCACTAGGGACCATTGCCACACCTTTTTGCTCAAGAACTTGTTCGCAAATCTCAACAGAGTAATCCGACAGATCAGTATCCGATTTTTTAAATCGGCCAATGACAGGAGCGCTTGAGAAATCAAAGAGAAAATAAAAAGCTGACGTTACCTGATACCAGCACTTTTCTAACTTATATTCTCTTAGAACTTCTCTTAATATAAGAGCATTCTCACGTAAGTGTTTTTTAACTGGAGTTAGATACTCATCAACATGATTCATATTATAGCGAAGTAGCGCACGCTGAATTAATGAACAAGAACCTGAAGCTGTATGGCCTTGAATCTTTTTAACAGCATCAATCACATCTTCGTGTGCAATACAGTAGCCAAGTCTTAGGCCAGTTGCTGCAAGACTTTTTGAAATACCATCGACAATGATTGTACGTGACAATAACTCACGATCATATTGATAATAATATGTTGGTTTTGGGTCGTAATAATTTAATTCGTAATATATTTCATCAGAAATAATAAAAGTATTTTCATATGGCTTCACAATTTCAGCAAATTGCTTCATCCACTTTTCATTATAGAAAATCCCCGATGGATTATTTGGGCTATTTAAAACAATTGCTTTCGTTTTATCACTAATCAATTCTTTTAATTCCTCTAGGTCTGGTTCAAACGCATTAAAAACGGAAGCCTTAACTTCTTTTAAGACACCACCATTAAGAGAGATCATTTGTGGATATGAAATCCAGTATGGAGCAAAAACTATTACTTCATCACCTGGATCAACAATACTTGCAAAAATATTTGCAAGAACATGCTTTCCACCATTACCTACAACGGCCTTGAAATTATGGTCAAACTCATCAAAGCTAATGCCTCGAGAAGTTTCAACATATTCGATAATTTTTTCTAGTAACTCACTATCGCCTGCAACTGGGCTGTATTGAAAACTTTTTAGAAAGTCTAACTCTCCCCTTATTGATTCGACTAACTCCCTTGGTGGTCGATAAGGTAGTTGTCCTGCTGTAAGGTTGTAAACTTTCTTACCTTCTTGTGCCATAGCTACTGCTTTGGCATTAAGCTTTAAAGTAATACTCTCATTAATTTCTTGTGAACGCTTCGAAACATTCATTAGATCTTCCCTTTTTTAGCAATCCAGTTATAAATTGTATCTGGAACGAATTCCTTAATTACTTTTCCATGCTTATGAATTTCTTTAACAAGCGAGCTTGAAACATAGTAGTTATCTCTTTCAGTAATAAAGAAAACTGTTTCAATTTCTGGGTATAGTCTCTTATTCATTGAGGCCATCTGAAACTCTGCTTCGAAATCCCCTGTAGGTCTAAGTCCTCTAATAATTGAGCCAATGTCGTTTGCTTTTGCATAATCGACAATTAGTCCTTCCCACTTATCTGCTTTAATACGAGGCTCATCTTTAAATGTTTCATTTAACATCTCAACTCGCTCTTCAGCTGTGAAAAGAGGTTTCTTATTGCGATTGTGGGCAACAAGTATAATCACCTCATCAAAGACTGTTAGTGACCTCATTAAAATATCCTTGTGGCCATTTGTGAATGGGTCAAACGTTCCTGGGTAAATTGCTCTTTTCATTGAGTACCTAATTCCTATTATAAATTTAAATCAATTTTATACGACACCGGATTACAATGCAATTTTTGCAATATAACTTGTGCCTTGCTTGTAGACTTTAGAGAAAGTAAGAGAATGTTTTTTTAAATCTGCTTCAAGGATTCCCTTTTGACGATCGGATTCAATCCAAATCTCTCCAGAGAATGAAGATTCTTTAAGTAATTTGAGACATTCTAAGTAGACATCCTTTAATTCATATGGCGGGTCGATGAAGATGAAACTCTCATCGTATTCATCTGATGTTGACTCCAAATAACTTATACTTGTTTTTAGATAAGCTTGAGCTTTTTGCTTAATAATTGATAAATCTTCTGTGTCTACTTTTTTAGAAATCTCTATCTTATTCTTTTTTAAGACATTAAGAACTTTTGGATGGTCATCAACAAGTACGACTTTCTTCGCCCCTCTTGAAAGCGCTTCAAACCCCATAGCACCACTACCTGCGAACAAATCCACAAACAGACAATTCGTTAAGTCTTGATGAGCATCAAAGAATTTTCGTCGAAGCATAACACTCGTTGGACGAGTAATTGATTCAGGGGGAACAAAAAGGGCATGCCCTTTAGCATGCCCACCAAGTATATTTATGGCCATTTATAACCTTTTTAGTTTAAACAACATCAAATAATGTTAAGCGACTTTCTTCGCTTCTTCGGCCGAAGGAAGTGGAATATTAAAATTAGCTCCACCTTCAATACATGCCTTAAAGCCTTCTTCAGTTATTGAAACGTCTACACCATTCATTGTCAGAGTAAAGCGTCCATCAACTACACTTAATGTTGCTTGCGACCCAGCGATCGTCAAGTTTACATTAAAATTCATATTACCTGCTGCACTAAAAGTAACGTCACCACTTTCGCTAGTTGTTGGCGCAACATGCGTGAAAGAAGGCGCAGGAGTTTCTTTAGGCGCTTGATTTATCACAAGTATATTTTCATTGTCTTCATCTTTTATCACTGTTGATTGTGCATTCGCTGCCGACTCTTCTTCCATTTCGAGAGTTGTCGTAGGTGATGCTGCGTCAATTTCTTCAAGATCTTTCATTATGGCATCCATTTCAGCTTCATCAAAGCCTTCAGTAAATGCTTCTTCGAGTGATGGAGATGAATCCCCAGCAACTGCTTCTTCAATATCTTCTTGAGCAACGATTTGTGTTGTCCCTTCTTCGAATACTTCTTCCACTTCTGCAACAACCTCATCAAGAGGGTTTGACTCAGCAACCATCTCATCAAGAGGATTTGATTCAGCAACCATCTCATCAAGAGGATTTGATTCCGCAACCATTTCATCAAGAGGATTTGATTCCGCAACCATTTCATCAAGAGGATTTGATTCCGCAACCATTTCATCAAGAGGATTAGCTTGCGCCTCTAGGGCATCTAGCGGGTTTACTTCTACAGCAAACTCTTCTACTGGTGCAGATTCTGCAACGCTTTCTTCGATGACCTCTGCTACTGGCGCGCTATCAAGTTGTCCTGACAGTTCTTTATCCAGACTTGCAAATTCTGCCATGATGTCATCTAGTTCATTCTCAGAAAATCCACTTTCTACACTTTTTGCTGCTGCATCTTGAGGTTTATTTCCACCCATATAAACTCCGTCTATTGATCCAATATCACTTGTGCTTTTCGACACAGATGACAGAAACTTTAAGAAATAAACATTGTTATAAAATCAGCAACTTACAAAGCTTAAGTCGAGAATATCTATTTTTAAGCATGACAATATGAGTGGCCATCGTTATATTTTACTACCAATTTAAAAGACGCAACACACGACTTTCCTTACATAGTTTAGAATGTTAACCATCTTAAAGTTTTGAGGACTGTCGATTATTATACGGAACAACAGGCGAAGTGAAAGATTCATCGTTTTCAGCTAAGAATTGGCTGATTAACAATATTCCTGGTCCTAGTACCGAGGCAGATAGCCTTGAGGAGCCTAAGCATGCAGTAAATGCAAGCGGACCTACTCCTGTTCCTTCAATTCAAAGCGGACAATTTCTTGTTAGTGACCACATTATTCCGAAGTGGCGTGGTGAAAGCTTACTAACTAAAGGAAGCATGAAGTTCAAAAAAATTGTATTTGAACTTTTCAATGAAGCAAAAACTCAGGTTAAGTCTTTCAAGCACCGCAACCGCAGTCTTAAGCAATCTTTATTTCAAGAATTTATTGAATATACAACTCACAACGGTATTCACCCTGAGGGAGTTAGCGACTTTAACCAATTTTGGGCACAACTTGATGACAAGAACGGCCCAAGTTACGAATGTATCCAAGACTTTTTAAAAGTTTACTGCCTTCGTTCTATTAGCGTCTATATCTTAAAGGTTCGCTTTCTAACTCAACTGAGCTCTTTCTATTCAAAGACTCTTACTAAGAATGAGATTTTGAATCCAAACTCAACGCTAAGTAAGATCTTTAAAGTATCAAGCTCACGTGAATTATCGAGTCGTGCACTAGGAACTAATGAATACAGCTGGTTTAGACCAAATGAAAATTTTGGTGACAGCATTTTAGAACTTAGCTCTATCCTTAAAGACCTTAACCCTATTGAGTTCTTTAAAGTTCTAAATCATGAAATTCCGAATGAGTTATCAGTAGTTTTATTCCACAACGAAACTGATAAGTATTCTCATGCTTTCAGTAATCGTAACTTTGGACTAATGACTAATAATCTTTTAATCAACTTTCCAAAGTGGATTGAAAATCATGGTGGGTATTTCAATTTTAATACTCAACCACAATGTTTAAGTACCCTATTTACAGGTAACTTTCTAAACTCACTAACGATCTCTCACTGGATTGCTCAAGAGAATAATTCAACAGAGGCTTGGCAAGAAATTATCTGCCCAGAGTTTAGAGGTGATAATTATGTTAACGGACAATACTTAAAGATATTCCAAGAAATTCAATTCATGACTTTCTTAGTATATCTAGCTCCAAGACAGAATAAAGACCCTATCTCTTTAATCGTTTCTCTTTTTAAGCAGAAGTCGAATAAATCGAGAATTACGGCCAGCGGTCAATTTGCCCTGCTTGATGCTACAGAGGTACAGCAAAGTATCTACGATAGAATTCTGGTTAACTTAGTAAATATTCCTAAGAAGAACCCACACCACTACCTCATTACAAATATAATGCAAAATGGGGAGCATCTATCTAATAGTGGTTATATGTATGTCTTCTCTAATCAGAAGCTCTTTGTTCCTTCTCATGCAGCAAAGAACGAAGCACTATTTAAGCAGTACAAACTACTGATGCGCTTTAATCTTGAAGGCCTTAAAGGTAAGGGTGAAATCCCACGCTACTTCTATATCTTCTCGAAGCGTGTGGTAGAAAATAAATTAGATATTTTTGGTAACCCAGATGTTAACTCAACTCTTCTTAAGGAGTCGTGTCTTTCTGTAAATATGAATGGTGATCTGACTCACTTTTCGAAATTTGATTTCTTCGTTGAAGAAATTGATAAGCTATTTGCAAATAAGAAGGCCATTGATGCTCCACTTTTTTCAAATGAAACAAAGTGTGGATTATCATTTGAGTTTCACCAAGATGCTATCCTTAACGGAAAGCTTCTAAGTAACAACAGTGAAAGTGATAAGATCACTCACCCACAATATTTTAGAAACCTAACAAAGAGTTGTATCCCATTTGATCAATTCTTTAGTGTTGAGTCTCTTTCAAATTACCGTGAAGATGACAACTACGACCTACTAGGCTTCAACCTTAACCCTCAAGAGAGATATCCATATCTTCTGATTGTGGACTTCACTAATGAGAACGATATTAAGCTTGAGCTGACGACAATTGATTCACTTAAGGCGAAGATTGAGGAGTATGGTAACGCTTACTTCCAATACTTTGGATTACTACCAAAGATCTCAAATCTAAATATCAATCTATTTAGAGAGTTCTTTAAGACGACAATTGGTAAGCAGATTACTCAGCTTACTTTTAATGGTGGACTGAAGAAAACGAAGGCAAAACTAAATGCCATGTTAATTCCAAAATTCCTTGAGAAGACGGAATTCTTACCTTCACACCATATTGAGTCTCTACAAGATATCACTCTTTCGAAAGAAGATGTCCAGACAACGGATTTTTGCATGTACACGCAAAAACTTGCTTCTAAGATCGATACTATCAACTTACTTGCTAAGCGCTGGCCATGGCATACAAGTTGTATCCTTTCTCACCTAAAAATTATCATTGGTAATTACCGTGATCAGGTAAATAGTGGAAAGGTTCAAATGAAGTATGATTACTCTTCAAGTGCACTCATTGGAAAGATTGTTGGTCTGCCAAAGACACCTATCTATCCAAACAACCAAGATATTTATCTTGAAACACTTATCACTGAGAGAAATGATATTCACCTTCCACTAACAAGTGCAATCTTTGAAAAGTCTGAACACACAACAAAGCTTAGACTTATTTCAAATGATAGAGAAGTTCTTAACCTACATGGTGAATTACAATTACTTCAATTCATCCAGTTCATTCTGACAAGTGCAGTTGGAACTCCTATTTCAACTATCGTTCAATCTCTTGAAGTTCCTGCTGCTAAAGAGCTTAACTCTCTACTTGCTGAGCAAGATCAGGTAGCACATAACGTGAATGAAACGTTTGCACTAATTAATAACACTCTAAACAATATCATTATTGGTCAAATAAATAATTAGTGATATCATAGACTTATGCAATTGAAAGTCGATGAGACTCACTGGAGTATCTACCGCTATTTTAAAAATAAGGCCAACTCTCTTGAAGGAGAGCCATCAGCTTTACTAAAAAAATATCGTCAAGATCAACAGCGCTACGCTCGCCGAGACTTTCAAACTTCAAGCGTCAGTCAACTTTATGATTCAATTGATACCTCTGATATCATCTACCTTGGAGACTTCCATACTTTTGACCAGAGTACGAGAAACCTCGAACGTATCATTCGCATCCTAGCAAAGAGTGATTATCAATTTTCAATTGGTGTAGAATTCATTCATATCAATCATCAATTCTACATTGATTCATATCTTAAAGGGGCCATTACCGAGCTCGAATTTCTAGAATCAATCAACTATAAGAATTCATGGCGCTTCCCTTGGACCTTTTATAAGATCTTCTTTGATCTTGCTAAGGATCACAATATTTCAATAATTGCTCTTAATACTAAGGGAAACCTGGAGCAAAGAGACAAGAAGGCCGCAAAGAAAATTGCGACTTATCATAAAGAAAACCCAGAACAAAAGTTACTTATTTTATTTGGAGAACTTCACATTGTTCCAAATAAACTGCCACAAAAAGTTTTTGATCTGGCAAATAAGGATATTGTTCAAACAATCATTCATCAAAATACTGATGAAGTTTACTGGAATTTAGTTAAAACCAATAAGCTAAGATCTGATCAAATTGTTAAGTACAATATGAGAGAATTTGTTCTGGTAAACTCTCCTCCTTGGTTAAAGTATGAATCTCAAATTTACTGGTATGAGCACTTAGCTGATGATCCTGACTTTGACATTCACGAGTATATTATAGAGACAGGTGCACTTAAGTTTTCAGACAATATCTTGGATAACTTTGCTTACTTTTGTCATGAAATTAATAATACCCTTAATCTTGATATACCAATTGGTGAGATTGAAGACTTTAGAATCTTTGATCAGCAAAACCTAAAAAAAGTAAAAACAACAATCAATAAACTAAAGTCAAAGAAGGCCATTAGTTTTTACAATAAGCTCATCGAACATGGTAAGACGTTTAAACTTCCATGTAAGAAAGCTTATTACTGTTCAAGTTATTCAATTAATCGCATCTCGTACCTAGCAGGGATTCATATTCATCAATCAAAGTTAAAGATTCCGGAAAAAGAGATTGTTGACTTCTTTAATAAGAGAGATCGTACGAATTTATTTGTTTATCTTATTCATAATTATATTAGTGCTTACTTCTGTTCGAAGCTTTTTAACCCCTATCGAAAGTGTAATATGTATAAAGACTTTCAATACATGGCACGTAATAATAAACAACTTAAGAAGACTGATAAGATGGTCTTTAAAGCATGTTTAAAGCTTTGTAATAAACGAGCTAATGTTAATGAAGAACTAAAAGGACTAAATCTCTACCAGCTTCATAAAGCTTCACGTAAAGTATCACACATGCTTGCAGATATTATTTTTGACTACTTCTTCGCTGCTAATCGAGTTGAGTATAAAGATGTATACAGGCTTGTAGCATCAGATGATTACTCAAATGAAAACTATCAAAGCCTGTTGAATGAAATTGGAAATTTAGTAGATATTAAAAAGCTAAAAAAACGCGAATTCTAATTACATTAGTCTTTGCATAATCTCGCGCTTAGTACCTTTTTCAATACGAGTAACTTTCTTAGAAGTATCTTCCTTCACCTCTTCAGTCACTTTATCAGCACTTTCTACTTCAGCTACTGGAGCAGCAGTAACAACATCTTTTGTTTTAAAGATTATCTTGTACTTACGTCCAACTGGTTGTAGATCGTCATTGTAAAGGTTTGCAAGCTCTAGACGTCCCGAAATGTCTTTTAAAAGCTCTCTTACGATTTGAACTGAAGTTTCAAGTTCAGTTGAATTCTTACTCTCACCGTACGAAGAAATACTTAGATAGTAGATTGCTCCAAGTGTCTTACCTTGAACTTCAATCGTTCTCTTATCTTCATCAGCATTAATTGAGTTCTTAGCTGCATCTAAGAGAATATTATATTGAATTTGCTCAATCGTTTCTCTCTCACCGATGATTTCTTTTTCATTAGTATCAATTTTAAATTCGATCCCCTGCTCTTTGTACTGATCTTGTACTTTACAAGCAATAAAGCGGTTTACCGAAGAAATCTCACAACTTTGTACCATTGGTACATTAGTTTCATTTTCACTACTTTCATTTGATTCACTCATAGACCAAATTTGATCCGCAACTTGTTTTGCATCTTGATCATCATTAGAAAGAACCATTCCGAAAGTTTTATTTTCATTAGAAGAGATCGTCGCTTTTCTCTTCTCTTTTCTGAAGTTTTGCTTTTGTGCAGAGTAAAGCTTTGAGCAATGCTTCATCTCATTAAGCTCAAGTGCATTAATGATAACGCTTTCAATCTCATCGAAGTTATCTTCTTGATTAAGCATAAGAAGACTTAACGCCTCATCTTCAAGTTCTTTTCTTCTTTGCATAACAATCTTCTTGAAAATTAATTCCCATGCAAAAGTAAATAAGAACACTCCTGCAACAAGAGCAAGAGAGATTTTAATATTTGAAAGTGAACTTGAAATCGTTTCGAAGTGATTTTCAATAAGAATTGAGCCAGCATCTGCAGCATCTTCAAACTGAGAGAACTTTTCGTCGATATTGCTAGAGAAATTCTTGTCAGTTACAGAAAATCCCTTCCCTGTACTTCTAAGACTCTCATGAAACCAGTGAACATTTGAACTTACTGTATTAAATTTTTTAACAATTGCTGAAGAGAATTTTCCATACTCAGTCATTAGGTCAGAGACTTGAGCAAAGCATTCTCCTGTTTGCGCCGTAAAGTTACTATCTAAATATGTTGAATTCATATCCCCTGCAACTGCAGCAGTGTAGGTTTGCTGAACTCTTGTACTACAAATTTGAATTCCGTTTTGAATTGTTGAGACCAGTTTATAACTATTCGATACACCACTTAGCATATAAGCAATGACTAAAATTGAGACAGAAGATAGACCTAATATTCCTAATCTCACCTTTGAAAATTTGTATTGAACTGGTTTACTCATCCATAAGTCCTTAAAATTGCGTAATTCATTTACTTTTGCGCCAATTAGCACACTTTAATTCTACCTATTGATTCAACTAGAAGAAAGAGTAGACAAATTTTACCAGTTTAAAGGAGATTCCTTTGTCCCAAACCAAGTAAAATGGTACAATTTTTATAGATAAATCCGGCCGGAGAAAAATGATCAACTATATTACAATCCTATTTTCCCTCGTTTTACATGCATTGGTACTAAGTTTAGTACTTGATGCTGACAATTCGAAGAAACTGGCCCAGGAAGAACCAATTAAGCTCAAGTTCAAACAAATTGAAGTTAGAAAGATTGGACTCGATAAGGCCCAGGATAACCAAAACCTTTTTGGTCAACTTGCCTATGGAAAACCTTCTTATACTGAAAAAGAAATCAAACGCGTTGATCAGGAAGTAAAAAGTCGATCTTCTGCCCTATCAAAGAAAGAAGAAAAAAGAATTGTTGAAACAGTTAAAAAGGAATCCGTACAAAAGAATCAGATTACCCAAAGAAGGATTTCAAAAGAAAGCTTCAAGGAAGCTAATTGGACTAATGAACTATCACACGTTCAAGAAGCAACTGTAAGTTTTCTACCGCCTAAAGGTATTAGCCCCGACAAACTGAATGAGTTCGAGAAGGTTTTCTATGCTTTCTATAAGCGTGTTGCTGTTCAGTATATCAACTCTGTTCAAATTTCGGTGAGAAATCGAGTAACAGAAAGGCCTTATGTTCAAGAGAGTCTACGCTCAGCTTCAGCTCAAGAATTAAGGGCCGTTGTACGTTACGATGAAGAAGGAAATGCTGAAATTGTAAAAATTCTTAAGTCATCAGAAGATGATGATATCCATAAAATCTTTGAAACAGCTTTAGGGAAAATGAATAAGATTCCTAATATTGTAAAAGATCTAAAAGACGAAGATGGAAAGTACTATGCTATCTTCACTCTATCAGTAAATACACGCCGCTAAGATTATCGTTGCCACGATAATCAATTGTAATTTTCTTGGAATACCAAAAGTAAGAAAGATAAAGAAGTCTTTTACTGAGAGTTTGTACTGACGCTTTTTTAAGACAGGACTCCCCTTTATTTGTTCTTCTTCTAAGTCAGGAATCAATTCATCTAACTCTCTAAAAAGCAGCTCCTCAACCTCAGAGTTAGCTTTATAAGAATTAAAATCATTGATCAAATCTTGTTTTTTTAAATCGTACTCAAGTAGTTTTTGGCGACAGTCTAGACATTGAGAAAGATGTTGTTCATTTTTCACAAAGTCACGACTTTCTAAATAAGTCATTTGCTTTGAGAAGAAGCACTTTTTAAAATTATTATTAATTAATTGTTCTTCCATCAAAGCTCTCATTTAAATGTATTCTATTATGGGATAATTGATCAATATAAGATAGAACCTCTTGTTGAGAGATCTTAAGAGTTTGTGCAATACTCTCAACACTCTCCCCTTTGAACTCAAAAAGATAAACACAGGCCCTTTTCTCAACACTATCGATTTCTCTATTCTTTTTATTTAAGATTTGCTCACTTCGTTGTTTAGCTAGACCAATTAATTTTATTAGAAATTGATGTTCAAAATATTCGTTATCTATCTTGTATAGAACTTGATTACCTTGTTGAACATGGCCAGTGGCCACATCAATAATAAGTTGCATTGCCTGCAATTGATCTTGAATCAAGTAATTTGCCACTTGATAAAATTCATCCACTAATTTTCGAATAAGTTCTTTTTTAACTAACACATAATAATTTTAGCAAGCTTTAGAAAAAATGCTACTGCGATTTTAAACACTTAAGTGAAGATTAAAGTATATTCAATAGATTACCGATAAAATAGTGAGGAAATGTAAGAACGAGGATTACATGAGAAAATTTATATTATTGGGAACTTTAGTACTCATGACATTAACGAGTTGTACTCAACCGACTAATTCTAGAGCTAATTATAATAACTCTAACGGAAATGGTTGGGATAACGGTAACTCAGGAAGCGGCGGAAATGGCGGCTGGGACTGGGGTAACGGTGGAAGTGACAGCGATGATAGTGGCAATAATGAACAAACCGATAGTGGTGATGGTTATGGAGACGGTAACGAAGAAGGAACAGCTGATGGCGATGGCCAGACGACAAACTTCTACACTGTAGGTACTATTGTTCTTCGTGGTAGCTCACGTGTATCTTCTGGATCAAATGTGATGTGGTCTTCGACTTCTCTTGGAAATGGTCAGGCCATGCTCTATACAGACTCTCGATTTAATATTCGTGTACGTCCAAGAACAGCTCCTACACAGGGAACGACAGATGCCTATGGAGAAAAATGTCACTATAATCCACAACAATATAAGAAATTAAGAATTAAGTTATGTATTCGCGCTCAAGGTGAAAGCTGTGAATCAAATATGATTAGAAGTGTAACTTTTGGTGATATCGCAAACGAAGAAGTTTCGAAAGTTAAAGAGTTTTCTAGCTACTCACTTCCAACAACAACAGGCCCAATCATTGTGGATGTTCTTGATGTTCAATGGGACTGGTCTTGTCAGTTCTATTTAAATCAAGGTTATAGTCAAAGTAGCGCTGAAGTGAATGGTTACTGCCCAATGGCCCGAGTATGGGATAATGACTGTGTAGGCTTCGATCTTCAATTTTCAACTGACTATACAAAAGACTTTCCGGCTTCAGCTCCAAGAATGTAATTATCTAAATAATTCAAGTGCGAGGTTTCTTTTCATAGCAGAAGAAACCTCCACCATTAATCCCGGACACGTTACGTTTACTTCCGAAATCTTTCCACCAAGAATATCAAAAGCAATTAAATCAACTCCGTCGGCCATAAGCTTTTCGCAAATATGCAGACATTCTGCTTTTACTTCAGGATCTAATTCGACGGCAGAATACTTTGCTCCTTGAGCAATATTGGCAAGGAACTCGCCTTCTTTTGGGACCTTTAGAATTGTTCCCAGTTCGTTAGCACGATAGAAAATTGTGCGAATTTCACCTTCAATAACAGAAGCATCAAACTCTTGTACAACAACTGGCCCTTTAAACTCATCGCATTTGGCCTTAAAATGCCCTTCAAATCCGTCCAAGCCTACTTTTTGCACACCAATACCCTGATAAAGATCAAGAGGCTTTAAAATCAATTCTTGGACCCCACGAGAAGCAAGAGTTGCAACAAACTTTTTAGCACCAGCAAGAGAAGTTCCTACATAGCTATCAAGGCTAAGCTCTCTTGTATAGGCCGAAAGCTTTTCATTATGTTTCATAATTCCTAATGGATTATTTAAAACCTGAACACCATACATCTCAGTTAAGAAATTAAGCATCCAAAGGTAGCGCTGATAGCGCGAATCATATGGTGGATCAATTCTCATATGAATTGCTGTATTTGAATCAATTGAAACAACTTGTGAATCATCTTCTACTTTGAAATCTTCAACATAGAAACTTTCATTGATCTTTCCACTAATGCGGTAACAGTCAAACTGAATGCCATTAGCATTTTGGACAAAGAAGTCTTTTTCAAAAAGAACATAAACATCCTCGCCTCTTTCTTGCATCGTTAGAGCAATTAAGATTGTCGAATCTTTCTTTGTGACAAGTTTTTCAATTGGATCAATAAAGAATAAGTGTTTCTTGTTTTTCATATCAAGAAAGATAACATTAATTCAGCGATTTGAAATTAAAAAGATAGTCCTCAAAGCTACCTTCCACGTCATCTTCAAGGTACTTTTGATAGCGTTGTTCAATATTTGCAAAGAGTGCTTTTAGATCACCATTAAATCTCTTAGCATATTCGCCAATTTGAGACTGACTTTTCTCATAAGTCATAAAAGCTGCCAAAGATGCTGTGTTCCACTCCATTTTTGCAGGCCAACAATTTGTGACCTCAAGACTAGAACAAAGCATACTTAGTTCTTTGGGCATTGTTATCGTAAGATAATCTTTCTTCTTACTCTCCCAGGCATCTTGTTTAAGAATTTCCTTGAGGTTTTTAGCGTGAATCGTAACGGCCTTCTTGAGCTTTGCATTTAACTCGAGATTCTTGAAATATTTGACCAGTTCTTTATCATTCTTGTAATACTCAATAAGCATTTGCTCACCAAAGTAGTTGGCAAGGTTTTCATTTAGGTCGACTTCATTCTTAGCAAAGAAGATTGTATGAAATAGTTCATGAAAGACTGTTTCAGTTAAGCTGTACTTTCCATATTCAAAAAAAGAAGAAAGTATTGGGTCATTGAAATTTCCAAGTGTCGAATAGGCCAGTACATCTCTTGTATAAGTTTCATAACCGTCTCTTTCAAGCTCCTTTGCAAACTCCATTGCAGATTCCTCTTTGAAAAATCCAAGATAAGGAAAGCATCCATAGAAAGTGAAGCACTCTTTGCGGGCCTTTATCTCATTAGGTCTAGAAGCTATAACGAGATAAGTAACTGCACGAGATTTTAAAAGTGTCGTCTTAGAATAAATATCTGTAGTAGGCCTTTTCCAGTATTCATAGAAATACTTTTTATAGGTTTCGATTTGTTTAATTTTATTCTTATATTCTTCACTAACCTTCGGGTCTTTTAAGACATCCTGATTAGCTCGAGCACTCCAAAGAATATCAACTTGTCCTATGCCCTGCTCAGTTAGATAACTTATTTTGGCACAAGATAAACTCGTGAATAAAATAGAGAGAAGAAAAAGTCTGTTTAGAACAACCATGAGATCCCAGCATTGTAACTTAACTGATCTCTCGCTTGTTCAAATTCAAAAGCACGAAAGACCGTTCTTACTGAGCCCTTTATTGAGAAAGTTCTTGTTAGCATGACCTTTAAAGCAAATGCCCCAAACATTGCATCGTAACTAGACTTCTCTTTACCGGACTTGATGAGATATTCGGTCGAAGTATCTAAGTCCTTAACTAAAGTTGTTGAATAAAGAGTATACTGCTGGCGACTCCAACCAAGAGAGATTAGCGGTTGAAGAAATGACTTACGACTTGAAAGAGCTTGTCTTATCCCGATACCAAAGCTTTGAGTTTTAATATTGGTGTATTCATTTTCAATTACAAGTCCTGTTGAAAGACCTGAGTTATCATATTTTCCGATAATTTCATTTTCTGACTGAGAAATATTAAGTTCGATACCTGTCTTTGAAAGAAAGTAGAAAGTAACAGAGCCTGCATACATACGAGTCGTTTCGTAAGACTCACGATCGAGACCAAAAATATTCTTCTTGTAATTAAAGTCGAGATCAAGTTCTGTTAAGGCCTGTGAATTAATCGTTAACAAAGCTAAGAACGTCATTTTGCAAAGTAAAAGTAAGCGTAATTTCATAATATCCCCAAAAAATACTCAAGGATATTTTACAACTTAGGAAGTTACTAATGCTTATTTAGGCAAAGAACTCCATTTCACTTCGTAATTACAACTACTTACTTAAGCGACGGCCATGATCTTGAAGTAGTTCACCCTGACAAGAAAGTGCAGTAGTCGACGTACACTTAACATCAACCCAGTGCCACTTAAGGTTTAACTCTTCATTTTCCTTAGGACCTTTAAAGTGAATCAGACGATTACAATTCGTTCTTCCCTTCCATTTAGTCTCGCCTTTCATTGTATTTGAGCCTTCGACTAATACGCGGTACTCATTACCGACCATCTTAGCGCGAATCTTTTCTTGAATAGCAAGTTGAAAAGCTTGTACTTCGTGAAGACGTGACTTACGAATCTCTTGAGTTAGGAAATCTTCCATCTTAGCTGCACGAGTTTTACTTCTTTGAGAGTAAACATATGAGTAAATGAAATCAAATTGTGCTCTTTCTAAAAGATCTAAAGTCTCTTTGTGTTCTTCATCAGTTTCATTTACGAAACCACAGATAATATCTGTCGAAAGAACGATATCTGGTTGAGCGGCACGTAGTTTTTCTAAAAGACCTAGGTAATGCTCTTTTGTGTACTCACGATTCATTCTTTGAAGAACTGTATTTGAACCAGATTGAACTGGAAGGTGTAAATGTTTTGATAATTTCTTTGCCGCTCCATGAGCTGCGATTAGATCATCGGATACATCGTAAGGATGTGATGTTGTATATCTTAAAATCTCTAGGCCATTGATTTGATCTAAATCCATAATTAAATCAGACAGACGCTCCCCATTTTCCTTTCCAAACGAGTTTACGTTTTGGCCAAGAAGCATCACCTCTTGAACACCTTGATATTCAACAAGTCTTCTTACATCCTCAACAATCTCGGCCTGCTTTCTTGAGCGTTCGCGTCCACGAGTATAAGGAACAATACAGTAAGTACAATATTTATCACAACCCTTGATGATATTAACGAATGCTTGTGGAGTTCCATGATTAATTTTTGTTTCAATTGAAAAGTTACTAGAACGATCCCAAGTATTTACTGAAAATTTATCATCACCTGCATAAGTGCGATAAACCATATCGTTAATTGTATCAATTGTATCTGGACCAAAGGCGAAGTTTAGATGCTTGAATTTTTTTACAAGATCTTTTCCCTCTGTTTGGGCAACACATCCACCAACTCCAATAACCAGGTCATCACCTTTTTGCTGCTTTAGATGTTTAAGTTCACCTAATTGTGAATAAAATTTATTATTTGCTAGTTCTCTAACTGCACAAGTATTGAAAAGAACCAGACTGGCCTCTTCTAATTCTTCAGTATGAGAGAAATTTAAGTTTTTTAAGTGAGAAAGAATACGTTCAGTATCATGATAATTCATCTGACAACCGTAAGTTTTCATCCAAACCTTACGTGGAGGAAACGATACATCCCCTAGTTGAACAATGCGATCACCTGACTTTTCATCTATAAATGATGAAGCTACGTGATTTTGCTTACTTACGCCTAAACCAGTTGGAGAAATATCTGTTGTCATGAATTTTCCTTCTATCGCCTTTCTTTTCATTTTCCCTGCCCTACCTACGGGCAAAATGAGGAGATGAAATACATATAAGTAGCTGAAATAACGACAAAACCAAGGAAAATACTACAACGTTAAAAGTTGTAACATGTTGAAATCATTGAGTTCTTTTTATCGTAACAGCTGTAAAATCTGGCGATAATATGGTCTTTTTTTAGATGTTTTTAGGTGGAATGTAAATAGATTTGAAAATAAGAAGGCCCGCTATAAGCGGGCCCACTCATTATTGAATTAAGAAAAGTGCTTCTTACTTCTTTTTAGCAACTTTTTTTGTAGCTTTCTTAGCAGCTACTTTTTTAGTCGCTTTTTTTGCAGTTGCTTTCTTAGCTACTTTTTTTGTAGCTTTCTTTGCAACTTTTTTCGTAGCTTTCTTAGCAGTTGCTTTCTTAGCTACTTTTTTTGTAGCTTTTTTAGCTACTTTTTTTGTAGCTTTCTTAGCAGTTTTCTTTGCTGCTTTCTTTGCTACTTTCTTAGTTGCTTTCTTTGCTACTTTTTTAGTAGCTTTCTTTGCAACTTTCTTAGTTGCTTTCTTTGCTACTTTCTTTGTAGCTTTCTTAGCAACTTTTTTCTTAGTAGCTTTTTTAGCTACTTTTTTTGTAGCTTTCTTTGCAGTTTTCTTTGCTGCTTTCTTAGCTACTTTTTTTGTAGCTTTTTTAGCTACTTTTTTCTTAGTTGTCTTTTTAGTAGTTTTCTTAACTGCCATTGACATCCTCCTGGTTTTTTCAATACTTATGTTTATGGTAAACATAATTTTATTTGTGTGCAAATAAAAAAATTACTTTTTGATAAGCATAAGCATCTTTTTTATTTCCCTATGTTCTTTTTTAACTTCGGATTAAATTTGAAATTACTTTACATTATTTTTAAAGAAAACGTCGAAACGAGCCGACAGCACGGCTTTTCATAAAAAGATAAAACATTCAAATCTTCCTGATAGACGTTAGTTTCGAGCTTACTCTTATAAAAAAATTAAGCGAAATTTTTTTTCATTTTTTTTTCAAAGAATAAGCAAAAACTGCCCTTTCAGGGCAGTTTCATCATTTAAAAAATGTAAGTTTGATTGTTTTTAGAATGTTAAAAAGATTAGAATTTCAATTTTAAGTCATCATTTTCAACGACGACTTCTATTTTTCCACCTTGAGTTAGACTTCCGAATAAAACCTCAGTAGAAATTGGCTTCTTAAGCTTCTGATCGATGATTCGAGCGATTGGTCTAGCACCCATTTTCTCATCAAAACCATTTTCTGCTAGCCAAATTTTTGCATCTTCACTTAAAACGATCTCAATATTCTTGGCCGCTAACTTAATTTCTAGTTGTGAAACGAATTTTTCAACAATTTTAACAATGTATTCTGTAGAAAGTTTCTCAAAATGGACAATTCCATCCAAACGGTTACGAAATTCTGGGCTAAAAAAGTTCTTAATGGTCTGATCTCTCTTTCCAATATTCTTTGAAGATGTCTTGGCAAGGCCAATAGAGCCACTATCCATCTCCTTTGCACCAGCATTTGTAGTCATAATAATGACTGTATTAGTAAAGTCTGTTGTTCTACCTTGTGAATCTGTTAGTGATCCATGGTCCATAACTTGTAAAAGAATATTATAAATATCGACATGGGCCTTCTCAATTTCATCAAGTAAAAGGACAGAATGTGGGTTTTTCTTAACAGCATCTGTTAATAATCCACCTTGATCATGACCAACATAGCCCGGAGGAGAACCAATTAACTTACTGACAGAATGTTTTTCCATATATTCTGACATATCAAAGCGTTCAAGATGACAACCAAGCTGAATTGAGAGCTGCTTCGCTAGTTCTGTCTTCCCCACTCCAGTCGGCCCTGCAAAAAGGAAACTTGCAATAGGTTTGCCTTCATCACCAAGACCTGACTTAGACATATAGATGGCCTGTGATACTTCATCAACTGCATGATCTTGTCCGAAGATAAGCATCTTAAGATTTTTATTTAGATCCTTTAGCTTATCTTTTTCAGTAGTTTCAACTGTTATTTTTGGAATATTGGCCATTTTAGCGACAACATCCTCAATATCCTTCTTTGTAATTGAAGACTTCTTTTTATTTTCAGGTCTAATTTGGTTTAAAGCACCTGCTTCATCAATGGCATCAATCGATTTATCAGGATTTTTACGATCCATAAGATAGCGCGATGTTAAAGCAACGGCTTCTTTAATGACACTGTCTGAGATTTTAACTCCGTGATAAGACTCGAACTTTGGACGCAATCCTTTTAAGATAGCAATTGTGTCTTCATTTGAAGGCTCATCCACATCAATTTTTTGAAAACGACGATTAAATGCAGGATCTTTTTCAATAAACTTTCTATGTTCTGCGTAAGTAGTGGAACCAATAATTCTAACAACTCCACGACTTAAGGCCGGCTTTAACAAGTTAGATGCATCCATACTACCACCAGAGGTAGCACCTGCACCCATCACGGTATGCATTTCATCGATAAAAAGTATGGCCTTCTTACCATCCTTATCTAAATTCTCTAGATCTTTGATGACACCTTTTACTCTTTGCTCAAAATCACCTCTAAATTTTGCACCTGCAACCAAGGCGGCCATATCAAGATTAAAGATAGTTGTTCCCTTTAAAATATCTGGAACTTTTTCTTCTACAATCCTCTGGGCCAGTCCTTCAACAATTGCTGTTTTCCCAACACCAGCTTCACCAACTAAAAGAGGATTATTCTTACGACGACGACAAAGAATTTGAACAATTCTTAAAGCTTCTTCTTCTCTACCAACAAGAGGATCTATTCGATTTTCTCTGGCAAGTTCATTCAAATTCACAGTGAACTTAGCTAAGAAAGAGTCGCCTTTCTTATTTCGTGATTGAGGCTCCTCGCCTTCAACATATTCAATGCGAGGAACTTCTTCTTCATCCTCAGGGCCAAGGCCGTGTGAGATGGCCTTAACAATATCAAATCGTTCTATTCCTTGTTTTTGAAGAGAGTAAAGTGCGAAACTTTCTTTCTCTTGGAACAGAGAAACTAATAAATTAATTCCTAATATCTGGCTTTTTCCGCTTGATTGCACATGAATCGCGGCCCTTTGAATCACTCTTTGAAGAGACATTGATATTTCTGGTTGATAGACAATACCATTTTCTCGTGCCAGCTCTCTTAACTCATCGTTAACGAATTGTTGTTTAGAAAGAGTTTCAATTTGATCATCTGATAGAATACTAAAATTTGAATCATCGTGGATAAATTCATTTAGCTCACTTTCAATTTCTTCAAGATCGCCACCACAATATTCAATTACTTCTCTTACATTTTCATCTGCAAGAAGAGATAAAAGAACATTCTCTAGAGTCAAATATTCATGCTTCAAAGAATTTGCTCTTTGAATTGACTCATTAATGATGGTTTCTAGCTTTTTTGACATCATTTATATTTCTCCTGTGCCTATTCAGGCTCAACAGTACAAAGCAGTGGGTGACCCTCTTTCTTTGCTTCTGACATAACCTTATTCATCTTTGTCTCAGCAACCTCGTATGAGTAGGTTCCACATACTCCTCGACCATTATTGTGGACATCTAACATTATCTTCATGGCCTCTTCTTGACTCCTGTTAAAGACATGCATCAATACCCAAATGACAAACTCCATTGTCGTATAGTCATCATTATGTAGGATGACATGATATTTTGAAGGCTTCTTTACCTTTACTTTATCTTCTAGTGCTACATCACCATCCTCTTGTGTACTAAAGATGGTATTCATTTTTCTAATGTCAATATCGCCAACTTCAAACTTATTCAAATTACTTCCTCGACTTTGCTAAATTTATTTTCTTTTTTTCCATTATCGCCTATCTGTGTTACTCTTTACAAGGTATATACGACTGAAAATCTCTAAAAAAGGTCCATAATGAACTTCTTCGAATTTTTCAAATCTCTGAAGGCCGATCACGAATCAAATTCGATTAATCAGATACATTCCTATTTAAATAAGAAATTTCCTACAATGAACGATGAAAGGAAAGTTATTATATCTTGTATTTGTGGATTACTTGCTCGTATTGCCTACTCTGATTTTCACGTTAGTCAGAGTGAGAAAACGAAAATGCAAAAGATCATTACAGGAATGACTCAATTAAACTCGCAAGAAGCTGAGTTAATAACTGAATACTCAATTGAAAAAATGAAAGAACTCTCGGGCCTTGATACGAGAAGTTACTGTAAGCCTCTTGTGGATATCATGTCTCAACAAGAGCGCTACCAAGTCCTAAAGGCCCTCTTTGCAATTGCTGCAGCTGACGGTGAAGTTGATAATGTTGAATCAAATGAGATTAGCTATATTGCCAATGCACTCGTTCTAGAAAAGAAATATTTCTTAAGCGCGCAAGCGGATGTGAAAGAGTATTTAAAAACTTTTCAAGTTTAAAACTATTCTCTACACTCTTTAAGTAATTAAAATTTATGACAAGGAAGTTTAATGAAAGAGAGTGTTGATTCTAAGAGAAATCTAGAAAACTCGTTAAAAAAAGCCGCACAATTTATGAATGATGATTTTCAAGGGAATTTCAACTTTTCAAGTCTGCTTGAAAAGAATGAGAAGAAAGCATCAAGTGGCCCTATTTCTAATCTATTACAATCCACAACACAAACGGTAATCGCTTCAGATGTTGAAACTCATGTAGCTAATATAAATAGAGAAGATAAGAAAGATAATCTCTATAAAAAGATCGAAGACCTAGAAAGAAGATTCGAAACAAAAGAAGTAAATGAAAAATTTGAAAGACTTGAGTCGCTTCTTCAATCTATTATCATTAATCAAAAGAATGTTCGTGAACAAATTGAGATGAAACCAGCTCAAGAAGCTGATTCTTCAAATCGCCAAAAAGATCAAAAGCCCCTTTATATAGCGGCTTCAATCATTGCGACTTCGCTATTGGTTAGTGCAATGATCTTTAAGTCTGAACCAAAGACACAAGTTATTACCAAAGAGCTAGTTAAGCCAGTAGTAGCAGCTGTTGAAAAAAAATATCATACGCCAGTTAAGTATCTTAACCTTAGAGCAATCCCAAGCACAAAAGGTGAAAAACTAGAGGTTGTCGCACCAAATACACGCGTAGAAATCATAAAAACTGATGGTGATTGGGTTCAAATTGAATTCAAAAACTATCTTAAAGGCTCAACTCATAAAGGTTGGGTTTACGATTCAAAGAATTTAAAATCTATTTAATTTCAATAAGATAACAAGGGAATTTCGAGCTTTCGAAATTCCCAACCTTGACAATAATTTCTTTCATCCCATCTTATAGGTACACAAAAATAAATGAGGTACCATGTTTCCAATATTAGTAATGTTATTCACAGTTATTCCAGCAATTGAGATTTACCTACTCTTTTCGATAGGTGGTCAAATTGGTGGAGGAAATACTTTTCTACTCGTTCTGATTACAGGTGTAATTGGAGCAGCACTGGCAAAGTCACAAGGAGCGGCCCTTCTCGCAAAAATTCAAGGAGAACTTTCTCAGGGGCGAGTTCCAGCAAATAGTTTTATCCATGGACTACTTGTCTTTGGTGGTGGGCTACTGCTCTTAACTCCGGGTTTTTTAACAGATGTTCTAGGCCTTTCAATGGTACTTCCGTTAACTCGCCATCTTTGGCTGATCTACCTAAAGAAGTTCTTTATGAGTTCAATCGAAAGTGGCAATGTTCAATTCTATTCATTTAAAAATGGTGGTGGTTTCTCGTCATATTCTGGCAACGCCTATAATGCTCAGGCCCGTCATGAGGGGACTAAAAATGGCCCTATTCAAATTGATGAGAACACATTTGAAGTTGATTACGAAAAGAAGTAAGATCTCCTTATGACAACAACCAATGTAACGCTAAGTGATATTCAAGATGCAAGACTTGCAATTGAAAATCGTATTATAAAAACACCACTAACCTACTCGACAACTTTAAGTGAGAAGTTTGATTGTCAGGTTTATTTGAAGCTAGAAAATCTACAGTTAACTGGAGCCTATAAAATCAGAGGGGCCCTTAATCGTCTATCTAAGCTTACAAAAGAAGAAAAAGATAAGGGAGTCATCGCATCTTCAGCAGGAAATCATGCTCAAGGTGTTGCTCTTGCGGCAAAACAGCTTGGGATTCAAGCAACAATTGTTATGCCAGAGTCCACTCCTCTTGCAAAAATTCAAGGAACAAAGAAATTTGGTGCTGAGGTTATCTTACACGGAAATTTCTATGATGATGCTTATCAAAAGGCCTTGGAGATTCAAAGAGAATCCGGCCAGGTCTTCATCCACCCTTTCAATGATAAAGATATTATCGCAGGACAAGGAACTATCGGTTTAGAGATTTTTGATGAACTACCAGATGTTGATCTTGTAGCCATTCCAATTGGAGGAGGTGGACTGATCTCGGGAATCTCAACCGCCCTTAAAGAAAGTGGTAGCCGAGCAAAAATTGTGGGCGTTGAAGCAGTTGAAATGCCAGCAATGAAAACATCAATTGAACAAGGTAAAATTGTTACAATTGATAAGAGAAAAACAATTGCTGATGGTATTGCTGTAACGACAGTTCTTGAAAATACATTTAATACTGTAAAAAAATATGTAGATGAAATTGTAACGGTTAAAGAAACCGAAATTTCACATGCTATTGTTACACTCCTTGAGTATGAGAAGGTTCTTTGCGAAGGTGCTGGTGCAACTTCAGTAGCGGCCCTTTTATATGATCAATTCAAGGATATTAAAGGTAAAACAGTTGTCCTCGTCGTAAGCGGCGGAAATATTGATTTAAATATCTTAGATCGAATTATCGAAAGAGGTCTTATAACTTCTGGACGCTCATGTTCGATTATTGTCAATGTTCCAGATACGCCAGGAACAATTGCTAAAATTTCTAATATTATTGGTTCTAAACAAGCTAATATTCTTGAAATTCACCACAATAGAGCATTTACGACTAGTGTACTTGGAGAAACAGAAGTTGAGTTTTCACTAGAAACCAGAGGGCATCTTCATATAAAAGAAATTGTTGATGAACTAACCTCAATGGGCTTTAGTGCAAAGAGAGTCTAGGAATTCTAATGAATGAATTAAATTTCTTAAAGCTTACTCGAAAAAATGAAAATGGACTTGCACCAAAATCATTTAATTCTAAATTTAGTGAATTTGAAATTCATGACACGGGTATTATTGAAGTTACACCAAAGTCTATTGAGACAGATGATACTTATATTATTTCGTGTGGAATTCACGGAAATGAAACGGCCCCTATCGAATTTACTAATGAGATATTAGAGAAAATATACAATGACGAGCTCGTACTTACTTCACCTACCCTTATTTTCTTTGGTAATCCGAGAGCGATGAATATTGGTGAGCGTTTTAGTGAATATAATCTAAATCGCTGCTTTAACGGAGCCTATAAGAAATTATCTGATAATTATGAAGTAAGAAGAGCACAAGTGATTGAAGAAAATTGTTACAACTTCGTAGCAAAGTATAAACAAAAACAGCTCTTTCACTTTGACTTACATTGCGCCTTAAAGAAGAGTGAAATGGAGCGCTTTGCATTAGTGCCAAAGTCTAAAGATCGTAAACGAGATGAAGAGTTTAATCTGGCCCTGGCCAATATGGAAGTTGAAGCATCTCTATTTTCACATAAAGAGTCGACGGTCTTTAGTTCGTTTACTTTCGAAAAATTCAATGCTTTTAGTGCAACAGTTGAACTTGGAAAAGTGTATCCTTTTGGCAAAAATCCAGAAGGTAAATTTAAAGCAGCACAAGAAACTATTGAAAAACTTTTAAGTTCAAAAGAACTCGTACAGAAGCCTTTTCCTAAAGCTTTTTCAATCTATGAATCAATCAATAAAGAATATGATGACTTTTGTTTCACATTTGATGAAGAAGAGAGTGCAAATTTTACGCCTTTTAAAAAAGGACATCATATTTTTACCCAAAATAACGAAGAGTACAAAGCTCCGGAAGACAATTTACGAATGATTTTTCCAAACTCTAAGGTTATCTTAGGGCAAAGAGCATTATTACTTATAAAAGAATTAGAATAACGAATCAGGAGAGAAAATGAGTGATTTTTTAATCGTCACTTCAAGTGACGGAATGAACCTTAAGATGGCAGATAAGATTCTTGAGCTAGCACAAGAAACGGGGAAGTCATTTGAAATCGTAAAATTAAGTGACTATAAGTTACCTCTATATACAGCTGAAGAAGAAAAGAATGGAATCCCGGCCGACGGTGTAAAGCTTACTGATAAATTTATCGCTGCAAAAGGATTTGTTTTCTTAACTCCGGAGTACAATGGATCAGTTACTCCTTCATTTATTAATGCAATTGCATGGATATCTCGCTCAGGTGGTGAATCTTGGCGTGAGGCATTTGTTGATAAGCCAGCAGTATTAGGAACTCACTCTGGTGGCGGTGGTCAATACGTTATTCAGGCAATGCAAAATCAACTGTCATTTATTGGTCTACATATTGTTGGACGTAAACTTCTAACAAACTACAGTAAACAATTAAATGAAGATGGTGCAAGAGATGCACTAGCTAGCCTAGTAAAGCTTGCTTAAATTTCTGATAAACAAAAAGCTCCGAAAGGAGCTTTTTTATTTCTTACATGATTTTAATAAAATTAGTTTCTTTGCAGGCTCTATGACTGACGCACAACCATCACCTTGCTGTGCTCTTTTTGAGACATTAATGTAGAAGCGAATGCTATCTTTCACGACACTCTTCTTCCCTTTTAAATCTTCCACATTAACAGAGTAATTTGCTTCATATGCATGAACATCTTTATCAATAAGCTTCACATCTGAAATCTTTATTGCTTTTTCTGACGTGGCCAAATATTGTAATGATTTTGGCGCATCGTAATCAGGGTCTTTATTGAAACGATAATATTTTTGATACTTTGATTTCAGACAATCATCTTTAGCACCATCTATTAACCTGATACCGCTCATCTCAATCTCTACTAATTGTGCTGCGACCTTTTTAACATCCTTATTAGATGGACAAATATCGTTAGCAAAAGCAAATTGAGCTAATATAAATGTAGCAAATAATAACCTAAACATTTTTTGCCTCTTTTAATTTGTCTTGAAGACACTGATTAATACAGCTCTCACCTTTAAGTTTTGCCGGTTCATCATAGTAGCATGCAGCGTCTTCAGAATTATGTCTTAAAATACTAAAACGTCCAGACATCATCTCATTTGAATATTCTTGTTCAGATAAAATCGCCTTACATGAGGCAACTGCTTGTGCTCTTAAATTAGCAAACATAGTCGAACGATGAGTTGCATGAGTTCTTGCATCAACTCTTGCCGGGCCATAATTCTTTAAGGCCCCACTATGAATATAAGTGAAATTAAAGTCACTGATTGTAATATCATCACATCGACCGAGTTCAGAAAACTTTCTAATGGCCAGAGGGTCTTCCCCAATCGTATCAACCATAATTACGTGGCTCCCCTTCACATTAATGATATCACCTGATCGAATTGAATATGGTAATTTAAACTTAACCGGCTTAATACATGAGTTCTTACTTCTAACAGTATCATGCAAAGAAGTTGTCGTTAGTGAACGATAGTCTCTATCGTTACTAGTAAACTTAAGCCCCTCTGCTGCATATGCTGCTGAGATGAATTCTGAACAATCAATTCCTGATGCCCTAGCACCTTCTCTTGATACCCCTTGGCCTCGAGTGAACAGGTTAATCTCATTACTGCGCAGTCCTTTACGTGAGCCATAACCGTAAACAGGTGGAACCTTAGTTGCATCAATACAACCCTCACCAGGATAGCCTGGGTCTTCATCAAGTTTTCTTAAAACCTCATGTGAACGAACCATTGCTCCTACATCATGAACAACTCTTTGCTTAAAATCTGTTCCATCGCTGAAAGTCGCTTCTTGAGTTGAAACACCACTTAAGCTAGGAGTGCGCGAATCAATAACTGTATCAATTGGCTCACATGACTGATAAATCGTTGCCAAGACTTTACGTGCTCCAATAGATCCTGTTCCAACACTTTTAACAAATGACCACTCTCGCTCATGATCAGTCATTGCACACTGTGTTCCTAGTGCACTGACATTGCCATTGATGTAATCTGTAATATCGTAAGAAGTTGGAAAGTTTGTATAATTATCAGTGAGGCCACGTAGGTCTTCATTAACACCCTGGCCTTCTTCTTCACGCACGACATCGTCTACAACATCAAGGATATCACTTTCACGTGAGACTCTCTTTGCCATTCCCTGTGCCTTTCCACTTAAAAAATCACCACTCGTTAACTGACATGATGTATTTAAGGTAGCTAAAAATATAAAAGTTAAAATTGTATTTTTCTTCATAAGTCTCTCATCTCAAGGACTTATCGGCTTCTCGTCCATTGAACTTTAGACGTAATTTTATATAGTTATAAGCAAGCATAAATAATTTACATATAATGTAAGGATTTGTAATTTTTTATTAAGGGCCCTTTTCTGTACTTTTTAATGTGTCATTGATTTAATGCGCCACTCACATAATAAGGATAAATAAATGAACTTTTCACTTGCCCTGCTAGCTGCTGTTTTTACTGTTAACTTTTCAACGATGGCCATTGATAAAGTTGTTTACGGTGAAGATAATCGCCTTGATCAATTCGAAGTAACGGATCAAAACAAATTAGATGCTCAAATGTCTACTTTAGCGATGATCCCTAAGTCTAAATTAACAAAAAAGACTGAAAACACTTACCTTGCTGATGATTCAAAAATTGAATTATGTGATGGTGAGAGATTTAATAAGCAAGTTGATGTTGCTGACTGTTCAGGCTTTCTAGTAGAAAAAGATAATAAGCAATATGTTGTAACTGCTGGTCACTGTATGACTTCAAAAGCAGACTGTTATGATAACTTTTGGGTATTTGATTATTCAAAAAAATCTCCAAAAGATGATGCTAGAACAATTCTAGAAAAAAATGTTTATAGCTGTAAGAGAATTGTTGCTCAAAGACTTGGACGCACAAGTGGTGAAGACTTTGCTGTTATCGAACTTAATCGTGAAGTAACTGATCGCAAGCCTCTTGAATATCGTAAAAGAGATGAAATCCAAAAAGGTGAACAAGTATATGTTATCGGTCACCCTTCTGGTCTACCATCTAAAGTTGCTGATGGTGCATTTGTTCGCAAGGCAAATGAATGGTTTAGCTTTTCAACTAACCTAGATACTTTTTCTGGAAACTCTGGTTCAGCAGTATTCAATGAAAAGACAGGTCTTGTTGAAGGAATCCTTGTTCGTGGTGATCAAGATTATAACTATAATCCAAGAAAACAGTGCTACGAAGCAAACAACTGTCACATGAACGGTTGCGGTGGAGAAGACGTTTTCAGAATCACAAGAATTCTATTCTTAAGAGATCCAGTTCAAGACTAATTTTAAAAACTAAATTTACCATCCAAGCAAGAGTTCACTCGTTCTTTTGCTTGGTTGATATCTTCGTTAAAGACTGCCCCAACTTCCACAGTTAAATTCTCTAAAAGCATTTCTAAATACTTTGATTCGGCCGAGCCTTTGTCCGTTATCTGAAGTAATTGTTGGATATTATCAATGAACGTTTCAATATCTTGTTTTTGAATATTTGATTTAAAGAAATTAATTCGATCCTTTTTAGAATCAAACTGCCTAATCTCTCTGTCTTGCGAAAGCTTATCGAGAGTTTCTTCTAATTCTGTTGGACTACTCAATGGTCTAAACGCATCCTTCTTAACAGTTGGAATCATTGTTGTTGATCGACCTTGAGATGATTCAATAATATAAAATTCTGAACCGCTCATATCCTTGATTTCAGTAATTACGCCAACTCCAAAGTTAATCGATACTACCTCTTGTCCTATTTCTAATTTTGGCATAAATCCCCTTTCGTTAGATATGTATTATAGCACAAGTAAGTTAGAATTTCTTGAAGGCAATCTATTCGTTAATAAGCAGCGTCAATTGACGCTCAATCCTTTTTACTTCATTACATTGGTGGTATAAACCTTCTAAAATACTTTATTTTAAGGGGATTTAAGAATGAGTACTAATAGTTTTAAAGAAGCTATATTAGAGGGTATTCCTAAGACTTTACCAAAATATAAGAAATATGAAGAGGATATTAACCACGCTCCAAAACGTAAACAAATTCTATCTCAAGAAGAAGAAAAGCTAGCGTTAAGAAATGCACTTCGCTATTTTCCAAGTGAGCTTCATGCTGAACTACTTCCAGAATTTAAAGAAGAATTAGAAAAATACGGCCGTATCTATATGTATCGATACCGCCCTGATTATAAAATTCACGCACGCTCAATTGAAGAATATCCACATAAGTCAAAACAAGCAGCGGCCATTATGCTGATGCTTTCAAATAACCTTGATTACGCTGTTGCTCAACACCCGCACGAGTTAATTACTTATGGTGGAAACGGCGGCGTTTTTTCAAACTGGGCGCAATATCTATTAACGATGCAATACCTTGCAACAATGACTGATGAACAAACGCTTGTTCTCTACTCTGGTCATCCAGCAGGATTATTTCCATCGCACAAAGATGCACCAAGAGTTGTTGTCACAAACGGGATGATGATTCCTAATTACTCTAAGCCAGATGACTGGGAAAAGTTTAATGCATTAGGAGTAACTCAATACGGACAAATGACTGCTGGGTCATTCATGTATATTGGGCCACAAGGAATTGTTCACGGAACAACAATTACTGTACTCAATGCTCTAAGAAAAATTTCCAAAGAAGCTATTACTGAAACGGCCGGAAAAGTTTTTGTTACAGCAGGACTTGGTGGAATGTCGGGAGCACAACCAAAAGCTGCGGTTATTGCAGGTTGTATTGGTGTAGTTGCTGAAGTAAATCCAAAAGCTGTTAAGACAAGACATGAGCAAGGATGGGTTGATGAAGTTTTCACTGACCTAGACGAAATCATTGCTCGCATTAAGAAAGCTCAAGAAAATAAAGAAGCTGTCTCTCTTGCTTACCAAGGTAATATTATTAACCTATGGGAGAAGATTGCAGAAAGTGATCTGCATATTGACATTGGTTCTGACCAAACTTCTCTTCACAATCCATGGGCCGGTGGTTACTACCCAGCGGATCTTTCATTTGAAGAATCAAATGAGATGATGGCAAGTAACCCTGAACAATTTAAGAAAGAAGTTCAAAAAAGTTTAGTGAGACATGTAAATGCAGTTAATAAACTTGCAGACAAAGGAATGTACTTCTTCGATTATGGAAACGCATTTTTACTAGAAGCATCTCGCGCAGGTGCTGATATTATGAAAGAAGGAAGTACTGAAGACTTCAAGTATCCTTCATATGTTCAAGATATTATGGGGCCAATGTGCTTTGATTACGGCTTTGGACCATTTAGATGGGTTTGTACATCAAGCACACAAGAAGATCTTGATCTAACTGATGAACTTGCAACACAAGTTCTAGAAAAACTAATGCAAGAGTCTCCAAGTGAAATCACGCAACAGATGCAAGATAATATCACGTGGATTAAAGGTGCAAAAGAGAACGACCTAGTTGTTGGCTCAAAAGCACGTATTCTTTATGCTGATAGTGATGGAAGAATTGAAATCGCTCTTGCTTTCAACAAAGCACTTCGCGAAGGAAAACTAAAAGCACCAGTTGTTCTTGGCCGCGATCATCACGATGTATCAGGAACAGATTCTCCTTTTAGAGAAACATCAAATATCTACGATGGCTCACGATTTACTGCTGATATGGCTGTACAAAACTTCGTTGGTGACTCATTTAGAGGAGCTACTTGGATTTCACTTCACAACGGCGGTGGTGTCGGTTGGGGTGAAGTAATTAATGGTGGCTTTGGAATGGTTCTCGATGGAAGTAAAGATTGTGATCGTCGAATCAAGTCGATGCTTTTTTGGGATGTAAACAATGGGATTAATCGTAGAAGTTGGGCCCGTAATGAAGGTGCAACTTTTGCAATTAAAAGGGCCATGGAAAAAGAGCCTCTTTTAAAAGTAACGCTTCCAAATTTAGTTGATGATTCTTTATTATAAGAAAAAGAAAAGCTCCCACTATGGGAGCTTACTCTTATGCCGCAGTTTTGTAGTTTAAACTAAAGGGGTAGTAAATTTCCTGGGCATCTTTATTAATAATATCCTCGACCAAGGATATAAATTCAAATTCGTCTAGGCCATTTAATGAAGCCGCTGTCCAAATTGGCGATAATTTTTCAGAAAAAAGGTCTGCATTGAAATCTCCGTCTGATGTTGTTTCTAAATAAATCCCTTGCACCTCATTTCTTGTTTCATTTAAAAAAGTTTGTTTAAAATTGTCTTTTTGCATTCGAACGTCCCCCGTAAAGGTAAGTAACAAAGAAAAGTAACGTGTACTTTATTACTACTCATCCATTTTGCAGCAATTTTGAATTTCTAAGAATTAATTCATGCAATTCAATAAATTCAATAACTTAAATTAACTCAGATGAATAAAAATACATGATATTATCGTGAAATATTGTCAGCTTTCCTTGGCAATAAATAAAAACTAATGAACTCGTCCATCTGTCGAAACTCTTCATTGTGTTCTTTTTAAAAGCGAACTATATTGAGGCCATGAAAGGTATCATTTTATTAAGTATTGCTTGTGCAATCTGGGGTCTTGGCTTTGCTGGAACTCGATTTACACTAACTGACTATTCTCCTGTTTGGTCAAATTCACTACGCTATATCTTTGCTGGTTCATTTGCCTTCGTGATTTTATTTTTTAGAAATGATTTCAAAAAACTAGCGGGTAATAAAAAAGAAGTTATGGGTGGTCTAATTTGCTCTGCACTTCTTATGATGGCCCTTCAGCTCCAAACTGTTGGTATTGCCATGACAACAATGGCAAAGGCCGGCTTCTTTACTGTTTTCTACGCTATTATTACGCCGATTATCTCCGTTCTCTTTCTTGGTCAAAGAGTTCGTAAAACATTCTGGCTTCTACTATCAACTTCTATGCTTGGAATTATGATGATGAACGGAATGGACTTTAGTAATTTTAATATGGGAGATATTTTTGTTATTGCTTCGGCAGTCTTCTTCTCTCTTCATATTATTGCTACAGATCGCTACGCTAATGATGTTGAAGCTGTTCGCTTCAATTTTCTGCAGTGTATTTTTATGGGACTTATGGGCCTAATATTTGCTCTGATCTATGAAGGGCCAACTAGCTTATCTGTTCTTTATACAAACTCACCATTTAACTTCCCATCACCACTATGGGGATTCTTAATACTTTCGATCTTTTCTTCTTTGATTGCATTCTCGCTGCAAATAACGGCCCAAAGAAGTATCCCTGCTCACATTGTAGGATTAGTCTTCTTAAGTGAATCAATCTTTGCAGCTTTATTTGGTTATATTTTATTTGGGGAAACGCTAGATCCTACAGCGATTGCTGGATCGGTGGTTATTGTTATATCTGTCGCACTTGTTCCAAAATTTACTAATATTAAAAAAGATGAAAGTGAATCTGAAGAATTATTAGAAAATACCGGGGCATCGTCTGTTGTCAACGATACCCGAGCATAAGTAATAACGACCTTAAGCCGCTAATGGAATATCGTTTGAAAATGGAAAGATAACATTATCTATTTGAGTTGGGATTACTTCTTCAACGATAGTTGCGAACTCGTCCTCTGTGAGGCCATTGATTTGTGCCTCCGACCAAATGATTTCTAATTTTTCATTAAAGACATTACAATTAAACTCGCCTTTAATTTTCGATTGAGAAACGATTGATTTAATCTCATCTCTTGCATGGGCAATAAACGTCTCTCTAAAGTTTTCAATATTCATTTGTGTTCTCCTCGTCATTTAACCAAGGGGCAACCCTCTCTGGAACCCTTTTGGCTATTTAGCTATTATGCAAAGGTTTCGCTAAACTCTAACGAGAAAAATAATTTGATCTAATTTCAGATAGTTAAAATATGAACAAAGAGGTCAATCGTAGTGATTTTATTGAATTAGGTAATTTAAAAGTGCCATAGTAATATGCCAGCTTCAATAAAAACATAGACTTATAAATTCACGTAAATTTATAGCGAACAACTCGTAAGTCCTTTCTTTTTCAAGTACTTTTGGTGGTACTCTTCGGCAATGACATAATTATTCAATAATTCAAGTTTAGTAACAATTGGATTTTTAAAGCAACCACTTTCTTCAAGCTCTTTAATGGCCTTTGCTCCAGCTTCTTTTTGTGCTTCGTTACTATAAAAAATCACACTACGATATTGAGATCCAACATCAACGCCCTGGCGATTTAAAGTAGTTGGATTATGGTTATTAAAGAAGATATCTAATAGGTTTTCAAACTTTATTATTGATGGATCATAAGTAATTTTAACTACTTCAGCGTGACCAGTTGTATCAGTACAGACTTCTTCATAAGTCGTTTGGTCGCTTTTTCCACCTGCGTAGCCAACTTCAGTTTCAATGACTCCCGCAAGCTTTCTAAAGGTTTCTTCGACACCCCAAAAACACCCTGCTCCAAAAACTGCGACTTCGATATTGTTCATTGCAAACCTCCGATTTATTTCGTAATTTAACCGACATATGAGCAAGAAAACAAGAAAATTCTTAGAAAAGAAATTTGAAAAAGAACTAGAAATAGCAAAAGAAAAGGCCGTTCACGGACGACATGAGATCATCATTATTTTAGATCATCTAAAGGGTGGCTTTAATATTGGAAAGATACTTAGGTCATGTGAGATCTATAGTGTTCACGAAGTTCACATTGTTGGAACAAAGTTCTTCGATGTAACCATTGCCAAAGGTGCACTCAAAAGAGTAAAGACATTCTTCTATGATAATATTGAAGATTCGATTGAGCGAATTAATGAACTTGGCTACACTCCTCTTACTCTCGATTCAAATGCACAGACATTTTTAAATGAAAGTGAACTTCCTAAGAAGTCTGCCTTTATCTTTGGCCATGAAGAATTTGGTCCACTAAAAGAAATGCCTGGAATTGAAAGACTAAAGATCAAGCAATATGGAATGACAGAATCTTTAAACGTCTCTATTGCTGCAAGTATTGTCATGTACGAATACACTAACCAACACGCTAGCGAGTAAAGTAAAAATGATTGAAACAAATAACCTCACAAAGAAATTTACTAGTTATAAAAAAGAAGAAGGATTTAAAGGAAGTATTAAATCGTTCTTTAATCGTAACCCTATAACAAAATATGCCGTTAATGACTTTAGCTTCAAAGTTGAAAAAGGTGAAATTAAAGGCTTACTTGGTCCTAACGGAGCAGGAAAAACAACACTTATGAAAATGCTTACGGGAATTATTGTTCCCTCAAGCGGAGAAGTTACAATTGCAGGCTACAAACCTTGGCAACGTGACAAAGAGTTCAGAAAGAAGATAGCTCTAGTTATGGGGCAAAAGTCTCAACTTTGGTGGGACATTCCGGCCATGGACTCTTTTCAATTACTTCAAAAGTATTATGAAATCCCAGATGACCAATTCAAAAAGAAGCTTGGTTACATGGGTGAACTTTTAGATGTAACAGAATTATTTCATATTCACGTAAGAAAGCTTTCTCTTGGGGAAAGAATGAAGCTTGAGTTAATGGCATCTCTACTCCATGAACCAGAAGTATTATTCTTAGATGAGCCAACGATTGGACTAGATTTAGTAGCACAAGAGAATATGAGAAATTTCTTAAAAGAATATCACGCAAAAAATGAGCTATCGATTATTCTAACATCACACTACATGGCCGATGTTCAGGCGCTTTGCAAAGACCTCGTTCTAATCTCAAAAGGTCAAAAAGCATATGATGGCCCTCTTCAGAATCTTGAAAAGATCCTTGGAGATAAGAAATCAGTATACTTCAGCTTTGATAGGGCCATTGATACAAAAGAAGAGTTCTGGTCAAAGCTTGATTGCGACTTCTTAGATAATGCTTCAAGTGTAGAGTTAAGAGTTGATAAGGAAGAGCTTTCAGAGATTTCTGCGGCAATTCTTTCAAAATATCCAGTTGTTGATTTTCATACGGAAAAACTTCCAATTGAGAAAGTAATGAAGAAGATCATGGAGAATCCGGAGATTCTAAGTAATGTCTAATCTTATAAAATGGTGGCAAACCATTAAGATCTCCATTGTAAAGTACACGGCATACCGCCTAAATTTCTTCCTCCAAATAATTGGACCGGCACTGGTGTTTCTCTTTATCAAATACAACTTGTGGACGGCAATTTTTGAAAGTACAGGAAGTGATACAATTAAGGGCTATACGCTTAAGGCGATGCTTACGTACCACGTCTGGGCCTTTGTGGTTTCACAACTTGCCCAAGGTCATACTGCACTTAATTTGGCCCTTGATATTCGAATGGGAAGGATTTCAACATATCTAATCTACCCTTTTAATTTTTGGGAGTTTCATACCGCTTCATTTATTGGCTTTCAAATTATTCAATTATTTGTAACAGGTTTTGCAATATTCTTGTTTTCGATAATTGGTATTTTACCAAGTGTCGACTTACCGACACTACTAAATGGTGTTGGGGTTTGTCTTTTTGTAAGCCTCTTTTGGTTCTCGCTACAATACTTAACGGGTGTTATGGCATTTTGGTTAGAAGAAACATGGATATTGAGAGTAATGCTTCAAATGATCACAGTTTTCTTATCAGGTGCAATTATTCCGCTAGAACTATATCCGGACTTCTTTAGAGAAATCCTTATGTATACACCATTTCCCTATCTAACTTACTATCCAATTAAGGTTTTCATGGGAGAGGCCGTAAGCTATGCAACTTTTTTTAGTGTCCTATCTCCATGGCTAATCCTTGTTAGTGTTATCAGTGCATTAACGTGGCGTCGTGGGATTAAACTTTACACAGCGGCGGGGATGTAATGAGTTTTAGTTCAGAAATTAAACACTATCTTTCAGTATATAAGAAATTTATCTCTACAAGTACTGCCGTGGCCATGAGCTTTCGTACGAGCTTTGTTCTTATGGTTATGATGGATCTTATGTTCTTTGGTTCGGCTTACTTCACTGTTGATTTTATTTTTGATCACGTGGATATGGTCATGGGTTGGAATCGAAACCAATTCATGCTCTTTCTCTCATATGTCTTATTAGTTGATGGCTTCCACATGATTATTTTAAGTCAGAATTTTTGGCGCTTTAGTGATGATTTAAAATCGGGTCAGCTAGACTACACAATCTTAAGGCCACTAAGTTCTATCTTTAGTGTCTTCTTTAGGAATGTAAGGCCTTCCTCAATTCCGACTTTAATTCCTGCAATTGTAGTATTTAGTTATTATGCAAATATAAACAATTTCTCTCTTTTTCAGTGGTTATTAGTTCCTCTGCTGTTAATCCTATCTTTGGCCCTACTGGCAGTTGTCGAGTTTGTCATAAGCTGTGCAATGTTTTGGTTGGTAGAGGGTGTAGGTATTAACTTCTTTAGAATGCAGATGCAGCAACTTTCGCGTTGGCCAGATCTGATATATGGTGCCGCAACGAAGAGAGTCTTTTCAACTCTTGTTCCAATTTTACTTGTAGGCTCGGCCCCTATTCATTTCTTACTAGATATGAGTAAGTGGCACTACCTACTTTTAATGGTAGTTGCCACTGGTGTATTTTGGTTTATCTTGTTAAAGCTTTGGGAACGTGGACTTCAAGTCTACGACTCGGCTTCTTCATAGGCCATATTTAAGCAGCTTGTCTTCTTTCACTTTCTTCACCCAAGAAGACAAGCTCGATCTCTCCAATTGAACGATTCACAAAGCTAACTTCATTTAAAAGCTGATCTGCGATATTTGATGCTCCTTTAGCAATTCCAGTATTTGACTTAGAAGAGACATCGATATTTGAAATTGAATTTTGTAACTCAGAAATCCCCTTTGATTGCTCATACGTTGCAGTAGTAATTTCTGTAATTGAGTTAGTAACATTCTCAACACTATCGACAATTTCTTCAAGAATTTGCCCACACTGATTTGCTACTTCAGAGCCAGAAGTCACACTATTTCTAACTTTTTGAACAAGATCAGTAAGCCTCATATTAGACTCTTCAACAATTGAGTTTACTTCATTAACACTTGTGCTAACCATATCTGAGATTTCAATTGAAGCATTTCCACTCATTTGGGCCAATTTACCGACTTCTTCAGCAACTACGGCAAACCCTTTTCCAGCTTCTCCTGCCCTTGCAGCTTCAACCGAAGCATTAAAAGATAAAAGCTTTGTTTGAAAAACGATATCATTAATAATTTGAGTTCTTTCCTCAATGCGATTAATTAACTCAACGATATGAAGCATCTTCTTATTGTTATCCGAAAATTCACCAACCATCACATCAATATCACTATCAATACCATTCATAGAATGAATCATTTTCTTAACAATTTTCTTACCGACTGCTGCCTTACCTAAACTCTCCTGTGCTAAATTATTTGAAACCTTAGCATTATCAGCAGTCATCCTGACCATAGAACTAATCTCTTCTAGAGAGCTTGAAGATTCTTGTAATGATGAATCTTGTCTTTCACTAGATAGCGATAGTTCATTAGATGTCGATGCAATACTCTTTGCACTCTTTGTCAGTGATCGAGATGTATTAGTTAGAGCAGTGATCGTTGCCTTTATTTTTTGCGATATATTAGATGCATAAGCAACACCGATAGAGAAGCCAAGGATAATTCCAATAAAAGAAACGACGACTAATGTAATTTGTAAGCTACGAGCTGTTGAACTAACCACTGATGCGGAAGTGAGAACTTCTTTAGACAGTCGTTCATTGTATTTATCTAAAACTCTTTGGTAATTTTCAGCAGCTTCTGGACAGTGAATTAAGAAAATTTCTTGAAGTTCAGATCTCGCCTTCTCGTTATTAATCTTTGCAAGTTCAACTGCTCTACCACCAACTTTCTTGAAGTCATTCCACTGCACTTGAAGTTCATTAAATATTTTTTGTTCTTCTGCATTAGAAATAAGACGACTTAGTTTATTAGCTGCTAATTCATAATTATCAATCATCTTTAAAGTGTTAGAAATAGCGCTTTCTCTATTTCTTCGATCCAAGTCCTCAAGCCCAAGAGTTCTAACTTGAATTCGCGTTTTCTGATAACTAACGTCCATTTCACTTAGTAATGAATTTCGAGGAATAATATTCTCGCTAAAGAAGCTTGATTGCTCACTCAATTCACTTACACCGAAGTAAGAAACAGTACTTATAACAATACTGACAACTGATAAAAAGAAACATAGTAGAATTAACTTAACTTTAAAATTCTTATTCTTCATTTATCCTCCATAACCACTTGAAGTATCGTACAGAGGCAAGTTTAATTAAAGTTTAGCATTTAAACTAAACCTATACAGAATAAAAATAAATAGAATTGGATATGTTGAATTCTAACTATTTAGACAATAAAAAAAAATTAAAAAAAACAAAAGTAAAATTAGTGGGACTCAATTTTTTCGCACGCGCCTTGATGTTTTATTTGCACTTTTTGGCAATTTGCGTTGCAAGCACTACCGTAAGTCTTTCCATCAACTCCACACACTGGCATCCAAATCATCGGACAGATACATGGTGCTTTCCCCTGTGGATGATGAGGCTTCATCGGAGAAGTAGCGTCGGGCCTTAGTTGTTTTTTATTTGTAGTCTTATTTTCTTTATTATCACATGCACCGTCAGAGATTTCAGTGGCCCCTGATGCTTGTGCCATACAACGATTTGAGTAAGTCTTCCCATTCCCACAAACAGGACTAAATTCTTTTGTACACTTAAACGCGTAACTATTAATTGTTAGAACAATCGCTAAAAAGAATTTCATATCTACCTACTTTTTTCGAAGTTTACACATATACAAAGGACCTATTTCTCCCTTCGCATCCGGTAGAAATATTGTACCATATTCAGTTTTTTCTCCAAAACCGAAAGTATTTAGTTCTTGAACAAGCTCAACTTGGTCAGCTCTTTTTTTAAGAACCTTAGCTATAACTTCATCATTTTCAAGACTAGATATAGAACATGTTGAATACAGAACTTCACCACCACTTTTAAGGGTCAAAAGGGCCGAACACAGAAGCGAGTATTGAGTGGCCGCAAGATTCTTTGTTCTCTTCTTAGACCACATATTGAGATATTTTTGATCATTTAAAGTATGACGCTCTCCGGAGCATGGTGCATCGAGAAGAACAAAATCGAATTCATCTTTTAGGTTTAGGCCATACTTATTGCCATCAAAGCCGCGAATATCAATGACATCCCTCATCTCTTCTGGCACATACTCTGAAATAACACGGCGTAGGCGCTCTTTTCGATTTCGAGAAAGCTCATTTAAAACAAGATGTCCCTTTCCTTGCATTTCTTCAAAAAGAACTAAACTCTTACCTCCAGGGGCCGCACACATATCAAGAACTTTGGATCCCGGAGTTGGATTTAGATTACGAGCAACGATAACGCTAGCAGCATCCATGATATAGTGGGATTTAATTTGCTGATTTTCACTCACTTCGCCATTAGCATAAACACCTGCAATGATTTCATCGGAATCAATAAAATCACCTTCAAACCAAATATTACGACGATAGGCCTTTTCCTCTTTCTTTGTGAAAGAGTCCTTTAATGAAGGCCATCTCTGGCCCCACATTTGTGAGTAAAAATATTCAAAGCCCTCTGGGCCTTTCGTTGGTGCAGCTTGGTTTTTCATGCGCATCATGTTACTAAATAAGGCCTAAACAGCAAAGTAAAGGATCGTGAAATGGAAAAATTTATTGATCAAATTATCAAAAATTTAAGTGCCAATGGCTTCCCTGAAAAGAAAGTCTCACTTCCAACTGAAAAAATGTATGAAGTTGCAGATAATAAAGGTTTAAGCCTTAATAAAGTTCTCGAAGAATTAAGAGAAAAGAAAATGATCGACAGTGAAATCGGTTCAGAAAAGATCGTCTTTTCAATGCAAAAATTTGAAAATCAACAAGATATGTACGCTAAGGCACAAGAGATGATGTCTCAAATGTCACCAGAAGAGCTACAAAAAATGCAAGATATGATTCAAAACATGTCTCCAGAGCAGCGTGAACAAATGATGGAACAAGCAAAGAAAATGGGGATGATCTAATAGAATCATTTTTTTCTACTCCACTTTCAAGTCTAGAAGACTTCATCACAGAGCATGGATTCACAAAAGTTCATGCTCAAACGATCTATACTCAGATCTATAAGCACGGTGCAAAATCCTTTGAAGAAATTTCTGGATTACCACAAAAGCTTTATTCGTTATTAGAAAAAAAGTACTGCTTTGATTTTCTTGAGATCGCCAAAATTCAAGAATCAGTTGATGATAAAACAGTTAAGCTCTTATTCAAGTTAAGCGATGGGCGCACAGTTGAAACAGTCTGTGTCCCTTTTCAAAAGAAGTATACTCTTTGCCTCTCTTCACAAGTTGGTTGTGCAATGAAGTGTTCATTCTGCTTTACTGGAACTCAAGGGCTAACACGCTCTTTAGAAAAGAAAGAAATTATTCTGCAATACATACAAGCATATGCCTATATCAAAGAGAAATTTGAGGGCCACCAAGCAGCTCCTAATATTGTTTTTATGGGTCAAGGAGAGCCTCTTCATAATATTGATAATGTTGCAGATGCCATTGAAATTCTAAAAACCACAGAGGGCATGGGACTAGGTCCAAGGCAAATTACTCTTTCAACGGCCGGCTATCTTCCGGGAATTAAAAGATTTAGTGAATTAGGAAGCGTTAACTTTGCCCTAAGCTTTCACTCTCCATTTAATGAAGAAAGAAATGAGCTTATTCCATTAAATAAAGCCTACCCTATTGCGGACCTCATCGAAGAGCTTAAGTCTATAAAGCTCATGAAGCGACAATTTCTAACTTTTGAATATTTAATTATTCGCGACTTAAATCATACGAGAAAACACGTTGAAGAAATTGGAAGGCTATTAAAAGATATGCCTGTAATTTTCAATCTAATTCCTTTTAATGAATTTCCAGGTGCACCCTATAAGAGGCCAGAGATGGCAGCAGTCGAAGAATTTAAAGCTGGGCTTATGGAGTTGGGGTTTCATGCAATGATTCGCACAACTAAGGGCGATGATATTCTAGCAGCTTGTGGCCAATTAACATCACAAGAAACGCTTAGCTAATTCAATATCAGGAATTGGACAAGTATCCATTTCCTCACCAATTCGATATCGATTTTTAGCAACTAGTTCATATAGCCAATTTCTTATCACCTTGGGAACGATCTTAAATAGATTGAAATACCCATGGCCAAGCACATCCATCACAGCAATGACCGCATCCGACTTAGTAGAAAGCTTACCATTTTGATAAAAAACTACTGTCGACAGATTCTTAACAAAATCTTGTTGAAGATAATTCAAGGCCTTTGGGTCCTGTAAATTACAGAATTTGACCTTTTTCTTGTGGTCAATTCGATAAATAAACTTGACGAGCCTATTACATATTAAGCACTTACCGTCGATGAAGATGATATTCATACTATCCATTCTACACCATCTGCCAAATTGTAAAAATTATATTTGCTGAGTTAGAACTACATTGTTCATATTAAGTATGTTAGATTTTGCCAACTTTTACCCTATTATCGAGAGAGCAATCTATGAAGAAAATTCTACTTCTTGGTGTTAGTGCCATTACCCTTTTAAATCTTACGTCATGTGGGAATCGTTCAAGTATTTATGACGACAAGGGACCAACTATTAACAGTCAAGGCCTAAAAGGTGATGCTGTTGCTTCAGAAGTTTCAAATGCAAACTTTGTTTGTGACAGATTTTCAAAAAATGGATGTATTGATCAAGTCCTACTTATGGGTAAATTAAATCGTGGAAAACTTCAAACATGTGCAGCTTTCTTTGTTGGTGAATACTTAATTGCGACAGCAAAGAAATGTCTTCCAAGCAAGCAAAAAGATCAGTCGTACTCTGACTGGCTTGACTCAGCTTGTTCGGCAGTTGCTTTCAAAGACCTTAAAGGTTTCACATATACTTGCTCATCAATTGAAAATCAAAAATATTCTGAAATTGCTCTAATCTCAACAAAGCAAAAGTCAAAAGTTGGATTTCTTGAAACAACTAATGAAGGTATTAACTTTGGTGGAAAGAACCAAATCTTTGAACTTACAAGCTTTAAAAAAGGTTTTGAAATTAACTATGCTTTATCAGAAGGTAAATACACGAGAGCAAAGAAAGAGTGTAATGGACTTACAGATTCACTTCTAACAACAATTAACGGATCAAAAGATTCTAAGAACTTTGTCCTTTCAAATTGTGCAATTGATTGGAACTCAACTGGTTCTCCAGTTCTAGTTGATGGAAAAGTTGCTGGTATGCTTCATGGTAAAATCGAAGGTGATGCAGATTTTGGAACAAAAGTGAGTGATAGAGATGGTGTTGCAGTTGCTGAAAACTTTGCATGTCAAACTAAGTTTAACGCTAATACTCCAGCTGCTTGTGATCTTCATAAGCTTGGAGATAAAATTAACAGCCTAAAAAAGACTCTAAAAAATGCCCTTGTTAATAATGGGACAGCTTTTGATGCAAATACTCAAGATATTACAATCTTTAGAAAAGATTCAAATCTAATGGTTCTAGCAACTGAAAAAGCAACGACTTGTGCAACAGAAGGTGAAAAAGGAAGCTTCCAAGCTTGTAAGGTAAACTTACCACTTAAGAACAAATTCCTTTCAACTCTTGATCTTGCAAATGTCGCACTTGATTGTGACAACGCCGTGACAACAAATTGGAAAACAATCAAAATTGATGAGAAGCTAACAAGACAATTTAGCTTTGAAGACTATACTTTGGATGGATACCACGCTGATAGATTTTGGATAGAAATTCCAGCTTGTGAATAAGTAGTAAAAAGAAAAAAATATAAAGGCCGCTCAATCAGCGGCCTTTTTTATTTAAAGTGTATTTTGTAGAAACTCTCTCATTAATTCCCAAGACTCTTTATCTGCTTTTTCATTATAGGCCAATGGAAGATTAAATTTCTTCCCATTCTCAGTGGCCTTAGGATTCGTGAAGGCATGAGTCGCACCTGGTAGGTTCACAAATCTCATAGGAAGCTGCGATCTTCTTATAACCTTCTTAAAATTAGCGATATCGTCTTTTGACACTAACGGATCATCTGCACCATTTATTACAAGTAGCTTTGCCTTTGAGTTCTTTGTGACTTTTTTAATCCCACCTAACGAGCCGTGAAAAGAGACAACTCCCTTCAAGTCTGCCCCTTGGGTAGCATTGAAAAGAACCACAGCACCACCAAAGCAGTAACCGATCGCTCCAATTCGTTCAGCATCGACACTTGGCTGCTCTTTTAAAAGCTCCATGGCCTTATTAAATTTGGCCTTTAGAAGAGTTGGATCTTTAAAAGCTTCAGTAGCAAATTTCATTGCATCCTTAGGATGATTTGCCTGTTTTCCATCTCCATACATATCCAGTGCAATAGCATTGTAGCCAAGCTCAGCAAGTTGATCTGCTCGCTTACGAGCATATTCATTATGTCCCCACCATTCATGAACAACGACTATTCCAGGTCTCTTATCATTCTCATTTCCAGTCAGGGCCATATAGCCCTTAAAAGTCTTATCCCCTACTGTGTAATCAACATTCTCCGTTGTAACAGATGAACAGCTTACAAAGCCCATCATCATAAAAATTGGCAGTAAAATTCTCATTTTTCCTCCTAAAATATTGACTGCCACAACGCAATCAGATAATTATGCATTATGACAAAAACAAGCCTATATAATTTAACTTTAGAAAGTTTCCCATATGATGAAGCAAAAATCATGGGAAAGTGGGTCTATAAAAAGTTAAATTTTAATCCTGACACCTGGGAGAATGCTCCACGTGTAGTTAGAGAAAAGGCAAAAGAATATGACCTATCACTGCTAAAAATTCTTTGGCAGGGACTTTCGAAGGACGGAACACGTAAGTTTCTTCTTGGTTTAGGTGATAAGAACTCAATTGAAGCGGTTCTTATTGAAAGTGAAAACGACAAGCGTCTTAGATCGACTCTGTGTATTTCTTCTCAAGTTGGTTGTGCCATTGGTTGTACTTTTTGTCATACGGCCACACAAGGCCTAACAAGACATCTGCAAACATCTGAAATAGTCGGACAATTTTTAACTGTCTCTAAATGGATGCAAGAGAATGTCGATCCAAAATATCAGATTTCTAATATTGTTTTTATGGGTCAAGGTGAACCACTTCATAACTTCGAGAATGTGAAGAAGGCTTGCTATCTATTAACTGATCCACTAGGTATTGCACTAAGTAAGCATAAAGTTACAATTTCAACATCAGGTTTAGTACCAAAGATCAAACAATGGGAAGAACTACCAGATGTGAATGTTGCCATCTCTTTGCATGCAATTAGAAATAATCTACGTAGTGAGCTGATGCCAATTAATAAACGCTACCAAGTTGATGATCTTCTTGAGGCACTAAGATCAATTCCAGTTAAGAACTCTCGTCGTATAATGTATGAGTACCTCTTAATTAAAGATCTTAATGATACGCAAGAAGATATTGATGGGTTGATAGAAAACCTTCCGAAGAAGGAATCAAAGATTAATATCATCCCATTTAATGAGTATCCTGAAAGTAAGTTTAAACGCCCAAGTAATGAACATATTGAATGGTTTCAAAGATCACTTCAAGCTGCAGGTCTTACTTGTACAGTTAGAGAAACTAAGGGTGATGATATTCTAGCGGCTTGTGGCCAACTGAAAACACAATACGAAAAACTTAATCTTCCATCGTAATTAGATTAGCGAGTCTTTAACAAGTGCAAGAATATCCTTAACAAGCAAAGAGTTCTTCTTCTCTACTCGATAAACTAACGCAATTTGGTCCTTAACTATCGGTGAGTTATTTACAGGAACGAGGTTCTTATAATTAGAGGCCACACGACTTGGAAGAAGACCAATACCAAACCCTTCATTTGTGAGCTTAGCGATAACTTCTAAATTGTCACTTTCAACATGACCATCGATTTCAATCGAGTCATTTTTAAGCTTTCTTAGTAAGTCCTGACTTTGTGCTAATTGAGGATTAAAAATTAATTTATTATTTTTTCTTTTTGGTCGGCTCGACTCAAAAAGCTTAACCTCATCGAGACCCATCTCATTAATAATAAGGTCTGGATGTTTAATAGGATTAACGACAATTCCAAAATCAACTTCAAAATCAATAACTTTTCCAGTAATGATGCGTGAAGAATCGTGAATTAAATTGAAATTTAAACGAGGATACTTCTCGTATATCGATGGGAGAATATGAGGGAGAGAATATATTGCAACTGAAGGATGAATACCAACCTTGAACTCTCCAATAATTTCTCCACCTTCTTGATTAAAGATATTCTTAGCATCTTGCCAGTCTTGTAAAAGCTTATTTGCACGATGATGAAATTCTTCACCAAATTTAGTAAGTTCAATTCCGCTTTTAAGTCGAATAAAAACAGGAGCACCAAGTTCCTCTTCTAATCTTTTAATTGAATAACTTAATGCCGGTTGTGTTAACCCAAGTTGTTCTGAAGCTCTAGTGACATTCTTAAGCTTGGAAACAATAAGAAAATTTCTTAAGTCATCTAATTTCAAAGACATTCGATACCTACTTTATTAATTCATTAATTAATTTTTTATAATCCATTCCTGCTAATTTTGCGGCCATGGCAAATTCATCTTTTGTTGCGACATTTGGATTGGGGTTGGCTTCAATTATATAAGGAATACCTTCTGGACATACTCGCAAATCAATTCGTGCATAACCTGTTAGCTCTAATACTCTATAAGTTCTTTTACAAATTTTTATAATCTTATCTTCCAGCTCTTTTGTTATCTTAGCTTTTCCAGTCTCAATACCTTTATCCTGTCTGTATTTAAGACTCCATTTAGCTTTTTCAGAGTAAAGCTTAGCAAGTGGATTATCGATATTATTAAAAGCAAGCTCTAAAATGGGAAGAACCTTCAGTCTTTTCGCTCCCATTACTCCAACGAAGAACTCACGACCTTCGATAAATTCTTCAATAATTACATCTTCCTCATATTTATCCATAAGATAAATAATGCGCTCAATTGCCTTTTCAGGAGTTTTAACTATAGATGCCGAACTAATTCCAAGAGATGCATCTTGATAGAGGCATTTTACAATTAATGGATACTTTAATTTCTTCGATATTTTCGTAACTTTGGCTTTTGAGCGGCTTGTGAAAACCTGAAACCCAGGTGTCTTAATCCTGTGGTACGAAAGAAGTTTTTTGGCCAACGCCTTATCTCTTGCTATCATGAGCCCGCGTGGATTGGCCCCTGTATATTTAACTTTCAGTAATTCAAGGTAAGAAACAACGTTTTGATCAAAGAGTACTTTTCCATCAAATTCCTCTAAGAGATTAAACACAACGTGTGGCCTAAACTCTTCAATGGCCTCTCTTAATGGCATAAGATCAGAGTAGACACCAACGATATTAACTTCATGACCTATTTCTTTTAGTGTTGAAATAACATTATATTCCGTAATCCACGGTTTAAATTCAAAGTCGTCTTTTTTCTTATCTTCTTTAGATATATCAGCTGGAGGAATGAGATCAGAATGAACAAGAACTAACACTCTTTTCTTTCTTTTATGACTTTTTTCTTTCTGGCTCACATGACTATCCTGTCGCGCCCCTCTCTAAAGTATTTATCAGCATGCGATAACACAATATTTTGTATGATTTGAGGGCCATACTTATTTGGAATCATAAGCTTTTTAGAACTTGAGATACTTTCCAAATCATTTACAACAGATTCTATTTTATATTGATATTCTTTTGTCAGCAAGGATATATCCCTAACGAGCTCTCTCCTTAAACCACCGATTACTTTATCTAGCTCTATTCCTGTCGTTTCATTATGGATAAGGTACTTTTGAATATGATGTATACTACGACGTGCTTGAGAGCTTTTACGTAATTTCTTTCTTTTAAGCTTAAGATACTCTCTTACTGTTAATTCACTTTCTTCAATACTATCAATCTCTTTATAACAAATGACGTTTGGCTTTTTATTACTTAAGGCCTTCATCATATTATCAACATACTTTAATTTTTTAAGAGCAGGCCAATTTTCATAGACTCGTTTCCAATTAGAACGTGGAGTTAGCCATACTGAAAATGTTTCAGCAAAATCTTCTTCTGGATGAGCTTGCGCATAGTTGTCTTCGAGATGGTACACAAACTTCTTTGAGAACTTCTTGGGTTCATAAAAAGTAGGATATGCGATTTCATGATCGCCAAAGATTGATTTTCTCTGTTTGTCGTCTTTTAAAAAATAAGCATTATCCATGACATGACCACATTCATGTCTCAAAAGCTTCATGAACCAGTCATGAGTCTCCCCCTCACAAGCACCTGTAAATTCTTTTTCTAATTCAATTAGTTTTGGATGCATGAGGGTGAAAGGAACGGCAATACCAGAGATTGAATCTGGACAAAACCACTCGTCACTTAGCCAAACTTTTGGTTTTACGAGTAATTTCTTTGCCGAGAGCTCGCCAGTAAGTTGATCTAAACAAGGAGCAAATTTACTTTTTTCAAAGCAAATATCAAGCTCCCACAACTGAGCGTTGAGAATGTCTTCACGACAAGCGAGGTCCAAATTCAATTTAATCATATTAATCTCTTCAAAGTAGTGGCGATTATAGCCCTAACCAGAAGAAATTAAAGAGATTTTAGCGACCTATGAATTATTTATCAGTTCATAAGTCGTTAATACAAACTTGGCCGTTGCGATTGATTTTTATTTTAAAATCAACGCCTTTAATCTTTGCACGAATATGGGATAAATGCGTGTTAATTGTCTTGTTTGTAACAACAACAGGGCCCCATGTACCAAGAACTAGCTCTTCTAATGTATAGATTCGCTTTTGACTTGAAATTAAGAAATTTAAAACTTTGAATTCTGTCTTAGTTAATGAAACCTCTCCATCATCAACAAAGACTGTCTTTGTGTTGGTGTTGATTCGTAAATTACGAAATCCGATCCACTCATTTTGAAAAACAAATGACATATTTCTTTTCTCCTCCCCCCTCATTTATTTACCTTAAGGGCAAGTGAGATATTACACAAGCTGTAAAATCAACAAGTTACGAATCTTATCGCTACTAATTAAAATAAGTTTGTTTAGGCTAACAATTTTAGCCATTTGACGCTTTATTCTTTAGAGATCGTGCAAACAGATTTGATTATTTCGATTAATTCTTATTCTAAAGTCAACGCCTTTTGTTTTATGACGAAGATGAGTTAAGTGAGTATTGACAGTTTTATTTGCCACTTCCACATCACCCCAAATATATTCAACTAGTTGCTCACGCGGATAGATTCTTTTTCCGCCACTTAATAAGAAATATAGTATTTTATATTCCGTCTTTGTTAATTCGATTTTGCGATCATCCACTAGAGCAAAACGATTTTGTGGATCGAGAGTTAAATTTCGAAAACTAAGTTGCTTTTCACCCGTGGCCTTGTCATTGTCATAAGCGTGCATATTCATTCTCCTCTAAAACTGTAGTTGAGAGAATTTTATTCCATTGAACAAGTCCATGTTTTTGAGGTAAAAAAAGACACATAAAGAATATTCAGTTATTAATTTATATTAAATATTATTAATCAAAAGATAAGAGAGTTTGATGGAAAACAAGAAGGCACTTTTTTGGAGTGGTGGGCTTAGCTCACTAAGTTGCTTAAAACTTTTAATAAAAGAAGGCACAAGCAAAAGTGATATTGTTCTCATTACTCTACTTTCAAAAGAAGGTAATGAAGTTGGCCATACTGGTATACCAGAGGAAATCATCTCTCTTCAGGCCAGGTATATGGGCATCAAGATTGTCAGGCTCTACAATGATGAAATAAGTTCTAAGGTCTTAAATAAATTGAGTGAACAGGGTTACAATTTTTATAGTGGCCAAAGAAATGATAAATTTTCAAAAAATCCTATTATTGCAAATCTAAAAATAAATACACCATTACTCGGTATATCTTATACAAAGCTTCTTGAAGATCAAATTAATCGAGCAATTTTAACAAGTGTGGATAGAGAGGATCATCAACGTTTTCTAGGAAAAGAACTTAAAGATATTGAGATAAATTTTGATGAGATGGATATTGATACTTTTGTTGTTTTTGACCCACTCATGAGAATTCGTATTCCTTTTTCTAAAAATATTATTATCGAAAAAGATAACCACTTTATTTGTAAAATAAGAAATGTCTAATGCCAAAGTATCATCAGAGACTTTGAAATTTCTTTAACATTACTATCATACTTGCTTGCCCCTTCAGTCATATAATCGTTAGTGATCATATTTGGAGGTCATATGAAGAATAAAAGAAAATTCTTATTTGTAGGTGCGCGAATACTTATGGGTGCCACCCTACTTTTGGGAGGAGTTACTCCAGGACTTGGCTTACTTACAGAATCTCAATACACACCTGAAGCGTTAGCTTTCATTAATTCGCTTCAAGACACCGGATATTTATACTACATGATTAAAACACTTGAGATTGTCTTAGGTACAATGTTCTTGTTAAACTTATTTGTTCCACTAACCGCTGTTATCGCTGCACCATTAGTAATTAACATTTTATTCTTTGAGCTTTTTCTTTGTAATTCATATTTAATTGCACCGATTATTCTCATCGCTTGCGAACTTATTGTTTACCGCGAACATCGAAAATTATTTAATTGGCTATTTAAATACCAGATTCATACACACACGAATGATCTCGATGCACCAGATATGATAATTCTATCTGATTTAAAAGAGAAAGATCCAAAGATGTACCAGAACGTTGTTGATTCTCAGTATTATCATAATATTTAAAACAAATATTGAGTTGGCCCGTTATCTGTTTAATTGACAGATAATGGGCTTCTTGTAACTATCTTCCTAAATAATTTATAAAGATAAAGGTGAACTCTGTGAAATTCAGAGACTGTCCCGCAACGGTTAGAGTCCGAGCCCTTCAATTTTATTATGTCTCGGAGGAAGATCATAAAAACACTACTTTATTACGCCACTGCATTCTTACCATTAACATCAATTGCACAGATTACAATTAAGGCCACAAAGCTCGACACAAGTTCAGAAAGAATAACGAGTGCTGTTACTGTAATCACTCGTGAAGAAATTGAAAACACTGATGCCACAACACTTCAACAGCTCTTACAAAGTAAAGCAGCTATCTTTATTGGCCAGACAGGTCAAATTGGATCTGCTTCTAGTCTTCGACTACGTGGGTTGCCTAGCGGTTTCTCAAAAGTTCTCATCGACAATATTGAACTAACTGATCCTACTGATATCAATAATTCATATCAGATTAATCATCTTAATCTGGATAATATTGAGAGTATTGAAATTCTAAAAGGTAGTCAGTCAATTCTATACGGATCAAATGCCATTGGTGGTGTTTTAAAGATCAATACAAAGAAAGGTATAAAGAGCTCTAGTGTTAGAGCTGAGTATGGAAGTTATAATACGGCAAAGCTTGCGGCCCAATCGAGTGGTCACATGGAAAGGCTTAGTTACGGTGTTAATTTTTCATATCTTCAATCAGATGGATATTCTTCAGTAAATGAAGATCGATTAACAAATGCTGAAGATGACTCTTATAAGAACCTAAGCTTCTCATTAAACACGAGCTATCTAATAAGTAATCAGATGGAACTAAACTACCAAGGTCAGTTCATTGATTCAGAAATCGAAATTGATGGCTTCAATTTTGTTCCACCATTTAACCCTATTGATGTGGCAGACAATGATCTAAATAAGTACAAGCAGTACAATAACTATCTGGGGCTTCGCTATAATAGCTCAGATGAGAGATTCAGCCTTACTCCAAGCATTAGGTATTCGACAATTAGAAGAGAGGATCCTCAAGGCTTCACTCCACTATTTCGCGGTGAAGAAACTGATGTAAAGCTTGATGCCACTTATGAATTCTCTAAGAGCTTAAATTCATTCTACGGTATCCAATATCTCAAACAAGATGACTTAACACTTGGAAACTATAGTGAGCTCTTCTCTGTTTATACAACTTTCAATTACGCTTACAAGAACTGGTTTTCAGATCTAGGTGTACGCTTTGATAAATTCTCAACTTTTGATTTAAATACTATCGCTAGTATTGGCCTTGGTTATAACTTCACAAGAGAACTTTCTCTAAAGGGTCATTTCTCTGGTGGATATAAACTTCCAACTCTTTATCAGATAGCAAATCAACTAGAAAATTTAGATCCAACAGACAGTATTAATAGCGAACTAACGCTCTCTTATAAGAAAATCACATATCAAGTTGAACTTACACTATTCAACTATGATTTAAAGAACCAAATTGACTACGATACAATCAATATGGGTTATCTAAATATTGCAAAATCTGAGATTCAGGGTATTGAATTTAACTTTAATCAAGAGTTTCAAAACTCATTTACACTCGCAACTTCTTTAACAATTCAGAAAGCGACAAATAAGGTTACTAATTTGGATCTTGCTAGAACACCAAAGGCACTTGCAAGTGTCGAGTTAGGATACAGAATAAACGATTCTCAAAGAATTACAAACTGGTGGCAATATGTAGGAAAACGAGAAGACTTTGGAAGTATGCCTTCTTATGTAATCGGAAATCTTAACTATGAATATCAGAACTTTAATTTCAAAATCATTAATATCCTCGACAAGGATTATGAAAATATTCGTTACTACGGAACGATGGCACGTAGTTATTTCCTGGGCTACAAGCTCGACTTCTGATGATATTTCTTTACCATCGCAATAGCGATGGTAAAGAATATTATTGATCCAATATTTAAAAAGTAGAAGAAATTAATCGCATCCTTTGCACCAAAATTGTCAGCAATAACACCAAAAACAAAGTGCATAATAGCAATACTTACTCCGATATAACTCATCGTCTGGGCCAATACCACGTGATTCTTTTTTGGAAAGTTATTTGAAATCCAATCAACGATAACAGGAAAACAAAAAGACATGAACAAGGCCGTCATTGGATAAAAGATATGGTGAAATTGTCCTAAACTAAAACATATCAAGCTTGTTAATAATGAAATGTAGATTAACTTATTCGATGATAATTTAATATTTAAGAAGGCAAAGCCTAGCCTTCCTAACATAAGAAATAAAAAGAAGTAAGACAGATAATTATTAGCGTTAATATCTGAATAATTATGAGCTTCAACAAGATAGAATTTCAATCGAGAAGAGAGCATGATTTCAGATGCAACATAGAAACCAGCAAATAAACCAATCATCAAATTCATTAAAAAAGCATTTGGCATTGAACCATCATTCTCTTTTATTTCGTCATGATGAGTGTCTTCAATAAAGAAAGAATAAATAAATACTAATGCACATGGTATTAATAAGAATTTAAAGAAGTGAATCCAATCAGAATTTAAGAAATAAAATAGGGAAAGAATTTGTGGGGCCAATAAAGAGGCTACACCGTAGACACCGTGAAGCCCTGATAAGTAGCGCCTTTTATGTTCTGAAGGTGCACCATTATCAACCATGAAATTCATCGTGATACCTGTAATACCGAAACCGAATCCGGCCCACGCACCAAAGAAGAGACTCAAGTCAAAATTTAAAAAGTCTCCACCTAGTCCAATTCCAAACGTCCCTATCCCCATCATAACCATGGCCATTCGAGTTGCTCTCACAGGGCCAAAACTCGGAAGCCAAAATGAAGTAGTAAGGTATGCAATGAAAGAAGTTATAGACATCAAAGAGAATATCAATGAACCTTTATCTGGCCTGATTTGAAAATATTGTAAAAGCTCAGGATAAACACTACCGCGTCCATTATCAATAAGGCTTAAGGCCACAAGTGATAAGTATCCTAAAGAGACATAACCAAAATTTTTCAAATCAACTTCCTTCTAAATCAATTAAGCAATTAGTGACTTATCTTTGAATAGAATCCAAAGCTGATGAATTGCTCTAGTTGCAGCAAGGTGCAGTCTTTTTCTTGCAGTATTATTAACTGGATAAACATCCTTATCACAGTCAGGAATAATAACGTAATCAAACTCAAGACCTCTAATTTGCTCAACTGTTGTCACATCTACACCTGGTCTCAACGAAAAGTTCTCATCAAGTACAAGTCTAATACTTCCAACTTCTTCAATCTCTGAGTATAGCTCTCTTGCAATACTTTCTTTCGAACAAATAATAGCAATTGAAGCTTTCGGTTCACGGTTCATTAGTTCTACAAGTGCACTACTGATGAGCATTGAAGCATGCTCAAGGTGCTGCACAGACGTTTCAATGATCGGTCCTCCATCTCTTTTCGATTCAGGAAGCTCTTTTGGAGCCAATGGCCCAAGAACATTATGTGCAAAAGAAACAATTTCTTTTGGAGAACGATATGAAACATTAAGTTCTTCAACTTGCATATCATCCACATCAAGCTCAAGTGTATGACAAACATCGTGCCATGAAGTGAATTCAAAAGTGCTATCAATTTGTTGAACACTATCTCCTGCAATCGTGAAGTTTCCTTCTTGATGTTTAATTTGCCCAAGCATAATTAGTTCTGATTTTGAAAGCTCTTGTGCCTCGTCTAAGAAGATATGGCGATACGATTTAAACTCACGTCCAAAGTAGCGAAGGTGACCAAATTGCTTAACAATTAAGTAATTAAATAGTGGAAGATCATACTTATCAACAAATCCTGAAACATCTTGTCCATGATTTGCATAATCCGAATCTTTATCTAGTCCTTGAATTTGTTTGGCCGTATAAAATTTTAAATCATTTAACATGTGAGTCGTTACCATACGATTTGTCATCTCAGGTAGCCTCTCCATACGCTTTGAATCAGAAAAGATATTAAGTAATTCTTCTCTTACATTTTTAAAGCCATTTAAAATCTTTTTCACTTCAACTTTTAAAACAGAGTCACGTGTATTTTCATAAAGGTTCTTAACACGAACATAAAGTGGACGAGTGCGATCTTTAGTAAAAAACTCAAGGTCTGTCCCTTTAAGCTTCTTTTCAATACTTAATTCTTTTTCTGCTAAGTACTCATCAATAAGCTTTAGTAGCTTTGGATTTCTTTTTATTGTAACGATTGAATCAAGAGGATTATCTTCGATCTTCTTAGGAACCGAGCGCATATTTTGGAAGACAATCTTTTTAATTAGATCATCAAGAGTCGATACACGTACTTTTTCAAGTTGTGATTCAATTAAGAGTTTCTTTGATAATTTCACAAGTCCGTTATTTGGAACGATTACCATAACTTCTTCTTGGCGAATTCCATCTTCACGACAAAGCTTTGCAATTCGATATAAAGCAACTGTCGTCTTACCACTACCAGCACCACCTGTAATAAGAAGAGGTTTTTTTGCACTTTGATTAACGAGGTCGTACTGAGTCTTATCAAGTAGAGAAATAACTTCTGGCCCATCAAATCCAGTGCGTCCACTACCAAGACTCTGGTTAGCACTCCCTTCTCCACCAGCAAGTTTTTGTGTTGATTCACTTAAAGAAATCCATTCTCTATCTCTTAGAACATTTGTGTTTCCTTCTCGATCAATTCGCACAAGTTGCTTGTCTCTAACAGTTAGGATTGATTTTTCTAATATATGCCCTTCAATAATTCGATCATCTAAGTCGAAATCAAAATCATCCCCCTCACCAAATTGATAGAAGATTCTCGCCATCGGTGACTTTTTCCAGTCAATAATTTTAAACTTTAACTCTTTATGTGAAAAAGGCGTATGCCCAATAAGAAAGTCTTTTAACTTTCCATTTTGTTCAATCTTAAAATGACCAAAGAACGGCGACTCTGCATTAGGTAAACTCTGGTGTTGCTCATAACGATCTGCTAGTTGATTAAGAAGGTTCATTTGCTGGATAATTCCAGGAAGGTCATCTTCCTTACAATTAAGAGATTCATCTCTAAGGGCCTTAATATTCGCTGCAATATCGGCTAATGCTGCAGCATTCAAATCTGGAACTCTATTAATTAAATCAACAGTTTGCGCAAGGAAATCATTGATCTTTTGGATATATTCTTGATTTACTAATTCACTCATTCTTTATTTGCCTTTAATCATCTAGCTTGTTAGTGTTGACCTTTAATTTTTTATATTAATAATCAACAATTAGAGGGCCCTATTATGCCAAAAGTTATCGGATTTCACTACACATTAACGAACTCAAAGAACGAAGTTTTAGACAATTCTGCTGAACATGGTCCACTAGTTTTCTTAGAAGGTGTTGGTCAGATCATCCCAGGTCTTGAAAAAGAAATCGTAGCAATGAATGTTGGTGATAAGAAAGTTATCAATGTACCTGCTGCTGACGCATACGGTAATATAAATGATGAACTAGTTATTACTGTGCAACGCTCACAATTCCCAGAGGATGCACAACTTAATATTGGTGACGTATTCCAAGTTAACCAAGACCAAGGACTTCCTCCATTTGCAGTTATTGCAATTGAAGGCGATGAAATTACTTTAGATGGTAACCACCCACTTGCAGGTGAAGACCTAAACTTTGATATTGAAATCACTGAAGTAAGAGAAGCAACAGAAACAGAACTTGCTCATGGACATGCTCATGGACAAGGTGGATGTGGCCACTAATCAATCTTTACCTTTTTTAAGTTAGAATATCGCATAGAACCTTACTAAAATTAATTTATCGATTATTGATTTGAGTGAGGATTCTATGTGGGTTAATAATTTAAGAAGGTCTCTCGCATTTTCTATATGCGCGAGTTCATTTCTTTATTCAAGTACAATCACAGCTAAGAACCTCGGCGATGACTTCAGTCTCTACGGTAAAATATCCATGGCGGCCATTGGTCAAGATGGAGCTCAATCATTAAATAATAACTCTTCTCGATTTGGTTTTAAATATAAGAGAGATGGCCTAATCGAGAAATTCACCACTGGTCTTCGTGCTGAGTTTGGAATCAATACCAGCAATACGAGCCAGAGCATACAAAGCATCCCCAACACCACGGGACGCTTTCAAGTTGACAATACTAGCGACCGGCCCTTTTCTACTAGGCTAGCTTATCTTTGGATTGAAAACGGAGATTTCAATGCCACAATAGGAAAGAACTGGTCTGTCTGGTATGACGTAACAGAAATGACTGATATCTTTATGGTCACTGGTGCCTTTGCCTCCTCTACTTTTACTGCTAATAGTGAAGTCATTGGAACTTCTCGTGGTGTAGATCTTTTGGAATTTCGCTACAAAATTGGTGACCTACATTTTGGGGCCCAAACAAAGTTTACAGGAGATGAAACGGCCGAATACGATTCTGATGGCGATGGAATTGACGATGCAGTCCTCACTCTTGAGCATTCAATTGCCGCCTCTCTAAGAATTGTTAAAAAAAATTACAAAGTTGGAATTGCAGCGATTAATTTAAATTCAAATAATAATGGAGTTGAAATTGCGAAACTTTCAGTTACCGTTGGAGCAAATTATTATTTTAAAAACCTTTTTATCGCCGCAGTCTACGGTGACACAAAAGACCTCGAATTAATTGATGGCAGATTCGTAAGAACTGATAATGTCGAGGCAATTATGGGTTGGCGCTTCAACCCATTTCACCAGATAATGATTGGATACAATTGGCAAACTTCTGATGACGATGGACTGGATGATTATGAAATGTCTAAAATTCTTGGATCATATATGTATACAAATGATCAGTATGAATTAGGTATTGAGTATGTATTTGATGATAGTGTCGATGTCAGTGGAATGCGCCCAAAGAACAATCAGCTCATTTTAGGCGCAACCATGTATTTCTAATAATTTTCAGGTGGAACTTTTTTAAACATAAAGGCCGGTATTACACTTGAAACAAGAGTGTAGATAACAAGACCTGAAATAATCTCTAAAGGAACTTCAAAGCGCTCCTTAGCAATCTGGGCCATTACTAAACCAAAGATAAGTGTCGGTAGTAATGAAACAGTAATCTCTTTACGGTCTGGCCAGAAATCCTGCATAAAGAATTTCATATTTGAGTATGTATTGAAGATTCTAAGAGGAATGAAAATTCCTAAGAATGCTAATCCAATATATAGTCCATCCATTGTAAATAGATCTTCAGTAAAGCCTACACCGGCCTTAAAGAAGTAGAATGGAATGAAGAAAGAAAAGAACATCTGTAGGTTCTTTAAAATTTCTTCTGACTTCTCAGATTTTCCAAAGTGCTTAAACTCTGAAGCAATAAATCCAACAAGGAATGCCCCTACTAGATAGTAAGTTCCGATTTTCTTTGTGATAACACCACAAATAAGTGCAGTAAGAATTAAGAAACCAACTTCTGAATCCTTTGCATATGGAGCGATATATTTGAAAAATAATTTGTAAGAAAGGGGTAAAAAGACACTAAGGGCAACTAAAATAAAGGTAGAACTACCAAGGTTAACTAAGCTCTCCGACTGAAGAGTAATAAATAGCAGTAAGATGGCAGAGATCTCCTTAGAAATTGCTTTTGATCTAATCCAGTACTCCTGCCCTTCACTAAACCCATAATTCTTTAATGAGTTTAAGATGAAGCCTGTTGAAGGAGTCATGATACCAAGTGCAATTAAAGTTGCTGCACGGAAACTAATTGAAAAGAAGAAGTGTATCCCAAAAGCAACTATAAGTGTGATGGAGATAGTCTGGGTAACCCCGGATAGGAGCTCTTTCCAATTCTGCTTCAGTTCTTCAAATTCAACTTCAAAACCAGCGAATAAGAATAAAGATGTGATCCCCAAGCGAGAAAGCATTAGTAGTAGATCATCATTTTGAAACCATCCAAGCCCAAGACCAGCAGCAATCCCTAAAAAGATTGATGAGATACCAATTGGGATTTGGAATCGAAGTAAAAGTTTTGGAAGAATGAGAAGAATTGTAAACAGTAATAAGTACTGTACTTCCGTATTCTGCAAGTTAATCATTATTGTCTCTCCATGTATTCAACGTATGATCCCGGGAAGATGCGTACTTCCCCCTTATCCACTTCGTAAACATTTTCAGCTAATTCACTAAGAAAGTGTCTATCGTGGGATACAAACATTACTGTTCCCTCATAACGTTTAAGTGCATCCAGTAGAACCTCTCTTGATTTAATATCAAGGTGGTTTGTCGGCTCATCTAGAACTAAGAAATTATTATTTTGCGAAAGTAGTACGGCCATAACAAGACGAGACTTCTCTCCCCCTGAAAGGTACTTAACTTTCTTATCAACGTCTTGGCCTCTAAATAAGAAGGCCGCAAGTAGGTTTCTAACATACCCATCACTTGCCATTGGTAGATCTTTTCTAACTTCATCAAAAACACTTGATTCTGGATTTAGAACTTCCAGTGAGTATTGAGAGAAGTATCCGATCTTGATACTAGGGCCAATCGCTACTGTTCCAGCAGTTGGTTCAGTATGAGCAGTAATACACTTTAAAAGCGTTGACTTACCCGCACCATTTACACCAACTACGGCGATTTTATTTGTTCTTTTAACTGTTGTTGATAGTCCATGAAAGACTTCATGCGCACTTCCGTCAGACAGTGGCCATGATTTTGAAAGATCTTTAATGATAACAACATCATCCCCACCTCTTGGAGGCGTTGGGAATTGAAAGTTAATTGTTTCTTCCTCAGCAGGAACTTCAATACGATCAATTTTTTCAAGCTTCTTCACTCGAGATTGAACTTGAGCAGCATGTGAAGCACGTGCCTTAAATTTTGCAATGAACTCTTCTTCTTTTGCTAGCATATCAGCTTGACGAGAAGCTTGAGCAATTAATTGTTCACGACGAAGGTCTCTTTCTTTCTCGTAGAAGTCGTAATTACCTGTATAAGTCGTAATTCTCTTATGAGCAATTTCCACAATCTTATTACAAACATTATTCATGAAATCACGATCGTGGGTCGTCATAAAGATTCCGCCCTTAAAATTCTTTAGCCAGTCTTCAAGCCAAAGAATCGATTCCATATCGAGGTAGTTGGTAGGCTCATCCATTAGGATAAGTTCAGGATTAATTACAAGAACACGAGCAAGAGCAATACGCATCTTCCATCCACCAGAGAAGTCTTCAATCATCTTATTATGATCAACAGGCATAATCCCTAGTCCTGTTAGAACTTCCTCAGCGCGTGTTTCAAGATCATAGCCACCACGCTTTTCAAACTCTGACTGAACGTCTCCCATTTTCATCAGGACATCATTCATCTCATCGTCACTCATATTGGCACAATCAGCTAACTTGTCTTCAAATTCTTTAAGCTGTTGTGCTAGCTCAGCAACTTTTACGTCTCCAGACATAACGACTTCTTTTGCCGTCTGCCCTGCCATCTCCCCTACTTTTTGAGAGAAATAGGCCCAACGCAATTTATCAGGAAAAGAGATTTGGCCTTCATCAGGTTTCTCCTCACCAATAATCATACGAAATAAAGTTGTTTTCCCAGCTCCGTTTGGACCAACTAGCCCAACCTTTTCGCCAGGATTTATTTGAAAGCTTCCACCGCTATATAAGGTTTCACTACTTTGGATTTTTGAAATATTGGAAACATTTAACATATGCTGTAAATCCCACTCAACTTTTAATATTTATTTAGCTGCTATTTAATCTGAATATACGAATAAGTTCAGTCTAGCATGGCACTTCTAAATATGTCTTTAAGATTCGACACTTTTAACGCATTTAATCGTTTGGAAATCAGCTATTTAGCCTTATAATTTGCCTATGACTTTAGAAAATATATTCGTTGATACACAAGGTGAAATTAAAAAATCAGTTTATGTCACATTAGTACTGATTCTTTTCTATTTAACTAACCATATCTTTTCTTTCATTTTGAAAAAGACTAGTAGCATAAATATTGAAACGAAAAGACGCTATGTTGTTAACACAAATATTTCGTTAACGATTATCTTCGTCTTTATTACTCTTTATATTTATTCAACTGAGTTGAAAAACCTGGCCTTCTCACTTGCCGCCCTAATGGTTGCCATAGTCCTCATCACAAAAGAGCTCTCTCTTAATATTATGGGTGGTATCTATAAGACGTTTTCTGGTGGATTTATTATTGGGGATACTATTGAGATTGATGGCAAGCGCGGAAGTGTTATCGACCGAGATCTATTCACGACAACTCTATTAGAAGTTGGACCAAATAAAACATCACACAACTATACAGGACGCTCTGTTATTATTCCAAACTCAATATTCTTAACAAATCGAGTAACGAATGAATCATTTTTAAAGAGTTTTGTTCTTCATACTTTTAAAGTTGTTCTCTCTCCAGATTGTGATTGGGAAAAAGCGGAGAGAATTCTTCTTGAGAAATCAGAATTCTATTGTTCTGAATATTTTGAGCAGGCCCAAGTTGTTTTAAACAAACTATTCACAAAGTCTCACTTAGAAACACCTATTCTAAAACCACGTGTTCAAATCAATTTTACGAGTAAAGATGAGATCGAACTCAATGTTAGAATAACGGCTCCAGCAAGAACGAAAGGCTCTGTAGAACAGAAGATTCTTAAAGATTTCTTGCGAGAATTTTATAAGTAAGAGACTGGTGCCAAACTGTCTCTAGACAGCGACTTTCAATATAAGATATTTAACCCCTACAATTTCAGTAGGGAGAAATTATGAAAAATATCTTAAGAATATTCTTATTCACACTAATCTCAATTACGTGTATTCAGGCCAATGGAGCTCCTACAGAGCTGGCCCCATTTGATCAAGCTGGTTCATATTTTGATGAAGACCAAGGGCTTATCATCGGAAGTGATGGACTTAGATACTGGCACCAATCTAACAATACAATGAAGAATGAGAATGGTGTTATTTTCAAATTCAGACTTTTCTCGATTAAAGCATCCGATGGTAAAAGATATAGGAAAGCATCAAAAACTCATATCAAAGAAAATTGGGAAGCTAAGCGCTATCCAGTAAAACTTAGTCAACGTATGCTAACAATTAGAGAAGATGCTGGAGTTGATTTTAAAGAACTATCTAATGCCATTGAAAATGGAGATAGCATCTATCTTTCTAAGCAAGAAAGAGATTCACTATCGGCTTACTTAAGGGTTAGACAACATGAGCAAGATAGCTGGGATGGTAGCTTTAGAACGAATCGTACAGGTAGAACGACATGTACAACTCATGGAATGAATACAGTTTGCACAACAACTTCATATTAAAAAAAAGCCTTCTTACGAAGGCTTTTTTATTTTTTAATTTAAATCTTTATTTAATTTTTTAAATTCTTCACCAATTCGTATTTCAAGCTTCTTATCTGATTCGTTAAACTCTTTTACGATAGCATCAGTTGTCGTTAGACGATAGGCAAAGACAGCAAGCTTATTCGCTTTATTATTCTTATACTCTTTATCCATACTCTTCATATGCTTTAGACGATCATCTAAGAAGAAGACTGCTTTATACTTCTTGTTAATCCCTGGACGATTAATTAAGTGAGTAAGCATTTGGCCCTTATTAAGTCCTGAAGTCATAAAGATACCATCAGCATAACGTACTTCTCTTCCTTGTAACTTTGTCATAAATGGAAGTCTTGGGGCATTTACTTTATTAAGATTAATTCCATTCTTATTCATTTCTCGAACTGTTGCAGGATAATTAACAGGACCTCTAGAAGTGATAGAAGTTACTCCGTAACCTGTCTCTTGTAGTTTTTCGATCAGTCTTGGAATTTCTTTTTCAACTAGAATCATATCAGAAATAAATGTTGCTTTATAAGAGTACTCAAGCATTTCATTAACTGACTTGGCAATACAATGAACCGGACAACCATTGTTAATTTGTTCCTTCTGCCAGTTATACCACTGATCACTACCGAAGCTTGTTTTGAATCTTAAAAGAGTGTTATCGATATCATAGACAACAAGAACATCACTTGTTTTTAATTTATTCTTCTTAGTATACTCAACAATCTTCTTATAAAAGTCAGAGTGAGAAGCTATCTCCTGATAAGATAGGGCGCTAAAAGCGATTAAAATAGAAATTATATATTTCATCATGTCTCCTTTTCTTGACCAGCAAGCATACCAGTAAAGGAGGCAAAATAAAAGCCTTCCATAACGGAAGGCTTTATATGCAAAATATACAGAAAGTATGTTTATATTGACTGATTAAGACGCCATATCATCATAGTCCATCCACGCATCGTTTGGTTCGAGGATTTCCATGTCTTTGTGAGCCATCTTTTTCTTATTAAGCATTTTTTCTTTCTTTCTTTGTACCTGTTTTTCAATCTTAGCAACAACAAGATCAATGGTCTTATATAGGCTATCAGAGTGAGCTTTCGCATGGTAATCGAACTTCGGTCCAATTACTTCGACTTCGGCATAGTGTTCGCGACCATCCCTAACCTCACAACTCCATTTTAGATGTAGATTTCCATCAAGGTACTTTGCGATTTTTTCTGACTTTTCTTGGATTCTCTCATCAAGTGCTGGCGTATGATCTAGGTGTCTAAAACTTACTGTTACTTTCATAAAATACGTTCTCCTCTATGTGTATAGTATCTTGGCTAAACCTATCGGCAGTTTCTCCAAAATATCGAGCTATTTTACTTTTCTTTTTGACGACGACAAAATCCCAAGCATTTCTCTATACTTAGCGACTGTACGTCTCGCAACCTTCACATCTTCTTGGCTCAAAAGGTCGGCAATCTTTTGATCCGATAAAGGTTTCTTCTCATTTTCATTGTCGATAAGTTCCTTAATTTTTAATTTTAGAACTTCACCTGCAACGTCGATTCCACCTTTGTCTCCACCGATTCCCGCATTGAAAAAATACTTCAATTCAAATAGGCCAATTGGTGTATGCATATACTTATTTGAAGTAGCACGAGACACTGTTGACTCGTGAACTCCCAGCTCATTAGCAACATCTTTTAGAACCATAGGCTTTAAATGTTTTGGCCCCTTCTTAAAAAATTGCTGCTGCTTTTTCACAATTGATTTTGCCACTTGATCAATTGTACGCTGTCTCTTATTTATAGACTTTATTAGCCATAAAGCCGACTTAAGTTTTTCTTCTACGAATTCTTTAGCTTCTTTATTTTTCAGGGATTCTGCTTGATTAAGCATATCCTGATACATTTTAGAAATTCTTAATCTTGGTACACCATCGTCATTAACCTGAACAACGAACTCTCCCCCTACTTCAACAACAAATACATCAGGTGTTACGTAATGAGTATCTCCACCACCTACAAGACGTCCTGGTTTAGGGTGAAAATTATGAAGCAGTTTTGCAGTTTCAATAATCTGTTCTTCTGATACTCCAGTGTCTGCAGTAATTTTCTTATAATCTCTATTTTTTAGATTTGTTAAATGAAAACGAATTAGCTTCTCTAAAAGCGGTGAACGCTCTTCTGCAATTCTTGCTTGAGCTAGCAGACAGTCAACAAGGTCTTGAGCACCACAGCCAACTGGATCAAGACGTTGAACAATTTCTAAAATATCTAGACAGTGCTCACGCTCTAATTTTGTTTTTTCAATAAGCTCATCAAATGGACATGATAGATAGCCATCATCATTGATATTTCCAATAACCTCAATGGCAAAATCAATCTCGACATCGTTTAAAGCTTCCATACGAAGCTGCCATTCAAGGTGTTCAGCAAGGGACTCTCCCTTTGAAACCATATTCTCATAATTAGGCATATCGTCTGGACTAAGAGAAGGTGCGGCCATATTTGGCTCGTATGTCGTCGAGTTATAACTATCGACATACTTTTGCCAATCCATATCATCGCCACTACTCATCATGGCCTCTTCTTTAAAATCGTCGGCCTTGGCTTCTTTAGTTTGACTCTCTAATTTATCAAGTTTGTAATCACTTTCACCAGGTGAAAACTCTTCCAGCATTGGATTTTCTACCATCTCCTTAGCGATGACATCTGTCATTTCTAAATGGCTTAATGTCAGTAATTTAATCGCCTGCTGAAGCTGCGGCGTCATCACGAGCTGCTGAGTTTGACTGAGATTCTGCGAAAGTTTTGTGGCCATATTGGTTCCTTATTCTTAGTAACCAGACCAGCTTATTTGCTTGGTCTAGCTACATTCTAAATTCTTCACCAAGATAGAACTTCCTTGCTCTTTCATTGTTTACAATTTCATCCGGTGTCCCACTTACAAGTAATTCTCCACTACTCATAATAAACGCGCGATCAACTACTCCTAATGTTTCTCTCACGTTGTGGTCGGTGATTAGTACACCGATATTCCTTCTCTTTAGACTGTTAATAACACTTTGAATGTCATTAACTGCTAACGGGTCAACTCCAGCAAAAGGCTCGTCGAGAAGAACAAACTTAGGCTCAAGTGCCAGAGTTCGTGCAATCTCAACTCTTCTTCTTTCACCACCGGAAAGAGCTGAACCAAGAGATTTTCTAATATGTCCAAGTCCAAAGTCTGCTATCAAGTTATCAAGAAGTGTCTTCTTCTTGGCCCTTGGTAGTTCTCGATTTTCTAGTACCGAGAAGATATTGGCCTCAACTGTTAAATCTCTAAAGATGCTGGCTTCTTGTGGAAGATAACCAACTCCCTTTAACGCCCTAATATGAATTGGTTGCTCTGTTAAGTCTTCGCCAGATAAATCTATTGTTCCTTCATCTGCCTTAACTAGCCCTACCATCATATAAAACGATGTTGTCTTACCAGCACCGTTTGGGCCGAGTAGTCCTACGACTTCTCCTTGCTTAACATCGATTGAAACGCCTTTTACGACTTCTCTGCCGCCGTAGACTTTCTTTAAACCATGAGCTGATAATTGTGCGATTTCTTCAACCATGCTGCTATTACCTTATTTTAAAGTTCGTATTAGCATCATCAACTTCTATGGTCTCGATGTCACGCCTAAGAACAATTGTATTTCCTTTTAAAACGTCTTTCTTTTGATAAACCCGTGGGAGACCAAGCAGAACAATTTTATCCTCTGCCATATATCCCTCAAGTCGCTCACTAAAAGCCTTTCTTTTAAAAGGAACTTGTCCCTTAGGAGAAACAGTTTCCTCAATGACCACATCGTCATATAGTGCATAATACTTGAGTTTTTTATTGTAGTTATCTAGATAGATTTCGCCATTTCGGGCACTTGCAAGTAGTTGAGATTTCTGAAATTTTACATTTCCACTCATGTTGGCATTGCGATTGCTCTTATCAACAATAATTGAGTCTGCAAAAAACTTAACCGAGTCCTCATAGGCCCTCACTCTTTGAACCCTTCCCTCAACATTTCCGTCATAAGTTCCAACTTCTGTCACAAGATTATAACTTAGCTCATCTGCATTTACCGCGACTTCATAAGCCGAATCAAAATCTTTTGAAATCGATTCTGTCTTGCCACGGAAATTCACAACCTGAGAATTATCTGAATAATTCATACTCTCTGACTTAATACTCATATTGCGATTTCTAAGAACGACCTTTCCTCTAAGAGAAAGATATTTTTCCTTTGCGTTCAAGACACCAGTGTAAGCATCGTAATACATTGGCTCTGCTTGATGATCGTTAATAAGAACCCCATTGGGCTCTGTTAGAATAAGAACATCTGTTGTTAAATTTTGAGAAACCTCTGCCGCTTCAAGGTGATAGCGAGCATCTTTATCTGTCTTTTTAAAGTACTTAACATTTTTAAAATACGAATAAATATCTTGGTTCAAAAGATCCGTCATCGACTGTTCTAAGTCCTCGTCTTCGTAACGGCTAAAGAGTCCAATTAATGTTGATGTCATGATGCCAATAAGAAATAACCAGATTGACAAACGTTGTCCAACGCTTAGCAAAAACAACTTCCTTCAGTTTATGTAAATAATCAGCTATTTACGTCCTTCTATTTTACGACAAATAAGTGCGTCATGCCAATTGTAAGTATTGAAGTCTTTTCCATTGGTGGTGTATTTGGTAGACTTAATCGCTCAAGAATACACAACACTTAAGGGAATCAATAACATGACTTTAGAGATTGAAAAAATCGTTGCCGAAGGCGTAAAGCTTACACCAATGATGGCCCAATATCACGAAATCAAAGTGAACTATCGTGACCATATGCTAATGTTTCGCATGGGTGACTTTTACGAAGTCTTCTTTGAAGATGCAATCAATGCATCTAAAATTCTAAATATTGCACTCACTCACAGAGGAAAACTTGGTGAACACAAAATTCCTATGGCAGGAATTCCACACCATGCAGCTGCAACTTATATCGATCGCTTCTCAAGCGAGGGTCTTAAAGTCGCAATTTGTGAACAAGTCGAAAACCCAAAAGAAGCAAAAGGGATTGTTAAAAGAGCTGTTACTCAAGTTGTCTCTCCAGGGATGCCTTACGATCTCGATAAAACAGATTCAAAAGAAGACCAATTCATTCTTGCCTGTAATGAAGTAAATGGCCGCTTTGAAATTGTTGCCATTGATTTTACAACTGGATTCTTCAAAGGTTTTATTCTTGATAGCTTTGAAGACTTTATTGAAAAAATTCGCGTCCTTCATCCTAAAGAGTTCATTACATACTTAGGACAGTGGGATAAGTATGAGAGTGTCGCTACTCTTAATGAGCACAATGGAACTCTTGTCACTCACCTTTCAAAAGAATATTTTAATGAAAAGTACTCAAGTGTTTATCTTGAAAAGTTAATTCCAACTTATAAACGTGATCAACTTTTAAATGAAAACCAAAGTGTTCTCGGCCCAATTGGAGCGCTTTCATATTATATTTGTTCGACTCAAAATCATGAAGAGTTCACTCACCTCCACGCTTTCAGTCTATCTGATCGCACGGGTAGCATGAAGGTTACAATCCCTACTCTTACAGGATTAGAGATACTTCCAAAGTCACGTGAAACTTATAAAGACTCACTTCTTGGCTTTATGGATAAGACAAAAACATCAATGGGTTCAAGAAAACTAAAAACTGTTTTCACAAACCCACTAACAGATCGAAAAGAAATCACAAATCGTCTTGATACAATTGAGTTCTTTTTAAAACATGATGATCTTTTACAAGATACTCGCGAGGCTTTAAATAACGTTCGCGATCTTGAAAGAATCCTAGCGAAGGCCGCGACAAACCGTGCAAATGCTGGGGACCTTTTAAATATTTCAAGTGCAGTCGATGTATACGAAGAATTAACAAATTCGCTAAGCGAGCTTCCAACAAATGTCTTTAAAGAAATGAAAACGGAAGACAAAACGAATTTATTCAAGCTTCGTGATGATATTAAAAAGACAATTAACGATGAAATAGGTGCAAATCTCGATAAGGGTAACTTAATCAGAGAAGGCGCAAATGAGACACGTGACCACCTTGCAAAGATTTCTCAAAATACGGCCCAAGCTCTAGTAGAACTAGAAAATCGCTACCGCGAAGAAACAGGAATTCAAAAGCTACGTATTAAATCAAATAATGTTGCTGGCTACTTCATTGAAGTTTCTAAAACTCATTCAGATAAAGTTCCTGCAAATTTTATTCGCAGGCAAACTCTTGTTAACTCTGAGAGGTACGCAACTGAAGAGCTAACTCAATTTGAAAAAGAAGTTGTTGTTGCACGCGAAAAGCTAGAAAAACTTGAAAGAGAAATCTTTAAAGGACTAATTAAGCAGATCACGGATTTAAGCCATGCAATTCAAATGCTAGCAAATATCCTATCTGCAACAGATACTCTTCAATCACTTTCTTGGATTGCACGAAACGAAGAATTCTCAAGACCAACTATTTCTGAAAAGTCTCGTGACATGGATATTCGCGGAGCATGGCACCCACTAATTAAAGCTGCCATCAAAGATCAATTCATTCCGCACGACCTTAAACTTAATGATGAAACATACTTCGGTCTTATTACTGGTCCCAACATGGCCGGTAAAACAACAGTTATGCGTGAGATTGCTATTATCCAACTTCTAACACAAATTGGATCATTCGTTCCTGCAGATAATGCCAAAGTTAGTATTTGCGACTTCCTATTCAGTCGTCTTGGTGCAAGTGATGACATCCTAAAAGGACAATCGACTTTTATGGTGGAAATGGCCGAAACAGCTGAGATCCTAAGACACGCAACAGATAAGTCACTTATCATTCTTGATGAAGTGGGACGTGGTACTTCAACTTATGATGGCCTTTCAATCGCTTGGGCCCTAGTTGAACACTTCATTGAGAACACAAAAGCACTTTGTCTATTTGCAACTCACTACCATGAGCTAATTGATCTTGCGGATCGCTACCCAGAGGCAAAAAACCTTACAGTAGAAACGCAAAACCATAGAGGAAATGTTAAATTCCTATATCGTCTCGTTGAACAAGCCGCTTCACAATCATTTGGTATCTACGTTGCCAAACTTGCAGGCCTTCCTCCAACTGTACTTAAGCGTTCACAATCAATTCTTAAGAGCATGGAAAAGGAATCAAGTGTGTCTCAAGCCTTACTTGATAGTGATCATAGCGAACAATTAGATTTCTTCAGTGTACAAACACCAGCAGAAATACCTGAGTACTTGAAACAAGTTGAGGATCACTTATCAAAAGTGGATATCAACAACTTAACTCCTATTCAGGCCCTAAATAAGCTCAATGAATTAGTTGATCAAATTACTTTAAACTAGAAATATTTGCCAAGGGCGCTTTCTTAAGCGTCCTTTTTTTTACTCTCCTGCGTTCATACCGATAAACACTGTATGAGCACGAATAATAAGCTATCTGAAATTTACGATTACTACAAAAAAAGCAAAGCCGCTAAGAAGATAAGACAAGATCGTCTTAGAAAGAGATTCTACGCTTTTATCCTAGATATTTATCTTGTGGTTTTTGCCAATAAGGCACTAACTTTTATTTGGCTTTCATTTGTAAATAATTTCATTTCAAATATTTCGACTTCGCCAAAGGTTTCATCAATGGCATTTCAGAGTCAGACAACACAGCTATCACTTGCAATCATGTTCTTTAGCTACTTCTTCTTTTCTTACTACTTAGGAAATGGACAGACTTTAGGGAAAGCATTTTTCAAGTTAAAGGTTGTGAAGTCACACGATGTAACTGAGCCATTAAGTGCCCTTGATTGCTTTGGACGCTCAATCGGCTATGTTTTCGCTAACCTACTTTTCTTTTTACCACTTGTGATCAACTTCTTAAGACATGATCAAAAAGGTGTGCAGGACTTCATCTCTCAAACTCATGTGATCAGTACAGAAGAATTCGCTTATGCACTAGCAGAGATCCAAGCAGATACCGAGCCAGTTGAAGAAGTTGAACAAATCAGCCTATTCGGTTAGGGGCGCGGGTACCAATCGAGAATTCGGATACTTAACTAAGAATTATTTCTTAAATTCACAAAAATACAATAACGAACACTCCATAAAGCGATGCTTCGAGGCTAATTCATTAAAAATTTCATGGAAAAGTGAGAATTAGATATGATTCTCTCTTCTATATAATTGAATTCTCGATTGGTACCCGCGCCCCTAAAGTTCGAGATTGGCGAAGATCTCGCTGGCACGGCCCACGACACGTGACTTTAGTTTTTCGTCACAGCTCACTGACTTACTCGGACGACTCCCCTCACACTCTTTTTGATATGGCTTCATAACTGTCTTATTAGCAACCTTAGACTTGTTATAGCCTTCACTACTTCCATTAAAGAGATCACGCTGAGAACTATCACTTGAATCCCACGGTCTTTTCACACAGGCCTTATGCTCACCTTTTTGCGTACGACGAGAACGCTCCTCTTTATGATCGAGTATAATCTCAAGTAAAGATTCATCAGAATTTTCAATACGATTTTTAATCTTATTCTTTGTCGTTTTAACAAAAGTTTTTTCTAAACTAAGGGCCATAATATTCTATTTTATCTGCCCCTATGATTTCGTGCAACAAAGAACTTACTGGTCTCCGTAAAGGCTATTAATACTGGCCTTTAGCTTCTCCATGCTCTTGGTTCTTAAAATTACTTCATCACTATTTAAGAGAACTTCAACTTCTCGATCAACTGTCTTTCCACCTTTTCTCACAATATTATCTAGAACAGAAATGCTACAACCATTTCTCCCCTCAATATAATTGTGTTTTACATTTGAGTTTTCTGTACGCTCAGACATTTGAAGATTTCGCCTGGTCTGTCTTTCAAGAATATATGCAATTGAAGCAGCATCACATAACTTCGCTAACTCAAGACGAGAAACATCTTTGTAGCAATCATCCTGAACAAGTCCAAGGATGATGAGCTCTTCTTTCGCAAAATTATCAAGAAGCCCTTCTCTATGAGCAACTTCGAGGTAATCCCTTGGATACATACCATCAGCACAAACCGTATCAATACTTCCACCTAGGGCCTGGTAATGAAGAAGATTATTCATATTATTAAAAATGGCAGAGCTTTTGAGATCTTCCATGATGGCCTGCTGTTCATAAGAGCCAAATAAATTACTAGAAGTGGCCATTGCTGGATATGTAGAACTTATCGTTTCTTTCATATGATTAGTATTGAGATAAATCCCTTTAGCAAATTCACATGCCAGATTATCTCCTAACCCATTTCGATAAGACTCTGCCACATCAATATGCTTTGATATTAAATCAGAAATCGGAGATGGTTTCCCTCCAAGTGATCTTGAAAGAATCTCTTGTCTAATTAACTCCATAACCTTTGTATCATCAAGTCCCCCAGATTCGAGAGAAAGCTTTAATAATTTATAATAGTCGTCTGAAAGGTTTCCATTGGCATCCATACCCATATAACGAGGATATTGATTTGCTGCCTTTGCAAGTTTGGCCCCTTTGTAATTTTCTTTAAGATAACTAATTAGTCCATCCACATCACCTTCGAAAGTAATATAGGCCTTTGCTAACTCAAGATCTTTATAAGACTCATTATCGACAATATAGCCAGAAGCTTGGGCCGAACGAATAAGACGTTCGATAGCGGGATTTACTTTATAGAAACCAGTATTTGTTTCTACATTATATTCATAGTATGGAGCTGTGGAATTACTTATAATCTCAGTTACCAATTTTTCACGCTCACTACGACTTAACTCATTCTTTGGATCAACACTTGCGAAATAACTTTCTAAGTCCACTGTATCATTAGCTGAATGGGATATATGATACTGTAATTGATTTTTTGCAAATGCAGATGCAATCGCTTTTTTATCTGGCATTTTCAGATTAACACCGTAATTCGTAAAGCTGCCCCCTATGCCCATTCCCATACCAGGATAGCCACCCCCAGAAGAGTTCATATTTTGATTCTGTTCTTGAACCATGACACATTCAACACATGCATCCATCTCGGCAAAGTCTTCGAACTTATCATCAAAGGCAAAGGTTAAAAGAGAACAAATTGATATCGTGGCGATTTTAAGTGCTTTCATACTCGACTATTCGGAGTGAGTAATTTGTACGCTTAAATAATTAATGAACTAAATAAAATTAGGAAAAATCATCCAAGCTAAGACATTATCACAATTAAGGACAAACTAATAAATGCCACAATATTGAGAATAACGCCAAAGCTAATCATACGATTCATAGGGACGAGACCTGTTCCATAGACAATTGCATTTGGTGGTGTGGCAACTGGTAACATAAAGGCCATATTACAACTAAAGGCCACGACAAAAGCCGCAGTAATACTTGAATAATTTGCTTGAGTTGCTGCTGCAATCAGAATTGGAACTAAAACATTGGCCGCAGCAGTATTGCTTACAAGCTCAGTGAGAAATATTGAAATTCCAACAACAAGAACAAGAAGAGCAGCAAAGCTCCAGTTACTAAAAATACTAATCAAGTTATTTGCCACAAAATCGGCAATTCCTGTTTTAAAAAGTGTCGATCCTAGAGAAAGACCAGAGCCAAAGAGTAACAGTGTTCCCCAATCAATCGTCTTAATATCATCTTGATCCAATAATTTTGTACGACTATAAATTGGTGCCATAAAGAGAGTACAAGCAGCAATGATAGCAACCATCCCCGCTGTTAAATATTTTTGAACATATATTGAAACGATATGCCCCTTACCTAATATGAGTGAGCATAAACTTGGAGCAAACCATAAGAAAATTGTAATCGTAAAAATGAGCATTAAGCGTATTTCGTTATTTGTAATTTTATTATTCTTACCTAAGCTCATCATGAGATCATTCTTATCAACTTTCTTAATATCTTCAGTAATTTTCCTCTTTGCATAGAAGAATAAAATTATTGAAAAGAAGATTGTCAGGGGAAAGCCAAACTTGCACCAATCCCAAAAAGTTAAAACTTGATTTGTATGCTGCTCAAGTAGTCCCATTGTAATAAGGTTTGGAGGTGAACCAATTGGAGTGGCCATTCCACCAACGGATGCTGCATAGGCAACAATTAATAAAAAATACTGCTTTGTCTTTTCTTCTTTCACTTTAAAAGACTTAAGTAAGCCAAAACCGATTGGTAGCATCATTGCAGTTGTAGCGGAATTTGAAACCCACATCGAAAATAGACAAGTGACACCAATAACGACGGCCAGAGTACGATTGAAGTCACCATCAATGAAGCGAGTATTTAGAATCGTCACCGATAATTTTCGATCAAGGCCAAGCTTCTCCATCGCACGCGCTAAAAGAAATCCTCCCATAAATAGAAAGATAATCTGAGAGCTAAAACTACTGAAGGCTTCTTCAAAAGAAACCACACCAAATAGAACAGTCAGAGCAACTCCCATCATTCCTGAAATAAATAAAGGAGTACTTGAAAGAAGCCATTGAATAACAACATAAGAAAATATTGCTAAGAATGTTTTTGCATTAGTTTCGAGCTGTAAATCTGAAGTATAGACTAAGAAGAAAGCGACGATTCCAAGAAATTGAAAAACCACCGACATTGTCGAGCTATGTTTCCACTCATGTAAGAATTCACGGTACAAGCTTTTAAACATAGATCAATATTCCAAAAAAGAGGCCCTCCTAATAAGAGGGCCTTCTACAATTATTTTAAGAAACCAAAGTGTAGTTCATCAGTCTGCTCTTTTGAAGGAACAGATGGTGCATTCGACATCATATCACTTGCTGTCGTTGTCTTAGGGAACGCGATTACATCACGAATATTATCAGTTCCGGCCTTAACCATTGTGATACGGTCTAGACCTAGAGCAATACCACCATGTGGAGGTGTTCCGTACTTAAGCGCATTTACAAAGAACCCAAATTGATTAGCAACTTCTTCTTCACTCATACCAAGAACTTCAAACATTCTTTCCTGAACTGCACCGTTGTGAATTCTAATTGATCCACCACCAAGCTCGTACCCGTTACAAACGAGGTCGTATGCTTGAGCAGGAAGGTCGCGAAGAGTTTTATTGCTAACATTGATCTCTTCGTTCATAAATTTATCCATTTCACTAATCTTCGGAGAAGTGAATGGGTGGTGTTTTGCATAGAATCTTGATTCATCAGTTTCAAAACATGGGAAGTCATTTACCCATAGGAATGCGTAACCGTCTTTGATAAGACCAAGCTCGCGCCCTAGGTGGCGACGAAGAGCATCTGCACTATCGTGTACAATTCCCTCTTGATCTGCAAAGAATAGCCATGTTCCATTTTTTGCATCTCCATCTAAATCAGAAAGACTTGATAAACTTGCAAGAACCTCTTCAGTAATGAATTTAGAGATACCACCAGAAACGGCACCATCTTCAACTTTAAAGAATGCAACACCTTTTCCACCGTGAGGTTTTACAACATCAACGAATCCATCAAGAACCTTACGAGAAAATGTTCCCATTGAAGCTGGTACGAACATCGTCTTAACCATTCCACCACTTTCAATTGCTGATTTGAAAACACCAAATTCAGTATCTTTAAAAATGTCTGAAACAATATGTTGCTTTAATCCAAAACGTACGTCTGGTTTATCTGAACCGTAGTCTCTCATTGCATCGTTGTAATGCATAACTGGAATTTCAAAATCAGCGCCTAATTCAAAGATATTTCTCATAAGATCAGTTGCGATATTTTTCATATACTCTTCAGTAGCAAATGAAACCTCAATATCGATTTGAGTAAACTCTGGCTGACGGTCAGCTCTTAAGTCCTCGTCACGGAAGCACTTACAGATTTGGAAGTACTTATCAGTTCCACCAATCATAAGAAGTTGTTTAAGTGTCTGTGGCGACTGCGGAAGAGCGTAAACGTGACCAGGGTGAACACGAGATGGAACAACGTAGTCACGAGCACCTTCTGGTGTCGACTTATAAAGAATTGGTGTTTCAACTTCGATGAAGTCGTTTGCACTCATTGTATTTCTTACGTCTAGAGTAATTTTAGAACGAAGCTTTAGAATATCTTGAAGCTTCTTTGTTCTTAAATCTAGGTAGCGGTACTTAAGCTTGTTATCTTCTGTCGCTTCAGTTGCACCATATGGAAGAAATGGAATATTATTAATATCACACTCTGATAGAACTTCTAGTTCAGTTACGTGAACTTCAACTTCTCCTGTGGCCATATTCTTATTTAGCGCTTCTTCAGGACGTCCTGCAACAGTCCCAATAACCTTGATAACTGATTCAAGATGACATTTTTTAAGAAGATCAGCGTCGCCCTTGAAGTTTGTGAAGTTAAGTTGAGTTACACCAAATTTATCTCGTAAATCGATAAAAGTTAGACCACCTAGGTCGCGGTTCTTATTTACCCAACCGCATAGTGTTACTACATTACCGATGTGCTCGGCCCTTAATTCTCCTAAATTGTGAGTTCTCATCAAACCCTTAATCTGTGACATGCTAATCCTCTTGATATATAGTTTTTTGGTATGAAATTTATAACAAATTCTTCACATATTCTCAGTACATTTTTTGTATTTCTACTATTAACGCTAGGCACACATTCACATGCCCAATTTATTAATCCGAAGTGGGCCGAGAAGATCATGATTACGCCAAAGAATAATGAGATTAAAGTCTCTTGGGCAGTATCAGAAGAGGAAAAGCAACAAGGCCTAAGTGGACTAAAGGCCAACAAGATGAAGAAAAGTGAAGGCCTCGTTTTTGTCTATCAACAAGAGATGCCACTAAAGTTTTGGATGCCTGATACTCACTTTGATCTCGATATTATTTTTTTAGATAAGAACTTTAAAGTTATTGCTATTGAAACACTACCTCATTATCCAAGTCGCAATGAACCGCAAAAGATTCCAACGACTAAGGTTTATCAAGGTCAATTTGTTTTAGAATTGCATGCCGGTATGGCAAAGAATTACGGAATTACTAAGGGCTCCCAACTTAAATGGAAGAAAGCCCTCGATCAGAAGTTTCAGAAGTCTCTGGGAATAAAATAAGATACTCATCACGAGCGATATAACCTAAGTGATCACGGACAAGTTTCTTTTTATAGCGGTGATTATTTCTGATTAAATCAAGCTCTTTCATTAGGCCATCATTCTCTGCTTTTAATAGAGTCACTTCATGGTAAGCCTGATCAAGCGTCGATTTCTTATCAAAGTATTCAATTACCCCACCCTGAGAAAAAACTAAGCGGCCTAGAAGGAATAAGCAAAATCCCCAACATAACTTCACACCCCAGTGCGTAAGCTCACCTTTCTTTTTAGATTTAGATTTTACTTTTCTCTTAGCGCTTACCGCAGTCTTGGCCTTAGCAATTGCCTTTACTGGTGTTTGGTCAGCATAATTAACAGCTGCAGGAGCTGTTGTCTTCTTTCTAAGAGGTGAAGACATTTCAATATTATCTGCTTGAGTAATTGGTTTTCTTGTTGGAGCTGCACTTGGTGAAGCTGAAACTGATGGTTTTGGTGCTGCACTTGCTTCACGTTGAGCTCGTTGTGCTCTAAGTTTCGCCAATACAGACGATCCGGATTCACTTGATGCTCCTTCATCACGAGATGGAGCAGACATTGGTCTTGGACGAGCACTTGTTGCAGATGCCCTAGGCATTGGAGGCGGCGTTCCCATTGGGGCAGAAGCACGACTCGGTGCACCTGCAGGAGTCCCTCTTTGATCTTGTCTCGAGGCCATCTTTGCACGATTTCTTTCAATCGCTTTTTGCATTGCTGCACTTCTTGAATTTTGCTCTGAACTACTATTAGTCGTCGATGCAGACCCTGACGCAGAAGGTCCACGATTTCTTCCTAGTGAAAACTGCAAACTTACATCCTGTTTTTTGCGAAGTATTCCTCATGAATACTTTTTTTCCCAATATCAATATTTTAATGCGTTTCAAAATTTCACACAAGTAGTTTTCTCACGGAAAACTTATCGTGACAAAGCGCACAAAGGCGATTCGAAGTTTTTTTATTCGTTTACGAAAGAAGATTTTGAGAAGTCGAATAATCAAAATTTGTGTTTAAAGACTCGATTTGAAGCCAAAACTTTCTGATAGTTGCCAACTCAATTAGATATAATTTCAAAGTCTCATCAAGTCCTCTTAGAATCTGAGCATCACTATCAAGCTCTCCTTCTTCAAAAACTAAAGATAATTCTTCAAATATTCGGTGAAAGCGATCTTTCGGCTTTAGAATGAAATGCTTTTCAGAAATACTAAACTCTAAAAGATTCATTTTCTCTTCTAGGGCCTTTTCCAGACGTGTGAAAAGAATACTTGCGATACACACATCGCCAATTGGACCTAGTTTCAGTCTTTGTCCGCTCCCCTCAAGCTTATGGCTTTTAAAGTTAATGCGAATGGCATCGTCACTTCTTTGATACCACCAGCTAAAGCCCGGGTCAGAGATATTGCAAATTAAATCTTCCTCTAAAGGAAAGCGCTTATTAAAAATTTGATCATAAATAACTTGAGCAAGATCTAAGTTAGGAATTTCGTAGTAAAGAGATTCGGCCACTTCACTCTTTTCAATTCGTAGTGACTTAAGTGTCGATACATCGCCAGAGCTAGCTAATTCGAATGTTTCACTAATATTATCTGTAATTACACCACGAATACTAAAAGTCGAACTACTTTTAACGATATTGTATACGAAACCAGAGGTTTGAGGATATTCAACACACGATTCTGATTCAGACTCTAAACTTTGTGAGCCAAAAAGAAATTCATTGCGAAAATCTTCATCAGCTAAAAATTGTTCTTGTGTATTAAGATTAAAAGTCTCTTGTGTAAGAAAATCAAACTCGTTGTGCACTAACCCCTCCATAGGCAATACATATAATTATAATTTAATAACTTTTGATACGTATTGGCAAGAATTTGAAATTACAAAGAAACTAAAAAACTGCGACGAAAATCTTTAAAAATAAAATCACAATCATCGGAGAGATATCAAATGGAATATCCATTTCTGGCAACATACGACGAACAGGGCCACATGTGTAATCAGAGAGCTGCTTTATTCTTACACAAATTGGATGTGATTTATATTGAGGGATATAAGAAATAATCACATCAATAATGAGAATAAAAATATAAATATCAATTAGTGTTCGAATCAAAATACAACCCCTTTGAACTGCTAAATAGGATATATAAGAAGCCTAAAAAGTTCAAGGGATGGTTAGCAAATAAAAGCTTACCTATTTCACGATACTGGCCGGAATGCCCCTTCCAAGCTTGTTGCAGGCGATTTCATATTTATTCTGACAAGATAGCTCAAGATACTTTTGTGCCTTAGCATACTCCCCATCTTCCTGATAAATATCAGATAATAAGAAACAGGCTGGAGCATTATTTTCTTGTTCACAAACATATAAGTAGAAATCGCGTTTGAAAAGAATGTAAAAGATTGCCATGATAAAAAAAACAGAACCCATGAAGGCCCAGTTCTTCTTATAGCTTCTTTTTGGTGCTGTATATTCTTGATCGCTCATTCAAATAAACTCATTTGTGAACCCATGACAATATCGTCAAAGGAGATACCCATAAATTTTAGCACATCAGTTGCAACTGGTGATAACTGTTTATCAATATAATGCTGATAATCGATGTCCTTAGGCGCAAAAACAAGAGGAACAGGGCCATGAAGCGTCATTAAGTAATCGATTTTTCTGATGTTCTTATCAGGTTCTCTCTCCTGCAATAACCTTGCGGCCTTTACATGAGGAGGATTTGTTTTTGTGTATTCGCTGATATCTTTTGATAATCGTTTTGAATAAACCAATTGCCTATCAAAAAAACCATTCTTTAAATCATTAACGTAATTCTTAATATATTCATTTAAAGACTCTGAATTAAAAAACCTCTTATAGATTTCATACTGAAAGCTTTTAGCGGCTTTCGTCCAATCAGAACGAACAAACTCCATTCCAGAAAAATATAATTCACCATTTTCAAAAATTCCGGCATAGCGCTTCTTTGCACCCATTTCAGAACTTCGAGATTCAGGGATAAACAACTTCTTAAAGCATTTCTCATATTCCATTTCAAGGTGAGACTCGAGGTCGTAATCTCTTTCGATTAACTCCGTTAAGTGAGTTGTTATTTTGCGTGCTAGATCTGTACCGGCCTTATCCTTTTGAGATGATTCTAAGAACTTTAATTTTATGAAAACAGAATCAGTATCACCATAGACAACTTCGTAGCCAAGAGAGCGTGCATAATTCATGGATTCATTAAGAAGCCACTGACCTGTTGATGTTATCGATGTCGCTAGATCCGCGTGATAAAAGCGGCAACCACCAGAGCCCATTACACCATAGAAAGAATTCATGAGAATTTTAACGGCTTGAGATAAGTTCTTATCCTGCCTTGTTTTTGCTATTTCACGCTGTTTTAAAAGAAAGTCAATTTGTTCTGGAAGAATATGCTCTGTCTTAGAGAAAGCAACTCCATTTTTAAGTATTGTTGAATTCACATCCCCTTTTAAGCGCGAAAGTGGATCAATCTTAAAAGTTTTAATAATTGTTGGGTAGAGAGATTTAAAATCTAAGACCACAACATTTTCATGAAGGCCTTTCGTTCCTTCAATAACAAGTCCACCCAGAGATGCACTTTCCTTATCAATATCTAAGGTATTTCCCGCAATAAAACCTTTACGGTGTAGGCGTGGTAAATAAATATGATCAAAAGCACGTGTTGAACTTGATAAACGATCAATTAACATTCCACTTAATTGTACGCGACGATAGAGATGTTCAATAATTTCTAACTTTTTATAAATATCTAAAACAAGAGTACAGTCGAGAATATTATACTTTGCAAGAGCATGCTTTTCTTCTAAGAAACGTCTTGTAATTTCTTCAACTTTATCCATTCCTGTTTCGGTAATATCTTTATTTGCACCAAGAACTTCAGTTGCAACAGTATCAAGTTTAAAATTTTCAAATTGATAAAATGCTGCTCTTAAAGTTGGAGGGCCATCAATAACCTGACGACCAGCTATTGTTGAAAACCAACCGGCTCCCTTTCTTTCTCTAAGACGTACTTGCGAGCCATCACGGCCAAGATTAAATTTAATGCCAAATTGTTGGCACTTGCGCTCTAAAAATTTTAAGTCAAAACCGATAACATGCCATCCGACAATGAAGTCAGGGTCATAATCAGGAAAATCATTAATGAATGCAATCATTAACTCTTTTTCACTTCGATAAAAAGTTGTTAACTCATCATTAGTATATTGGCCGCTTTCATCAACCATATAAACTTTCTTAATATCGCGATCACCTATTTGATGTATCGCAATCGAATACAGATCATTGCCCATACTCGTTTCAATATCTAAGGACATGATATTAAAATTAGGCGTTGGTTTTTGGGCGGACTCATGAATTCCCAAAGCCTTCATTTGAGGATTGTGGAAGACACGCATATTGCCAATCATTTGAACTTGACCTTGAATAAGTACTTCTCCATTTATGAATCTCTCCATAAGGAAGCGCTCATTTGGCCTAACGTCACTTTCATAGGTACGAATCCCATTTTTATGAAAGTGCTCTCTCGTATCCATAAGATCTTTATGACGATTAAAATAGATACCATCTAAAGTTCTGCCATTAAAGGCCTTAAGGTTTAACTTCTTTCTTTCTCCTTGAAAGCTAAGATTTAAATTAGCATCACTTTCAATAAAAAAAAGTGGTCTTTCATTAGAGATAATTACTTTTACGACATCTTCAGGTGTTTTAATCCAAAAGATTAAATCCATATGATTTGCCTGATCAACGACCTGATCGTGAATGATAAAACCTTGTGTACTCGTGATATTCGTCATAGACAGAGCGTAGCTTATTTAAAGCAATTTGTTAAAGAGGATTTAGCCTTTTTTAGCATTTTCTTAAGTTTAGACATTGGTAAAAGCCCCGATATGCAGGGCATGACAATAACAATCGTATTCACAGTATTCAATTTAGTTTTTTTAGTGGATTTCTTTTCGGAGAAAGATGACAAGGGCAAGAAGTATCGCTTACTAAGCTATATGTTCTTTGGTGTCTTGGCACTCTTATCCATTCAAGTTTTCCAAAACCCTGTAATGAGCGTGGTATTTACAGCACTATCACTTCTATCCCTAGGATTCGCTCTTTTAAATGAATTCTTAAATCCCCCTAAGAGTTCGAAAGAGAGGGTCTACAATGGCCTAGTGAATATGCTCTTACCAGTTGCGATTTACTTTATTGCCCTAAGATGGTTCCCTTCACAAGGAAATCTCGTGGCAGCAGAAGGAGGACAAGATATTAATCGCAATATCTTCATTATCCAAACTCTTCTTGTTCTGGGCGTAGCTTTCAAGTATTCCCCTACCCTCATCTTTACCAAAAAAGCTACGAAAGAACTTAATGAAGATATCAAAACTATCAAGTTATAGTCCCATCTGGGGCTAGATCATGTGGCCATGATTACCCGATCTATGCTAGTGTGTAGATACTTAAACGGAGATAATTATGGCCACTTTTAAATCAACAAAACACTTCTATGGCTTCCCATGTACACACCGTCAATGGAAAGCAGATTCACATTGCCGATTCGTTCACGGATACTCACGCTCATTCCACTTTGAATTTGAATGTTCACAGCTGACTAAGGAAATGTGGGTAATGGACTTTGGTGATCTTAAAGACGTTAAAGCTTGGCTTGATGATATGTTTGATCACACTTTCCTTGCATCACAAGACGATCCATTTATGGAAGAATTTAAAAAACTTGATGAAGCTGGTGTTGTTCAACTTCGAGTGCTTCCAAATGCAGGAATGGAAGGAACGGCCGAATTTGTTTATGAGAAAATGTCTGAACTAATTAAAAAGAAGACAGACGGTCGCGTTTGGATTTCACGTCTAGAAGTGAAAGAAAACGAGAAAAACTCAGCTATTTATATTCCATAATTCTTGTCGTGGGTTCATTATATTTCGAGTATATTGGGCCCATAACTATCCCTAAGCAAATAATTCCATTTAGAACAAATAAACACTGAATAAATTAAGAAAATTTAAGTCAATTTCGATGAGTTAAAGACTTGAATAGTATTGTATTGAGTAATATAAATTTATCTTAATACTTGACCAAAAAGAAAGCCTAAAGGATGTCACATGAAAATAGCGCCACTAAACTCTTGGATAAAAATTGATGAAAAACCACTTGTTATCGCAGGCCCGTGTTCTGCGGAAAGTGAAGAGCAAGTATATCAAATTGCAAAAGAGCTCGTGGAGAATGGCAAAGTGGACGCCTTTCGTGCAGGAATTTGGAAGCCAAGAACTCGCCCTAATACATTTGAAGGTGTAGGTCTTGTTGGTCTTCCTTGGATGGAACAAGTTAGAAAAGATTTTAATATTCCAATTACAACTGAAGTTGCCAATGCTTCTCACGTTGAATTAGCACTAAAACATAACGTTGATATTCTTTGGATTGGGGCACGTACAACTGTTTCACCTTTTGCTGTTCAAGAAATTGCAGAAGCTCTTAAAGGTGTCGATATTCCTGTTATGGTGAAGAACCCAATCAACTTAGACCTTGCTCTTTGGATGGGTGCTATCGAAAGGTTCTCAAATGTAGGTCTTGATAAACTTGCTGCGATTCACAGAGGTTTTTCAAGTGCAGAAAAAACGAAATATAGAAATAAGCCTTACTGGGCAATTCCAATTGAATTAAAAAGACTTATGCCTGAGCTTCCAATTATCTGTGACCCTTCACACATTGCAGGGAATCGCAACCTAATTGGAGAAGTATGTCAGAAGGCCATGGATATGAATATGGATGGTGTGATGGTTGAAACTCATATCACTCCAGAAAAAGCATTAAGTGATGCCGCTCAACAGGTAACTCCAAAAATGCTTCACGATATCATCACTCACCTACAAGTAAGAGATGCTATTGGACACAATGATGGCTTTGAAGACGAACTTAATAAACTTAGAAATAAAATCGATCAAATTGATAATGATATCCTAGAGTTTATGCATATGCGTATGAATATCGTTAAGCAGATTGGTGCACTTAAGAGTGCAAATAACGTAACTCCACTTCAAGTAGGAAGAATGGATACGCTAATGAATGATCGTATTGCTAAGGGTGAAAAGCTATCTCTTGATCGCAGATTTGTTGAAGAGCTATACCACGCAATTCACACTGAATCAGTTAGAGAACAAACTCGAATGATGAATGATTTTAAGAAAGAATCTTAAAAAGTGATATAATTAAATTATGAAAGTATCTGAAAGAGTGGAAGGAATTGCTCCGTCTGGAAGTATCCAGATATCGGCACAAATTACAAACCTTAGAAATCAAGGAAAGGATATCATCGGTTTAAATATCGGTGAGCCTGATTTTCTACCAAAAGAAAGTATTCTTGAAGCAATCTATGAGGCCCTCAAGAAAGGGAAAACTAAGTATTCTTCAGTAAGTGGTGAGCCAGAGTTAAGGCAAGCTATTGCAAATTACTTTAACAAACGTTGCAATACTCAGATTGGCCCTCAAAATATTCTCGTAGGTAATGGCTCAAAGCAAATTATTTTCAACTCTTTTCAATCAATTCTAGATGAAGGTGATGAAGTTATCGTCCCTATCCCATATTGGGTAACTATTCCTGAAAGTATCAAGCTAGCTGGAGGAAAGTCTGTTTTTGTTAATTCACAAGAAGATTTTCACCTTGATCTTGATGCAATTAAGAACGCTATTACATCTAAGACAAAAGCAATCTATATCAATACACCAAATAATCCATCAGGTGCTGTGTATACAAGAAAAGAATTAACAGAACTTGGAGAGCTTGCTATTGCTCATGATTTAATTATCGTAAGTGATGAAGCCTACGAGTCTCTGACTTATGACTGTGAATTCGTCTCACCTCTTATGCTTGGTAAAGAAATCGCAGATCGTTCAATTTCAATTCAAAGCTTTTCAAAATCATTTTGTATGACAGGCTTTCGTGTCGGTTACATGATTGCCAAGGAAGAATTCATTAAGAAAGTTGATAGTTTTCAAGGTCATCTTTGTGGAAATATTCCACCTTTTACTCAATATGGTGCAATCAATGCCATTGAGCATAGTGATGAAATTATTGGCGATATGCTTAAGACCATGCATGAGCGAAAAGCTCGTGCCTATGAATTATTTTCTCAACTCTTTAAAGTCTCTAAGCCTCAAGGAGCATTTTATCTATTCTTAGATATAAAACCATTTATTGAAAAAGGTATCGTAAAGGATTCTATTGAGATGGTTCAAAAGCTAATTGAAGAAGCTGGTGTCGCTCTTGTTCCAGGAAAGTTTTTTGGTCAAGATGATTATATTCGCCTAGCTTTTACAGATTCTGTTGAACGTATTGAACAAGCTTATGAAAATATAAAAAAGGTTCTTTGTTAATGAAAGTTGGAATAATTGGTTTCGGACGACTTGGTAAGTTAATTTCAAAATACCTAGAAGAAGATTTTACAGTTGAGGTTTATGACATCAACGAAAGTGTAAAAACGGAAGTTGAGGCCATGGGTTGTCACTTCAAGTCTCTTAAAGAAGTTGCAAGTAATCCAATCGTCATCCCTTTTGTTCCAATGAATAAATTTGAATCAGTCATTAAAGAAATAGCACCAATGTTATCAAAGGATGCTCTCGTTGCTGATGTTTGTTCTGTCAAAGAAATGCCTGTTGAGGTGATGAAGAAATACTTACCTGAATCAGTAAGTATCCTTGCAATTCACCCAATGTTTGGACCGGACTCAGCAGGTGAAACATTATTTGGAACAAAGATAGCGGTTTGTCCTGTTCGCATTGAAGATAAGTATTATCAAAAGATCTGTGCCTTTATGCGTTTTCATGGGATTAAAGTTATTGAAACAACTGCCGCAGAACACGACAAACAAATCTCACACTCTCTTCTACTCACTCACATGATTGGGAGAACGCTAATGGATATGGATGCGAAAAAACTTCCTATCGATACTAAAGGTTACCGAAGACTTTTAAAAATTCTCAAGACTGTCGAAAATGATTCATGGGAATTATTCGCGGATATGAATGAGCATAATCAATATGCCAAACAAACCCGTGAGGACTTTATTGAATCATTTAATAAAGTAGTTAAAAGGCTTGAGAATTGAATAAAGGCATGAAGGTAGCATTTCAAGGCACCAAAGGTTCTTACTCAGAAGAAGCACTCTATAAATATTTTGGTAAAGACGTTAAGGCCGTGGGCATTGCCCTAAGTGAAGACGTATGTAGCGCCCTTGAAAATGAGGAAGTCGCTTGTGCCATCTTACCTATCGAAAATAGCATCGTCGGAAACGTCGATATCAATATGGATTTAATTTTTAAACATGACTTCTTTGCCATTGGCGAACTCTACCTAGAAATTAACCATTGCCTTATGGCCAATCAGGGTGTTGATGTAGCGGACATTAAGGCCGTCTACTCTCACCCGATTGCCTTGGCCCAATGCCATGGCTTTTTTAAAGATCAAGGCCTAAAACCTGTTGCTGAATTCGACACGGCAGGTTCTGCCAAAATTATCTCAGAGTCGAAGTCTTTGAATGAAGCCTGTGTTGGATCTCGTCTATGCGCTGACTACTACGGCCTTAATATCATTCAAGAAAAGATTCAAGATGAAGCGGCAAACTACACGCGCTTTCTAATTTTCGTCAAAGAAAAGAATATTCCAACAGGAATTGGGAAAGAAAAAACAAGTATCGCTTTCACAACAAAGCACCACCCAGGAGCTCTTCTAGGGTGCCTGCAAGTTTTCGCTGACTACAGCATCAACTTAACAAAACTAGAATCCCGCCCTATTCCACACGAGCCGTTTAAATATATCTTCTACGTGGACTTCATGGGTGCCCTTCACAATGACAAGGTTCAAGAATGCCTTAAAGAGTTAAAGCGCGACGCTAATGACATTAAGATTCTTGGAAGTTATCCTGCTGGACAATTCTAAGCCTTAACCTTTCGAATCGCGATAAAAGAGATGTCATCGTACTTAAGCCAAGCATCTTCGTTTTGAATTTTACAAAACTCAGCGAGGTTTTCAAATGACTTATCAAAAATCCCCTGTCCAATAAGTTCAGTAAGGGAGTCATGAGGGATATTGTCGAATAAACCATCACTTCCAATGAGAATGGTGTGACCTTTTTTAATATTGGCCCCAGAAGTTGATTCAATTTTAATGACGTCATCACCCATGAGGTTATTAACGTAATTTCTTTCAGGGTGAGCAAGGGATTCTTCCTGACCTAGAACTCCGGCCTTAACCATGTGGCCAACTCCAGAGTGTGGAGTGGAAGTATAGATTTCATTGCCGTGGGCATTCCAATAAAGAATTTCCGAATCCCCAACGTGGTAGAAACGAACCATATCATCTTTGATCTGGGCAAAGGCAAGAGTTGATCTTGCTCCGGCCTTAAGGTCAGAGACGTGTTGATTGGCCGTTTCAATAAGTTCAATACAATTACTTCCATCTTTATACTGGGCCACAGCTTCAACGATAGCAACGGCCGCATCTCGGCCACGTGGATGTCCTCCAGCACCGTCAGAAACCCCAACAACAAAAGATTTCTCTTCACCACTAATAAAGAGTGCATCTTCGTTATTGTCATTAGTTTCTTTTAGTTTGTGTTTAGCTATGAAGTAACCAATTCGATAATCACCAAAATCGAAAATTTCATGTTCAAATTCTTGTATATCGGAAACAATTTTCTTAAACGGCATCTGACCAATCCATGGTTTCTAGGTGATAGCGAAGCATACTAATATTCTTAAAACGATTTAAGATCATCCCACGTTTAAGTCCACAAATAATGTACTTAATCGATGGTGATAGCTTTTTATAATGCTTCTGTCCTCCTAGGATATCATAGAAAATTCTGATGATTTTGATAATATCTTCATCGCGATTATCTTTTTTCGAATCGCCCCAGTGGTGAAGATCGATAATCTTTAAATCAAACTCTAATCCAAAGCGACGAATAATAATATTTTCAGTATGAAGGTCACCATGATACTCACCTTCTAAGTGGATTGATTCAACACCGACAACAATCGAATAAAGTAAGTGGATGGCAGAAAAGATTTCCAGACGCTTATTCTTTTGTTTTTGAATAAACTCTCCAAGCATCTCCCCTTCAATAAACTCAGATGTTAAGCAGGCAACTTTTTGACCTTTAAGAGTAATTAATTCATGCGATAGGCAGTCCATAACAATTGGACTATGTTTAAGCTTTTCAAGCTTCAATGAATATCTAGTGCTTACCTTGAATTTCTTATTTCTTTGCGGGAAGTAAATTTTTACGGCCCTTTCAATATTGGTGTGTTTTTCTCTTACGCGGTAAACTTCACCTTCGTAACCAGAACCAAGTTTCTCAATGACAACATAACGCCCGGCAAGGGTGCGCCCAGGAACAATATCAAACTCTTCAATCTCAACTATATCGCCTGTTTTAGTCAAATGGTCCTCCACGGTGTGTATGTAGCATATCGGCTTGAGAGTGCATTTGCTCAAGCATAATCTTCTTAACCTCACGTCTTATTATAATAATTTCTAAAACAAGAAAGACGGCAAAAACGATATAGAAACCGATGGATTTAAAGAAGGCCCAACGTGAAGTTGATTCATAAATAGCAAGGTAGCCCATAAAGATTCCATTAAAGAGTAAGAAATAAGCCAAGTGGTACTCGATCTTTGTCATGATCTCTTCGGGAATATTTGCTTTCTTTTCCATATCTTCCATCATGGTAAGCATTAAGCTTTTTCCTTGCCTAAGATTAAAGATCAGAAAGCCACTTAGAAAGAGGCCTGTAAAAAATGGCTGAAGCTTAAACCACACACCATCGTGTCCAATTAAAGAGATTGGTCCAAGAACTAGAATGATAATGAAATTTAATTTAGAAATAGAGTGAATATGTTTAAAGAAGATCTTTTCAAATATGATTTCTATAATCGCCAGTGAAAGACCACCAATAATGGCAATCTCCACTGTCTGTGTTTCTTCCAGATACCAATAAAGAAGCGCTGGGAGAAACGATATTAGAAATAAGTTATTCTTTTTCATCTCATATCGGATTATGCAGCATTTCTTCTTTTCTGGCAAAACTCCTCAAATTCTTCTTTAATACAACTTGGTTCAAGAATTTCAATTTGATCGCGCATTGAATATAGCCAGTCAAATAAGTATAGCGACTTTTCAACTGAGGCCGCCCAAATGATTTCTCCATACTGATTTGTTGTTGAGTATGGATGACCAAGAAAGATTAAATTACTAATTGGAGGTAACTCAAAGCCATAATTTAACTTTAGAACTAAACGCTGGTCACTTCCATCAATATGTCTTAAGGCATTGATATATTCTTCAATTTCAAATCGTGAATACATGGAAGAGTAGTCGAATTCTTGAAATTCAATATCATCGACTTCGTTCATATCAATAGTGATTAATTTCTTAGTCACAACATCTTCACTAATGACTTTATATAGATTTTGAGAAAGAACGACTCGCCAAGGTCTAACTTTCTTTTTTGATTGATCTAAGAAAGTAAACTCACACACTCTTCCTTCTTTACAAGCGGCCTGGATATCTTTGATCAATTCACGATGTGAAGTATTCTCCAGTAATACATCTCCATAATCTCTACGCCAAGAAAGTGGCATTAATAAGAATTCATCATCCTTAGGGCGCAGATCAATCGACAACCCATAAAAGTGAGACTTCTCATAGAACATATAGAATTCATCTCGATTAATGTGATTTTTTCTTAGGAAAGTAACCAAACTGATTGGCTTTCTAATTTCTTCTAAATTAAACAAAATATTCCAAAAATTTTGATCTTCCATAGACGAAAATGACGTCATTACAGCTCCTTAAATAACCTACTATATTTATCGGATATGGCCATCATTTCCTTTAGTGATTTTTATAAAATTTAGTGCGATAATATTGCTATGGTATTGAAATCACTACTTAGAAATCCAGTACTAGGATTCGGAATATTAATATTTATTATCTTTATCTTTCAGTTAAGAGAAAACGGTGCCTTTCAAAAAAGAGCGGATAGTATGCTTGCAACTTCATGTCGTTCAGTAAAAGTGCGTCTTGATAAGTATATGCACCCTTCTTGGAAGATTGAATGTAATAAAAATAATCTCGAAGTGACAATTCCTGTTGATGAAAAGATCGTACCAGAAGGCACTGACAAAGAAATCCTTCGCCAAGAAATGTATAAGGCGTTGGCCAATTCTTATATTTCAATTTCACGCTATGCTATGGATGAAAGTCTTGAGCGTACGATGATGGTCGTTGTGAAACTTGTTCACCCAAAAATGATTCTCTCTTCTCTTTCAGAAGGGAAATATGTCGTGAAGTTAAAGACTCTTAAGAATAAGAATAACCTAGCTCGCCACATCCATCAGACTATCCAAGTCCAAGAGGTCGCAGAATAAGTCTGCCTTCTCTGCTTTAAAACAAGTCGTGTGTCCATTAACGTCTAAGCAATACTGAAATGCGTGTAAATAAAGACGCTTATCTTGTTCTTTATTATATTCTTCGTTATAAAGCGGATCCCCGATAATTGGAAGGCCAGCATTAGAAAGTTGAACACGTATCTGATGGCGATGTCCTTCGTTGAGTGTAACCCTAACTAACGTAAGATTCTTCCTTTCGTGATAGTAGAGAGAATCTACCTTTAAAGTCGCTTCCACTCCAACATCATTCACAATCATCTTCTCACCTTTAATTCCACTTGAAACGAGACGATCTGTTAGATGTAAACTCTCTTCAAGCTTGCCACTTACGACGGCCAAGTAAGTCTTCTCTTTTGCAATTTGAGAAAAAGAATTACGAAGATTCTCATGGATGAGCTCATCTTTAATATAGATAAGCACACCACTCGTTAACTTATCAAGGCGATATAAAAGGCCCTTCTCATAATCCGAGCGAGGGTTTCCAAGGCTTGGAAGATTAAAGTGATCACGCATGAAATTAAGAACAGTATTTGTTTCACTATACTCCATAGGGTGTCCGTGGATTCCCTGTGGCTTATTTAAAACGATAAAAATATCATCCTCATAAATCACTTCAATAGCAACTCCTGTGTAGATAGGATTGACGTGATAGCGATTTAAAAGGTCTCTTGGCAGATATAGCTCACTCTTAGGAGCAAGATGCGACTGAAGCGCAACCTTTGATATATAAGAGGTCTTGATTGCTTTATTGGAAAAATGGAGCTCCCCTTTAAGGAACTCCTTTAATGTATCTTTTTCAGTGAGATTACAGAAATTATTATTGTGCTTCAACTTTGTGGCCATTATCTTCTAGATCACGTTTTCTAATCATAAATTCAACTTTACGATTTTCATTATCAATCTCCATTTGAGATCGACCAGGAAGATCAGTTAAACGAGTATCACCATAAAATACCGTTGAAATTCTTTCTGGATTGATCCCTCTTCTAATAAGAGATTTAGTGGCCGCAGTGGCACGGGCCGATGATAACTCAAGAGCATCACTCTTACCATCATTAGAAACTTCACCGCGAGCAGCATAACCCATAACAAAGACTTTCCAATTTCGCTTTTTAAGAAGATCAATCATTCGCTGATAAGAAGATACCGCAATCTTTGTTGATTCAATTTCAACAGAGCCGCGTTTAAAATAGATTTTATCTTTTATACGAACAACGATCCCTTCAGATTGTTCATATACTGTCACATTTTCGCTTAAGTTAAATTCCTTAAGGTCGTGGCGCATATTTTTTAAAACTTCTTCAGAGCCACGATTAATTTCGTGTTTATCAAGTAACCCTTCCATTGTAAGAAATTCAATTGGAAATGGTTTGATTGGAGTTTGTGATTCCATCATTGTTGGAAAGTTATCAGGAGACTTCCCCTTTTGAATAACTTCACCCTGCTGAAGAACGTTACCACCAAAGGCATTGCGAATTGAACCAAGGGCCGCTTCATACTTAGCAGTCTCAGTCTTTGCAAAAGAAAGAAGTAGTACGAAGAATGTTAGTAGAAGTGTTACAAGGTCAGAGAATGTAGCCATCCACCCCGGAAGGCCAGGAACACACTCAGGACACTTTGCTTTACCACCATCATCTACTACTGCAGCACTATCATCTGCCATTTCTTACTCCTTGATTACCTTTAGTATTTATTCCTCAAATACTGGTTTTTTTATTGGTTTTAAGCCTATTCTTCACCTTCATCCGAAGCAGATCTTTCACTTGGCGGAAGGAATGAATTAAGTTTTTCAATAATCATACGAGGGTTTTCACCTGCAACAATTCCAAGTGTTCCCGCTACTACAATACTCATGGACATAAGTTCCATTTGTGATCGGTATGAAATTTTATTTTTAACAGGTCCTGCAAAAACGTTGGCAATAATCGCACCATAGAACGTTGTCAGAAGGGCAACGGCCATGGCCGGACCAATCGCCGACGGATCTGAAAGGTTCTGAAGCATCTGTACCAGACCGATTAGGGTCCCGATCATTCCCATAGCAGGGCCATCTGCCGCAACACCATCAAAAACATCTGCCCCAGTCTTGTGACGAGACTCCATTGAATCAATATCCATTTGGAGAATCGAAGCAATAACTTCAGGAGGTCTGTTATCCGCTGCAAGAGTCATCGCCTTCTTCATAAACGGATCATCAATTTCAGCTTTCTCTAAAGCAAAAACTGACTCACGTCTGGCAAGCTCTGCTAGTTCTTTAATTTTGTTAATTTTGTCTTTAGGATCAACTGGCGTGAAGAAGATCGATTTCATTGCAATTGCAACAAGACCTTTTACAACCTCCATTGGCCAACGATAAAGAGTTACTCCGATTAGACCTAGACCAACAACAAGTACTGAAGGGACATCAATGAAAATTGAGATCGCCCCACCTGACATAATGGAACCCATGATTCCACCTACTGCTAATACTAATCCAATGACTGATGCTATATCCATACAACATTCCTATGAAAATTTTCCTATTTCATTCTAAGTATCGGAAATGAGAAGTCTTACCTTAATAAAATTTTAGTAAGCACTTTAAATTGCATAGTTGTGGAAATTTCTACCGATTGAAGATGTTCAGTAAGGAGAATAAAAAAATGCCCCTCTCACTAAACCTAAGCTTAATAAGAAGGGCATTAAGGAGATTATTGAGAAACAAGTCCTATGTTTCCAAAAGATTAACTGACTATTTTACTTTAGAAGTATCGACACCATTCTCTTGAAATGTTGTGTCGAGAAACTTAAGCATTTTTGATCTCAATTCATCCATTGAAACAGTATCATCAAGCATTAACTCTTTCTTAATGAAATCAGTTGGTACACCTGAGATTTCAACTAAATCATTTAATTGCACCATAACGTCCTTGTTGTGAGTATCTTTGTTCTGTGTTGTCTGTGTTGTGTTGTTTGTCATATCCATTGACTTCCCTCTCCTGCGACAAATTTTCAACGATCCATGTTGGAGCAATCCTTTGCTTCACTTTGTCACAAAAAAATCATATCTAGCGTGATATTTGAATGTCAAAACTAACAAAACAGATGTAAGAATTTATTAGATTTTTACATCCTTAAAGAAAACCTTAAGAAAGCTATTAGCTTTGGCTTTTAGTTCGAAGAATTCGCTCTCAGCGTCACTCAGTAGAGTGATTCCTCCTCCTGCCCCGTATAGAGCGAGGTTAGAAGATGATGTAATGTCTAAAGAACGGATATTTATAGATGATTTATAAATATTGTCAAAATTTAAAATGGTAGAACCTGTGTAAATTCCTCGGTCTTTGTTTTCAATATTTTTTATCAATTCAACGACTCTTTTCTTCGGTGCACCAGTGATACTTCCTCCTGGAAACAGGGAGGTAACTAAAGAGAGGTTGTTGCACTCTTCTAGCTCCACACTTATTTTAGAGTACTGATGAATAAGTCCTGGCACATAAAAAAATTCGCGCATTGATTCAACTTTTGAAAAGTTTTTTCCAATGGCAGACAGATCATGTCTTAAGAGGTCTGTAATTATATTGAGTTCACTTGTATTTTTGACGTCGTTAATTAAGAAGTCTTTGCCAAGATGATCGGCCACAGTTCCCTTGATTGGTCTTGTTGTGAGTTTTTTTCTTTCCTGGTCATACTCGTATAAGCATTCTGGAGAATTACTAATAACGAGACGCTCTTCAAATGGAAGACTTAGGATATGTGCAAATTCACCGAGCTTGGGATAAAGCTCTATACTTAAAAATGTATTAATCAGATCATCTGTATTTGAAATTTTTAACTCGATAAGAGAAGTTAGATTTAGCTGGTAACAATTTCCGGCCAATAAATTTTCATATGTCTTATGAAATAGATTTTCATACTCATCTTTAGTAATAATTTTTTCTACTGTAGCTGTCGTTTTCTTATGGGCTTCTGTAGGCCTTATAATGCTTTTCTCTTCAAAGTTTATAAGTGTTGCAAGGCTTAGCTCTTCTTCAAAGTAAGGGGCATCAGACAAAAAGTAATGGCCTAATTCATAATGCAGAGATTGCACATGCCAGCAGTGTCCTAATAAGTCTTTTAAAGCAGCAACAGAGAAGTCCTGTTCAGTTTGACGGAGTCGATCGTAAATTTTCTTATTTGTTATATGAAGGTATTTTGAAGGCCTCTCAAGTTTTAAGAAGCCTTCTTCATGTTTAAAGAGAGCGTAAGTCGATTGACTAGTTTCTGCCATCGTCTTGTGCATAGGCGATATTTTCGAAACTTGTATGCGCACCAACGAATGTTAGCTTTGCAGTTCCAACTTCACCACCACGGTTTTTACCAACGATAACTTCTGCAATCCCCTGATCTTTTGTATCAGGGTTATAATATTCATCACGATATACGAACATAATAATATCCGCATCCTGCTCAATTGATCCAGATTCACGAAGATCCGAAGTCATTGGACGTTTGTTAGGACGAGATTCAACCCCACGGTTAAGCTGTGAAAGTGCGATTACCGGACACTCAAGTTCTTTGGCCATATTCTTTAGGCCCCTTGAAATTTCCGCAATCTGCTGTTCACGAGGAAGCATCTTATTGTGTGAACTCATTAGCTGAAGGTAGTCGATAACAACAAGTCCCAGACCCTCAGATGCTTTGATCTTACGACACGCAGACTGAATATCAAGAAGGTTTGTCCCAGCATTATCATTAATATAAATTGGCATATCAGCAAGTTGCTGAATCCCCTGCCCAATTTTTCTTAAATCTGTTTCAAGGAACTCTTTTGTACGAATTCTTTTTGAATCGATCTTCGCACGTTGAGTTAGAAGTCTCATTGAAAGTTCCTTGGCCATCATCTCCAGAGAGAAAAGAGCAACTGGAAGTTTTGAGAACTCACAAGCATTCTGTGCAACGTTTAGAGCAAGAGCAGTCTTCCCCATGGCAGGACGGGCAGCTAGAATAATTAACTGACCAGGTTGCATACCAAGTAATAACTTATCAAGGGCACCATAACCAGTCGGTACACCATGAATCTCACCGGCAACGCGCGATGTATCTTCAATTTCTTTAATGTTTTCTTTTAGACACTCATTAAGCTTAATCATACTTCCTTGCTTGGCCTCGTTTGTAAGACCAAAGAAGATTGATTCTACTTCCTGAATGAAGTCTTGTGCATTTCCAGAGAAAGTTGCACCTTTGTCCGCTACCTTTCTAGCTTGGCGAACGAGGTCTCTAAGAGACGCCTTGTCTTTTACAGTCTTTGCATAGTGACGAAGGTTTGCACTTGATACCTGATCTTCTGTAATATCAAGAATGAAGTTCTGACCACCAATTTCATCAAGGCGATTGTGGTCTGAAAGATATGAACAAATTGTTACGTAATCAACAGGGTTATTCGAGTGAACCATATCTTTAATGGCATCGAATACAATTCCATATTTCGGATTATAAAAATCCTTTCCCTCTAATTTTAAATCAGAGATTTCATCAAATGACATACTATCTAAAATTAAGCATGAAAGTAGAGATTTCTCAGAAAGAGTATCGTTTGGAAGTGTTCTTGCGTTGTTCGAGTTGTTTTGCTCAACCATATTCTGCCCCATAATATGATTAGAAAAAAGAAGGGAGGCTTAAAGCCCCCCTCTTTAATATAAGAAAAAAATTAGCTTCTTAGGATTCTATTAGCTTCCATCTTAAGCTTTTCTTCTTCAGACATCTCACCTGAGTTGTCACCAGAAGCAGCAGCTTCAGCAGCTTCTTTAGCAAGAAGTTCTTGAGCAGCTTTCATTGCAGCAAGTTCTTCAGCTTTTTTCTTGTTTTCTTCTTCTTGAGCAGGATCCATTTTTACAGTTACTGTAAAAGTAGCATCTACACCTGCGAAAACCTTAGCTTTAACTTCGTAGCTACCAATCGCACGGATTGGGTTTTCTAGAAGAAGGTGTCTTCTTTCTACATCGTGACCTAGTTTACCTAGTTCAAGAGAAAGTTCGTGAGTAGTAACAGAACCAAATAGTTTACCGTTAGTACCAACTCTTTTGATAAGTTCAATGTTTAGTCCATTGATTGCACCAGCAACTTTTGTTGCAGATGCTTTATCAGCTTCAACTTGCTTAGCAAGTAGTTTCTCAAAGTGCTTAACCTGAGCTGTGTTTGATTCATCAGCTAGAACTGCAGCACCATTTGGAATTAGGAAGTTTCTTGCATAACCAGCTGAAACGTTAACGATCTCACCAACGTTACCAAGAGACTTTACAGTTTCTTTAAGAATAACTTTCATTTTATATCTCCTTATTATTTTTAAAAAATCTTCTAAAGTTGACCCAATAGTCTAATAGGCCAACAATCGCAATAAAACGATGAGCAAAGAAAATAGTCATAATCGCAAGAATTGAGCGAACAAACCCAGTCACCTTAATATATTTTAAGAAGTCTAAGTAAACACCCATTCCTTGAAAGAAATAGAATATTCCTAAGCAAAGTAAGATATTAAGGCCAATAACCTCAACAATCTCACCACCAATATACTCTCCACCTAAGAAGAGAGCTAGCCCAATAACTACGATAAGGGCAAAGTACTCTGGCACTTGAAAGCGCACAAAGTGCTTTAGACCAAATTTGTAGCCATGAAGCATTTTCCATAACTTTGCATTTCTTAAAAGCATGAAAACTGTTAACCATAAAATAAAGAACGTACTTACAAAAATAACAGAGAAGCCCCATTGATAGATTCTCTTAATGATATCTTCTGGGTTTTCAAAAACACTTTGGTAAGTTGCTGCGACTTCACCACCGCGAGCAATTAATTCTTTATAATCTGGTGAATTCTTTAATTGTGACAAACCTTCATTTACTGAAGTTGTAATCGTCGTCGAGATTGTTGAAGGAAAAATCACTTCAATTGTTCCCAAAAGTCCGAAGATCACAAGTAGGAGTATAAATCCTCTCTTTAATAATCCTTTTACAGGATCTTCATTGCGTAAAATCGTAGCGGCACTCAAGTAACCAATGATAACAGCGTAGAATAAAACGTACGCAGAGTTAGCAAGGATTAAAAAAGAGTCGTTCGATTGTGCAGCAATAAAGCAAAGAACGATCATTACACCGAAAGTCACAAGCGTCTTTAAGTTTCCATAGATTAAGAAAGCGAATGCCACTGGAAGTGGTGAAAATACACCTAGTGGATAAGCAACACTTAAGATCAAACTCACTACACATAAGAAAAGTAACTTCCCAATTGTGAAGTTATCTTTTGAGATAAGTGTAAATGTGTTTGGTTTCTTATCGTTCATTATCTTTTTCTAATTCCCTTAAGACTAAGTTCTCAACGCTCTTAGTGAGCGAAGTCACCTCTAACGTGAGATACTAGACCAATATTTCTTGCTCTCTTAATTGCAGATTGTGCCCATCTGTGGTGCTTAGTAGAAACACCTGTAACTCTTGCTGGTTGAATTTTACCAAACTCGTTGATAAGCCAGTTGTAAGTTTTTGGATCTTTCCAGTCTGCAGTGATGCTGTTTGCTTTGAACCAACAGTTCTTTCTCTTAGCAAATCTTCTCTTATCTTTTTCTGCACCTTTTTCTAGTTCATCAGTTTGTGAACCTGGGTGTGCTTTTGAGAATGGAGTTTTGTAAGCTTTAACAACAGCTTCTGCGTCTGCGTTGTTGTCTGCTAGTTTAATGATTAGATACTTGTGAACGTCTTCGTTGATTTTGAAACGTCTTTGAAGTTCTGTGTTTAGGTCTTTGTTACCTGAAACGATGAAATAGATGTAGTTACCTGTTTTAGCACCGTTCTTGGCAGTTTGAGCAAATGTTCTCATTCCCCAATCATCAGTTAAAAGGACTTCACCTTCGTAATTTTTTACAACTTCTGCTACTAGGTTTTTAAGGCTAGTTTGTTGCTCTTCAGTTGCGCCCGCGTGAGCTACTAATGCTAACTCATAAATCATACTTTATCTCCTGGACAATAGTTATTATTGGCCTCCCTACCACAGGGAAGCGAGTAAATTAACGGTCAAATGTGGTGCTAATCTATCAGCAACAGCGCTTTGTGTAAAGCGACTTCGGGTACGCGCCACCTTTACGTGATTACAATACGTTGGACAATACAAGGAGGGTCAGAGATATGTAGTTTCAGTCACTTAGATGATAGCGACGGTAATAATATCCCTCGAATGAGCGTAAAATAGCCTAAATATGCGAATTTTTTTCAATTTATTCAAAAGAGAACAACCTAAACTACTGAATTCTCGATAAGGTGGCGCGTACTACTTTAGTCGAGCCATTCAAGGAGGACGTCGATCTTAGCGTTGATATCATCGATTTCAAGAATTCCCTGCTTTAGATCTGGCGAAGTAACCACAAATTCAGTAATGGCCCCGATTAAAACAACAGGATCTTTTGTTGCTTCCATGAGGGCATCGTACTCAACTTGATTTTTAAAAAATGATTTTGCCCAATGACGAAAAACGAGACCAAGCCTTTGCAGTGAAATCATGTGCTCAGGCATCACTGTTAAAAACTCTGTAATCGGGTCGACTTCAATTGTATTAAATGGAAGCTCTTCATTATAGACGTCCATGATAAGACCTTTAAAAAGAGGCTCAAGGACAACAAGCATTGTTCCATCTTTTGATTTTTGAAGAATTTGTACGCGGCCAAGCCCCACCACTCTCTTTACCGCATGATACTTTTCATGATCAATTCCAATGGTATCAGCTTCTTCATCAGCATCTTGCAAAGTCGCATAGGCCAAAGCGACAGGTGTATTAGTTTTCTCTGCTTCATGAATCATATGAATGTAGCGTGGTTCAAAAATATTGAGGGGCTTTTTTAAGATCGCCTGATATGAAACTTTATGTAATGGGAATAGAAGTGCTCTCATATCAGTAAAACCTTAAAAGCAAGTAAGGGTGCCTTAGGCACCCATGCAGCTAGAATATTTCGTATTGTTCAACGTGATAAGAGTTCTCCGAGCGAATCTGAAGATTAACGCTGAATACCTCTTCCATCGTTTCGATAATATCAAGCTCTTCACCACAAAGAGATGCCGTCACTTCTGGGTGAGCATAAATTGATATCTTCTTTGACTCTGGATTGTTGCGAATTTTCTTTCCAAGTTCACGAACAATCTCATAGCAAATCGTATTTACTGTTTTTACAATTCCATTTCCTTCACAGTATGGACAAGGCTCACACATGATACGTGTAAGAGTGTCACGAGTTCTCTTTCGAGTCATCTCAACAAGCCCTAGTTCGGAAATAGGAAGGACTTTTGTTTTTGAACGATCTTTCTTAAGAGCGTCTACTAGTGAGTTATAAACAGCTTCGCGGTTTTCAACTTTTTCCATATCGATAAAGTCGATAATAATAATCCCACCACAGTTTCTAAGTCTTAGCTGATAAGCGATCTCTTTAACTGCTTCAAGATTAGTGCGAAGAATTGTTTCTTCTAATGTTTTTCGTCCGACAAATTTACCCGTGTTAACATCGATTGAAACAAGGGCCTCTGTTTGGTCGATATTTAGTGAACCACCTGAACGAAGGTAAACCTTATTGCTTAGTCCCCTTTCAATTTCAATATCAACACCAAATTTTTCAAAGATCGGATTTGTTTCATCAAAGAATTTTGCCTTCCCCTTAATTTGTGGAAGATACTTTGTTGCAAATTTTTCAACTTCTTTCACACCGTCTTTATCGTCGATAATAATATTATCAACATCTTCATCTGTAATATCTCTTAAAACTCGTTGAATAAAAGTTAAGTCTTCATAACAAAGCGCAGGTGCTTTTTCTTTTTCAGATTTTTTTTGCACCTCTTTCCAAATTTTTGTCAGCATATCGTAGTCAGACTTAAGAGTTTTATATGAGCTTCCTTCCGCAACAGTACGAGCAATAACACCCTTACCTTCTGGACGGATTGTCTCAAGCATCTCTTTTAGGCGATCACGCTCTTCCTCATTTTCAATACGACGAGAAACACCAGTGTGCTCAATAAAAGGCATATAAACAACATAGCGCCCAGGGATTGTTACATGACGAGTAACACGTGGACCTTTAGTTGAAATAGGCTCTTTTGCTACTTGTACAATGATCTCATCCCCTTCTTTTAAGAATGATTCAATCGTTGCAGACTCTGGACGCATTTTCATATCCATCGATTCTGAAAGAGTTGCTAACTCATCAGGAATCACAAGGCCATTTTCTTTCTTCTCTTTCTTAATTTCCTCGGCCTTCTTTGCCATCTCTCTTTGCTCATCAAGAGTCGGAAGATAAGCATCATCAACGTAGAGGAAAGCTGCTTTTGAATAGCCGATATCAACGAATGCAGACTGCATTCCTGGTAAAACTCTTAATACTTTTCCTCGGTAGATATTCCCAAGGCGTGGATGCGGCGTTGTCGTTGGCTTAGTTCTCTCCATTAGGAAGTCGAGAATTTCACCATTCTCCATCAAAACAGCACGCCACTCGTTAACTGTTTTGTTAATAATTAAATCTTTAGACATATATATTCCTTTTAAACTCAAATCGAAATATGCAATAAAAACACGAGGCAAGTCGGCGAGCATAGCTCAAGCCAAAGACTTTAACCTACTAATAATTGTACGTCTGGGCAAGGTTTTGCGCTAGAAGATATAATATTCCGCGTTACCCTACTCAACTAATCAATCATTAAAATAAATTAGAATTAAATGAAGATACCAGCGATACAGGCCGTCATGAAACATGCAAGTGTCCCTGCAATTAGAGACTTCACACCTAGCTTTGCAAGGTCTTGCTTACGGTTTTCAGCGATCCCACCGATTCCACCAATTTGAATCCCAATTGATGAGAAATTGGCAAAACCACAAAGGGCATACGTTGCAATAGTAATTGAGCGCTCTGATAGGTTACCCATATTCGCCTTAAGGTCTAAGTAGGCCACGAACTCATTTAGTACTAACTTCTTACCAAGAAGCATTCCCACGATCTCCGCATCCTTCCACTCAACACCTAATAACCAAGCAAATGGAGCAAATAATTTACCCATGATTAGCTCAAGAGTAATTCCTTCAAAACCAAACCAACCTGTGATTAGGCCAAGAGCACCGTTGAACATTGCTACAAGAGCAATGATTGCAATCAACATTGCACCAACATTAATGGCAAGCTTTACACCTTCACTTGCACCATTGGCCGCAGCATCGATTAAATTTACACTGTTATCTTTTAAATCTAATTTTAAGTCACCTTGAGTTAGAGACTCTTGTGTCTCTGGCACCATAAGCTTGGCACAAACAAGTGCCGCTGGAGCCGACATAACTGATGCCGAAAGTAAGTGTGCAGCATCAATACCAAAACCAACATATGAAGCAAGAACCCCACCTGCAACAGTGGCCATTCCACCAGTCATTAGCGCCATAAGTTCCGATTGTGTCATTTTTGAAACCAGTGGCTTTACCACAAGTGGTGCCTCAGTTTGTCCAGCAAAGATATTGGCAGCGGCCGCTAGAGACTCAGCTCCCGATGTCCCCATCACAACTGACATGACTTTAGCAAAAGCCTTAATAACAACCTGCATGATACCTAAGTGATAAAATACACTCATTAATGAAGACATAAAAATAATTGTCGGAAGAACCATGACAAAGAAAATAAAGCCGAATTTTGGAACATTTGAAAGTGGACCAAAGATAAAGCCTGAACCTTCGTTAGTATAATTTAGAATTGCAGTGAAAAAACCACGTGCACCTTCAAAGAAGTTTTGCCCTACATCAGTTTTTAGAATGATGAGACCAAAGAAGATCTGAAGAGCTAAGCCAGAAAGAACGAGACGCCAATTAATTTTCTTACGGTTATTTGATAATGCAAAAGCAACACCAACCATAACGATCAAACCAAATGCCGAAATAACTCTTTCCATGGAATACCCTATTACTAAATTAAATTAATTCTAAAATTAGCCTTAGAGTATAGGTTTGAGCATAAATGGACAATAAAAAAGAATAATTAGAAGTTAAACGACCAACCAACTTTTGGATTTACAGCATTAAACTCTTTGATATCTTGTGCCGTATTTGACGCATGCCAATTAAGACGACTAGTCGTATCAAAGTCACGGTAACCCGTTTGACGAATTGTTGCTTGAGACTTTGCAGCTTGATTGTAGGCCACAACACCAACACCAACAACAATCCCTACAGCAGCACCAACGAGAATATTTTTAAGGTGATCCTTAGGCTCCTCAACAAAAGATAATGTCGACAGACCAAGAATAGCACCACCAAGGCCAAGACCAGCAACAGTTGTTAAGTCACGTAATCCTTCTTCCTTAAAATTTGTTTGTGCAAATGAAGAGAATGAAAATGTAAGAGCTAAACATATAATGATAATTTTTTTGAACATTTCTAAAACCTTAAAATCCCTGCGCTACGCATTAAGTTTCATCATTGCCACCTCTAATGGCCGTGTCTATAATGACCCTTTTACTATTCTATACGCATAAGTAATTTGATGCAATAAATGCACAGGAATTATTAGGGAATTAAATTTTTAAAAGGAATACTATGTCGGAAAATTTTAGCGCATATCAGATCATCTCAAAAAAAAGAGATGGTAAAAAATTAACAGATGAAGAAATTAAGTGGTTCATAAATGGGATTACAAATGGTGACGTTGCTGACTATCAAATGTCTGCACTACTAATGGCCATTTACTTAAATGGTATGAGCGTAAAAGAAACTGCCGCTCTTACAGATGCCATGCTTTACTCTGGAAAGACGCTAAAGTTCTCAGGAGTGAACGTGATCGACAAACACTCAACTGGTGGTGTTGGAGACAAGGCATCGTTCATTCTTGGCCCAATCGCTACGGCATGCGGAGTTAAGGTTCCAATGATGGCCGGACGTGGTTTAGGCCATACAGGTGGAACAGTTGATAAAGTTGAATCGATTAAAGGATTCAAAACTGAACTAACTCTTGAACAATTCAAAAAGCAACTTAATAAAGAGAAGATCGTTCTTATTGGTCAAACAAAGGATATCGCTCCTGCTGACAAAATCATCTACGGTCTAAGAGATGTAACGGGAACAGTTGAATCAATCCCATTAATTACAGCATCAATCATGAGTAAGAAGTTAGCGGAAGGCGCTAATGGTATCGTGATGGATATTAAAGTTGGTGACGGTGCATTCATGGATAATATCAAGGATGCAAAAGCACTAGCAAAAAGTCTTCGTGATACAGCAAAGCGCTTTGATAAGCGTATGATCACAATGATTACAGATATGAATCAACCACTAGGTCAGTATATTGGTAACTCTCTAGAGATCATCGAATCAATTGAGACACTAAAAGGTAACGGTCCAAAAGACTTAACTGATATCAGTGTTAAGCTTGCAGGTGCAATGATCTATATTGCAGGAAAAGCTGATTCACTTAAAGAAGGTGAAAAGAAAGCGCAAGCAGTAATTGATAATGGAAAAGCACTTAAAGTTTTCAAAAACCTTATTAAGGTTCAAGGCGGAGATGAGAAAGTTTGTGACGACTACTCTCGCCTACCTCTAGCAAAAGAGAAGACTGTATTTAGCGCAACTAAGAATGGTTACGTTTCTGCGATTGCTTGCAAGAACATGGGCCTACACTGTGTAAGCCTTGGTGGTGGACGTGCAAAAGCAACTGATAAGATCGACTTTGGAGTTGGTTTTATTCTTAATAAGAAAGTTGGTGACAAGGTTTCTAAAGGTGAAGCACTTGTTGAGATCTACCATAACAAAGATCAGAAGAAACAAGTTGAAGCTATCCTTGCAGACTTAAAGAAAGATATTAAAGTTACAACTGCTAAGCCTAAAGCAAGTAAGTTAATCTTTGAAGTGAAGGAAATCTAGAGGTACGTATGCACGCAATTTTTAAAAGACTAGAAGAGACAAAAAGTTATATCCAAAGCAAATATGACAAGGCACCTGATATTGGAGTTATCCTAGGTTCAGGACTTGGTGAATTTGCTAACCTTTTAGAAAACAAAGTTGAAATCAGCTACGAAGAAATCCCAGGTTTTAAAAAGACAAAAGTTAAGGGCCACAAAGGTCAACTTGTTATGGGTGAGCTAGGTGGAAAAGTTGTAGCTGTTATGCAAGGACGTATTCACCGCTATGAAGGCCACTCTCTTGATGAAGTTGTTTTTCCTGTCCGCGTTTTAAAAACACTTGGTATTAAGAATCTAATCATCACAAATGCTGCTGGTGGAATTAATTTAGATTACAGCTCTGGTTCACTTGTTCTAATTACAGATCACCTAAACTTAACTGGTGAAAACTGTCTTGTGGGAGAAAATATTGAAGAGCTAGGAACTCGTTTTCCAGATATGACTTATGCATGGTCACCTGCTCTTAAAGAAATTGCACATGCTTCGGCAAAGAATATTTCATATGATCTTAAAGAAGGTGTTTATGTTGGTGTAATGGGACCAACTTATGAAACTCCGGCGGAAATTCGTATGTATCGTAATTTTGGTGGAGACCTTGTTGGAATGTCGACAGTACAAGAGTGTATTGCTGCTAACCACATGGGACTTGATGTTCTTGGTATCTCTTGTGTGACAAATATGGCCGCAGGGATTGAGAATACTAAACTAAATCACGATGATATTAAGCACGAGGCCGCTCGTGTAATGAAGAAATTTCTAGAGCTTCTTGAAGAAGTTATCTCAAATATCAAATAAAAAAATCATAATTTCTCCCTACCTCGGTGGGGAGAACTTTGCTATAATCTATTCAATACCTAACCACGAGTGAATACTCGGCTTTCATGGATTATTGATGGAAACACATTCTTCAAAGAAAATGCTAGCAGACATGAGCTTCTGCGTCTTCGATTTAGAAACGACTGGTGGAAACCAGAAAAAAGATAAAATCATTGAAATTGGACTTGTCCAAATCGATAACCTGGAAGTAGGAGCTCAAAAAAGCTTTCTTATCAATCCAGAAAGAAAAATCCCAGACTTCATTCAAAAGCTAACTTCCATCACACAAGATGAAGTTGAGGGCGCACCAATAATTGATGCCGTTATTGATGAAGTTCTAGAGTTTATTGGTGACCGAGTTCTTATCGCTCACAACTCTTCATTTGATATTCCATTTTTAAATTCAGTTTTAGAAAGGCTTGGAAGAAAGCAACTTGAGAATAAGGGTTTATGTACAAACCTTATGACGAAGTATCTTATTCCAACTCTCATGAACTCGAATCTAAACTATATGTCGCGTATTTTTAATATTTCTCACCAAAAGGCACACCGTGCCCTTGATGATGCTATCGCGACGGCGCAACTCTTCTTAAACTATCTCAATATCTTTATTGAAAAAGACATTAAGAAGATCAATCATCTTTACTACCCAAAAAATCGCTACGAGCTCGATCTTTGTAACTTTAAAAAAGATACAAGTGAGCACGAAGAAATCGTAGCAAAGATGAAAAAGATTTTTGCTCCTTTTGTTATTACAGTAAAAGGACAAAACGGAGTGATCCTCTTCTCTTTCCCATGTACGAACAAAGATAATGAAATTCAATTCATTAGTGAGCGTATTAAAGATCTCGAATGGCAAACAATTTCGATAAAACTTAGTGGACCAATTCTAGAGGCCCTTATTCGCTTTAATCATTCATTTAATAAAATGGATGAAGCCGATCAAGATGAGGCCATCACAATGCTTCGTCAAAACCTGATTGGCGATGGTACGAAAGAAGAATTAAACGCCGAGTACAAAGAAGAGCTTCAAAAAATCAAGCAAGCTGACTTCGTTCTTATGAATCACCTTGTGCCAGAACAATATACAATCTACCCTCTTGGCGCCCTAGGGATTAGACAAGGTTTAATCTTTCGCTACCCTGGTCACGACAAGAAGCTAATTCAATATATCAACTCAAAGTCTAATCGCAAGAAAGCGCAGAAGCTTAAAGAAATTCACTTCCCTGAAATGCTGCAGGAACTTGTTAATCTTTATATGGCAAAGAACCTACGCCAAGAACGCGAGCTTATGATCTTTAAGGATTCATTTGCCCTTAAGAATAAGGACTTCTTCTTTACTCAACTTGATAAGTTCATTGAAGTGAATCCGAATAAGTATAATTATCCGGAAGCGTTTATTTAATCAGACCAAATTATAAATCACAATTTCCTGCCCATGAATTTCAACCCGTGAATTTTCAAGAGCAAGTAAGTGGATGATTAAGCGGTTTAAGATCTTACTCTTTTGTCCTTCGATATTGAGATTCTTTACCGTAAGAATGATGTCGTGTTCACTACGATAGAAGTTACAGTCAATAGAGTTAGAGCTAGCATCAATTAAGAGTTCGTGATTTTTAAGCGTCATCATCTCACTTAGGATTAAGTAGAGAATGATTGGAAGACTCGCACCACTAATCGCATGTTCTTTGAGATCATTAGAAATATTTGTTTGAATTGAAATTCCCGATTCGATTTTTCGATTGCTCAGTAGCGAGATTGCCTGTTGGAGAATACTCTCAAACGTACTTTGACGACTTAGTTGATCATTAACTTTGGCAAAACCAAGGAAAGTATTGATTAGGCTCTTACAACGATTTGCTGACGCCTTCATTTCATTTAGGATTGTTAAATCGTCTTCTTCCCACTCTTCAAGTTCTAACATATTAATGGCCGCAAGAATTCCCGCAAGAGGATTATTGAGTTCGTGGGCAATCGAGCTTGTAATAATACCAAGTTCAGAGTGAGACTTTGTATAATTGAATTCCTGTTTCACAAGACAAATTGTTTTTAAATTAGAAGTTGTACTTGAAAGAATTTTATACTTTTGATCTCCAATATCTAACCATCCTGAATCAATATTCTTAATAAGATTATTTGGTGTGATACCAAGCTTTAGAAAATGATCATTATGATAGTGAACGATACCATCATCACTCAAAATAACAACAGGATATGACAATTTGTTAATTAGGTCTGTAACACCTAACTGCTCACTTGAAAGCTCTTCTTGGTTAACATTAATTAATTGAATAACATTGGCGATCGCTTGTGCGGCCAAAAAAGCTTCTTCCCTATCCCCTTTTACAGTAAGTAGATAATAAGAAGTACTATCTTCAAAACAATAGTCTTCTTTAACAGGGTAAAGATGTGAATCGGCCTTATCGATTACCTTAATATTAAATTCATTTTTGACTTCAGAGATCTTAAAAAGTTCAGCTATAAAATTCTCATCATTATCTTGATATACCTTTTCAAGATAAAGACCTGCGATTTCCATTTCATCTAGATTGGCACTGGCCATACTAGAGTTTAATTTAAAGACTCTTGCAAGCTCTCTTTTGAAATGAAGAAGCTCTTTAAGATTCTCGATGGTTTCAATCTCAATAATATGGTCTTCTAACTTAACAATTAGAGGGATACTAGATTCAATTGAAAAATCAAATTCATAATCACTAGAGCTAAATCCAGAATAGTTTAGATTGCGCTCCAGCTCTTCATCAATCTCTATATTTGAGTGGTAGTAAAAATTCTGTTTAGGCGAATTAACTTCACTATCTTGAAAGCCAAGAGATGCACTCACTAGTTAACTCCTTTATGAAGAGTCACCTTACCGTCAGCGTAGTGAATATCCACATCGACATTTTCAAGCTTTGCCATGTCCTTGGCAGAGCTAATGACCTTGTCACCAATTTGCGTGTAAGCATATCCACGAGTTAGAACATTTTTAGGATTTAAGGCACCAAGAATTTTTTCAAATTCCATATTCTTATTTTTATAATTCACAATTTTATTTTGGATTGCTTTTACGAGCTGACGACTAAGGCGATCAAGCTCAAAAGTATATTCATAAAGAGATAGGATCTGTTCTTTTCTCTTAATAAGATTCAGCTTCTCAAGCTCATGCTTATAATCTGAAATTTTCGATTTAAGAGCAATGAGGAAACTCTTCGGTGACGTTTCAGAAAGAACATCATAGCGACGACGAAGTTCCATATTCATGGCACTTTTTAAATCCTTACGAATGCGATTCATATCAGAGTCTAAGGCCATAAATTTTTGAGTTAAAACTTCTGCAGCAGCTGAAGGCGTCTCCATCCTAAGATCGGCTACATAATCAGAGATGGTAAAGTCCACTTGGTGACCAACGGCACTAATCGTTGGGATTGGGCAATTATAAATATCCCAAGCAAGTGCTTCGTCATTAAACGCCCAGAGGTCTTCCATCGACCCACCACCACGAGTAAGAACGATAACATCTAACATATCTTTAGTACGCTCCTCTTCTTTTGCCTTTAAATGATAAGCAATGAGTTTTTCAAGGGCCTTACGAATTGAGGCAGGAGCATTTACTCCTTGAACCAGGGCCGGTGAAAGAAGTACCTGATGATACTCTGATCTTCTTTGAGATACATTTAAAAAGTCTTGCAGGGCCGCGGCTCCCTTTGCCGTAATTACACCGATGCGTTTTGGCATCGTCGGTATCGGCTGCTTTGAACTCATATCAAAAAGACCTTCTGCTTGAAGTTTCTTTTTTAATAATTCAAATTGTTCCTGAAGATCACCCTTACCCGCCGGCACAATACGCTTAACAATTAACTGAAAAGTTCCACGACTCGGATAAACAGAAACAGAACCAGAGACAATAACCTTATCTCCTGCACGAATATTTTTAATGACTGGATTTCTCATGGCATCCATTTTAAAGAGGGCCATTTGCATGAGGGCACTGCCATCACCAAGTGAGAAATACCAATGTCCTGCACCAGAGGAGCTAAGGTTTGAAACCTCTCCTGTTACACTAATATTTTGATAATTAGACTCGAGATTTTTCTTAATGTGATTTACGAGTTGTGAGACTGATGGGACTTTATTATTCATCCCTTAATGATGTTAAAAAAGGCACAAAGTGGGAAGACAAAGAGCGTCATCCCACTGTGATTTCAACTAGATATTTTGAAATTTATTGACTGCGTTTAAAAATTTAATTGCCTGAAGAACTTGGTAGTCTTTGTCGGCCGAATACTTTCTAGCTACCGATGATTCATCTTTCTTTTGATTGATTTCTTTTGCTCTTTCAATTCTTTTTAGACGTGCTGCTTTTTCACGCTTAAGACGAGCTTCCTTTTCTTCTTCAGTTTCAACAGTGGCCGTTAAGTGATTTCTAAGATCGACTTCTCTTACTCCACCATCATCATACATATGCTCTTCAACAAATTCACCTTCGACTTGTGAAACTTGAACATCAGGCTTAATACCAAGGGCCTGAATTTTTCTTCCTTTTGGTGTCATATACTGGGCAATTGTAAGTTTAATCCCCTGCTCTTCTGAAACTTGAGAAACGGTTTGTACACTTCCTTTTCCAAAAGAATTTGTCCCAACAATTAGAGCACGCTTGTGATCTTGGAGAGCACCTGCCACAATTTCAGAAGCAGAAGCACTTGAGCCGTTAATTAATACAGCAACAGGTATCTCTAGTTCTTTATGGCCACTCTTTTTAACATAACGAATTTCTTTATTCTTTGGATCACGACCTTCAGTCGAAACAACTACTCCATCATTTAAAAAGATTGAAGCAAGATTTACTGCTTCATTTAAAAGTCCACCTGGGTTCGAGCGAAGATCTAAAACAACTCCTCTAAAATTCTTTCCAAGTTTCTTTTTTTCTTTTTTAAGCGCCTTTACTACATATTCAGCTGCATCTTTTTGAAATTGGCTTAAACGAATAACAGCATAGTTATTTACTGCAAATGACTTAACTGGCTTAGTCTTGATCTTTTGGCGCTTTACCTTGAAGTTACGAATATCTTTTTCACCAGCTCTTAGGATTCCTAGGTTAATAACAGTTCCAAGCTCACCTTTCATACGATCAACGGCTTCATCAAGAGTGATACCAATTGTTGACTCATTATTAATTTCAACAATTTTATCTCCTGGCAGAAGGCCCGCTTTTTCAGCAGGAGAATCCTCGATTGGAGTTGTAATGACAAGAACACCATCTTTTTGCGTAACTTCTATTCCAAGTCCACCATACTCGCCACTTGTGTCTTCTTGCATCTTCTTGAATACTTCTTCATCTAAAAATGCAGAGTGAGGGTCTAATGTTTGAAACATTCCCTTTAGTGCTCCATCAATGAGCTTATCAATATCTACCTTTCGGTAATAATTTGTTTCGATGATATGAATAACTTTATTGAAGAGTTCGAGCTTTTCAAAACGCGACCTCTCAGTTTGCTTTGCCTGAGCAGGTGCTACAAATGCCGTAAGCATAAGAGCAACAAATAGCTTTTTCATTATTATTCCTAATTTTAAATATTAATTTTATTATTAATTAGTTGTGCTGTATTTTGTGCTGTATTTTTCTTTCTAATTTCAAAATAAACTTTACTTAGATTCCCCTTCTTAATTGAGAATCTTGTTTTTGCAACAGATGAGCCAAGATCAACAGCTTGTCCCTTTTTTACGCTTGCTGCGAAGTCACCAAGATAGATACTACGAATATCATTTCCATGATCCACCATAATCACATTACCTACGTTGGCCAGTGAACCTACATATTCAACTTTTCCAGCTTTGGTCGCAAAAATTTCTTGTCCACTCTTAACAGTATAAGTAATTCCTTTCTTGCCATTTTCTGTCGAAATAAATTTTTTAACAGGAACAGCAAAATTAGCAACTAACTTAGTCGAAGAGCTACTTGCTTTGTTTTTAATTACTTTTAGTTTTGCTTGAGCTTTCTTTTTAGCAAGTTGTTGTGATTTTCGTAACTTACTATATTCTGATTTTAATTTTTCGTGATTTTCTTTTTCAGTTAAGAATTCTTGAACAGTTGAGCTTTTACGAGTTTCAAGCTCTTGTAAAAGAGTATAAAGCTCTCTTTCTATTTTTACTGTTTCACTCAAACGAGTTCTAAGTTCAAATGTCTTCTTTTTTAGGTCTGTACAATAATCAATTTTTGATTGAATCTCTTTCTTTTCATTCTTTAGAGACTTTAAAAGAAGCTGACTTTTCACAAGGTCTTCGTGCGTCGAGTTTTCCATGTAACTTAAGGCAACATGACGAATCGTCTTTTTCACACGAACTTTATCTGATTCCAGGTCAAATAAAGATTGATTAAGATTTTTTTCTAATTCAAAAATTTGATAATCAAGATCTTGTCTTGATTTCATGGCCTGAAGATAGTCTTCATTCTTTGTCTGTAATTGAGTTTCGATTGATTGAATCGACTTTTTGTAATTGTCGATCTTGCTGCGAGAATCAGTTACCTGCCCTTTAATCGCATTCAAGTTTGGTGCCGCCTCGGCCCTCATTGAAGCTGAAGTAATTAATAGAACTGTGAAAAGAACTAAGCTTTTTGCCATTCAAGTTTCCCGATCGTGTACCACGCAGAAGTTGTTAATAATGCTGCACTTACTATTAATGTAAAAACTTCATCCGGAGAGAAGAAGGCAAATGATAGAGCGCAACCAATAAGAGTTGATGCGATAATATTAACTGTGTACATTTTGAAAGCTACATTCTTCTTTCTTTGAAACTTTTCAATAAGGTAAGAAACCTGCTTTAAGTTGCGCTTAATAGTCATAAAAGCAACAACCCAAAAAAGAGCTAGAACAGTGATTAAAACTTGAAGCGGTCTTCTCTTTAGTTCATTCATTACATTTTTCCAAGATTGTGAATTTGAAATTTTCTTTCTCACACTTCCTAGAACAACATTGTCCTTACCTGTTAAACGAACTAAGTATTCTCTAATAAGGTTAGTCGAACTCTCCGAAACTTTCTCATCTAAAATAATTTTTAACCCCTTCATTGAGATAATTGAAGTAATTTCATCTTTTCCAAGTTCTAGAACATCTTTAAGTTGGTTTGTTACGGCCATGCTCTTTGTTGCACTAATCGCTTCAACACCCTTTACTCCAGGTAGTCCCTTAATCTTTCTAGAAATACTTGATGTGTTTAAATCCCCATCAACGAGAGCATTAAAGTAATACTCATTTTGAATTGCAGGAAGCGCATTTGAAATCTTCTTTTTAAAACTGTCATAGTTAGAAACAGAAATAACAAGAGAGATTGTTAAAAGAGAAAAAAGCGCTTGCCCAAAAAGATTATTTTTTGTGAAACGAGCTAATTCTTTTAAATAAAACATGCATGCCCCGAGTGGATTAGACGAGAGTTATCTAGGTGGATAATTCGTCCCGTGAAACGTTGTACTAATTCGCGATTATGAGAGGCCCAAATAATTGTTGTCCCTCTTTTCGCATTATAGATATTTAATAAATCAAAAAGTCTTTTTGTATTATCAAAGTCTAGTGAACTTGATGGCTCATCCGCAATAAATACGTCAGGCTTTGCAAGTAGCGCGCGAATGATGGCAACTTTTTGTCTTAGTCCCCCATTAGCATCCTTGGCCTTAAGTTTTACGCGATTTTTAATTCCTAGAATTTTAATTAGCTCGTTTAAGTCGCTCTCAAATTCTTTGCGAGAACGATACACACTTGGATCAAATGCAAATTGTAAATTATCGATTAGACTCATATTTTCAATCAGTCTTAAATCTTGAAAAACTTGTGTTGTAAAAACTCGATCATCAATTTTAATCGTTCCGCTCGTCGGTGAAACGTTTCCTGCAAGAACATTTAGAAGTGTTGTTTTCCCCGCTCCAGAAGCCCCGGTAACAAAGACAATTTCACCTTTTCTAATTTGCAAATTGATATTGGAAATGGCCTTGATTCCGTCGAAATCAACAGTGACATTCTCCAGCGTAAAATACATATTCGTATTTAAATTCTGGTTTCCAAATAAATTACTTGCTTGATTCGCGTAACTGCTTGAGATCATTGATATGAGTCCTTCATTTAAATATTCAAATCTTCCTAACTTGAATTGGGCAAAAATCCTCTTTGCCACTCTATAATTTTATAACAAAATCAAATTTTAAGCAAAGGTAGATAAAAAGACCGACTGTGCGCGTCAAATAAGTAAATCTTTATCTTTCACCTGTTGAAGGAAACAAATTTTATACGTAGAATCAGGTGCAAATCAGTTAAAGCGAGGTCAAAGTGCTTGAAAAAATTAATGGAAAGCAAGTCGATGCCCATCTACTGTCTTCCCTCTTACAAGACAGTAGTGTTGATGGAGATTATGAAATTCGAAATCTTTCATTTTATGACATCATCTATGTCATCGACACAGCTGTTGATATTGGCCCGCGATTTAGAACGAAGCGAATTGATGAGGTCGGGATTAATGTGACCCTGGCCTTTACAGATAAAACACTTTGCAATGAATATCTTGATCAAAACAGTCGAATACGTGCAATCACTGTTGGAATGTTATGTGCAGAAGTTGAATCTAATTTTATTGAGGTTATCGCTCTTAACCCAAATTCATCTGGCCGATTCGAAGAGTTTATCTTTGTTCCACCTTACGACAAGCTAACTTGCCAATACATTCTCTCGCCTCGTGATGAAACAATTTCTCTGTTATCAATTGATAATGAATCTCATCGCTTTATGGGTGTTGAGGCAACTTTCTTTTCAATCACAAATAAGACGATGGTCACTTTTGGGCAAGAACAGAGAGAAGAATATCTAAATAATCTCATTGAGAATTTAAGTTTTATCATTCCTCGTATTCCACAAAGAAAAGGAAGTGCTAATATCATTTGCTTACTTTTAAATTTAGAGAATTCTATTGAAGAAAAAGCCTTTGTAAGGGATTACCCAACTTTTGAAGGGTATACTGAAGTACTTTTTGTGAACTCGAATCTTGAGCTACTAACTGGGAAGCTATCAAAAATCGAATACGATGGGGCAAGTCTTGAAGGTATCTACTTACCCCTAATCGAAAGGGCAAAAAAACTTAAATCACACCTTGTTCTTTAAGTAATTTATACGCACCGTCTGAGCAGAAGCAATTCGGTGTATAGCTCATAGTATTTGAAAGCTTTGAGATTATTGAGTTTTCAACATCAGCAAGTAGCTTAACCTGGCCATCATCCAATCTTATTTTTACTGGATCACGCTCTAGTAATAAGTTTGTTAATGTTGTCTTCTTTGCGAGCTCTCTTGGACTCTTAACAAAGATAATCTTCTTTTTAGGAATATCTGGAATAACCCAATCAGCATCACTTCCATTTTCTTTTACGAAGTTAACGATATCAGTGGCCTTATTACCAGTCTTCTTAAAGAGCTTATCATTGAATCCAATATTATCTTGTTCAAGCAAGCTTTGTGAAAAGTCACTTGTATCGATATTCTTAGCGCCATGTCTTAGAAGAAGGATACGTGCCATATCTTTAATATCTGCATACTTATCAAATTGTCCATCTACAAGAAGCTTATGAATTGTATTCATAAAGTATGAATCATTGAATCCGTAAAAACGCATAGGATCGTTACTGATAATATCGAGAAGATCACTGTAGCGATAAATATGACCTTTTTCTAGCATGTGATAGCAAAGGGCATCTGCAATTGCATCATACTTTGATCCACGTGGAGAGCGAATAACTTGCGAGTACCAAGCAAAGCGTGCACTTAAAAAGTCTTCCACACAGTGAAGAGCATTTTCTTTAATTGCAAGAATATCGTGACCTGCTACCTTCTCTGTTGTGAAGTGATGAAGTAGATATTCCCTATCATAAGTTCCATACTTAAGACCTGTGTAGTGAGCATCTCTTAAAAGATAATCCATGCGGTCACAATCAATTTCAGAGTGAAGAATTTGATTAGCAAGGATTGACGAGTGTGTTCCTTTAACAAGATCTGAAACTTCTTGTGGATCAATTCCATGATCTTTTAGAATTCGTGTTAGGCCACCTTCATAGTCAGTATTCTTGATAATGAATGAGCCTAGGTTTTCGTGATCGTCTTGTAATCCCTTTCCACCTTTCTTATTTGTTGTCTCCCCTATCTTGATATAGGCCATCTCAGTTGTATGAGAAAAACAAAATGTTCCAATATCATGAAGAAGAGCTGAGACTCGAATGGCCTGATGATACTTGGCCTCTTTTGATTTCTGCTCTTTTACAAAGAGTTCATTATCTTCAACACCACGGCCAACTGACCTTAGAATAAGATGGGCATTATTAAGTACGCCAATACAATGTCCATAGCGAGAATGCTCGGCACCGTGAAAAACGTAGAATGAAAATCCTAATTGTTTAATCCAACGCAGCCTTTGAAAAAATGGGCTGTGGATAATCTCCATCTCAAGTGGAGTTAAGTCGATGAATCCATATAATGGATCATAAACTTTTAGACCTAATTTAGCGTTTGAGACAACTTCCATGTTGATCCTTTAATATAAATGTACTTGGTTCACTCTCGGCTCTTGCCTCCGTGGACATACCGTACATCCTGTACATAAAAAGCCCGTTAATTAACGGGCATCTTATATTTTATAATGAATTTGTTGATAGATACAAGGATTAAGACTTTTTCTTTCTTCCTCTTTTCTTTACAGGAGTTGTAGCGACTTTTAACGCTTCAAAAATTTTCTTCGCTTCACTTCTTAAGTTATTTTCATAGATAAAGCGGTAAAAATTCTCTAAATCTGGTGAATTTCTGAAGTTCTTTGGTAGTCTATTGTCTTCTGTTGACATGGGCTCTCCTTATTAGACTGACATATTAACTTCAAAAGTACGCTTTATCAATTCTCTTTAAGCTTCTTTAAAGGTTGATTAAGCTTCTTTTGCTTCAATCATACCGTAGCTGTGCAGCTTGTTATAAAGAGTCTTAACTGTAATTCCAAGAACCTTAGCTGTTTTAGTCTTGTTACCACCTAGGTGATCTAGAGTTTGACAGATATGTTCTCTCTCAATTTCTCCTAGCGTCATTTCTCTAAAAATTCTAATTTCTTCTTTTTCTTCATTAATTTCAGCTTGCTCAACTTTAATGCTATCTGCAAGGTGATCTCTTTCAACAATCATTCCTGGAGATAGAACATATGCTCTTTCCATGATTGAGTGAAGTTCTCTTACGTTTCCTGGCCAGTTGTAGTCTTCAAGAAGCTTAACAACACCTGGAGACATAGACTTTTGAGCTTCTGGTAACTTTCCTAAGTTAAGGAAGTGGTTAGCTAGAATTTCAATATCTGACTTTCTCTCTCTTAGTGAAGGAATTCTTAAACCAATTGTTGATAGGTTGTAGAATAGGTCTTCTCTAAAAGTTCCTAGTGCAACACTTTCTTTCATGTTTAGAGAAGAAGCTGCAATAATTCTTACGTTTGATCTTAGTTTTTCATGAGTTCCAACTCTTGAGTAAGCAAGGTCGTTGATAAAGCTCATTAATCTTGCCTGTACTTTAACTGGCATTTTATCAATATTGTTAATGAAGATTGTTCCACCATTCGCTGCTTCTAGAGCACCTTTTTTAATTCTGAAACCTCTTACAGCATCAACTTCTTCTTTTCCGAAGATTTCTGATTCTAGGTACTCATCGTTACCCATTGAACAGTCAACTACGATGAAAGCGTGATTCTTTCTCTCTGAACGACAGTGAATTCTTCTAGCGATCATCTCTTTACCAACACCAGTCTCACCTGCCATGTAAGAGTTAACATCTGATGCAGCTACACGATCAACTGCAACTAGAAGCTCTTGCATAATTTCAGACTTACCGATGATCTCTTTCTCCTGAGTTGTTGAGCGAGATAGAGTAACACCTGGTACAGAGTTCTTTAGTTCAATTTCTTTTTCTTCGATCTTCTGCTTTAGTGATTCGTTAAGGAACTTAGCAGATAGATACATTTTCATATTCTTAAGTGGCTTTTGGATAGAGTTTAGGCTATCGATAACCATGTTAATGTCTTCTTTCTTAAAGTTAACTTCTTCGCTATTTCCTTTGAAAGAAATAGTACCGATGATTACACCATCGATGATCATTGGAACACACAGTTCAGAGTGAGATACTTCTGTTTTTGTCGAAGCAAATAGAGGATCTCTTTGTACGTTGTTTGAGAAGTAAGCACGCTTAGTTTTGATTACGTGTCCTACTGCACCAAGACCTTTTGAAATTCTTTGTGCGTTCTTTACAGCGCGAGCATCTTTAGCAACCATGCGACAGCTTCCGTCTTCGTGTGCAAGGTTTACGATGATTTCATCACAAACGATTTCTGATTTAAAGAATTTTGATAGTTCAGAAAAGAAAACCTGCTCATCTAAAGTTGTAAGAAGTGTAGACAGTAGATTTTCAATTTTTGTTGATTCTTTTTTCATTTCGATTGTCATGTATAAACTCCCGTGTAATTTTTAGTGTGTTTTGCGAAGCGTTAATCTAAATTCATGATACAGCGCGTCTGAATTTTTTACAAGACTAAAATACTCGGTTGTTCAAAAAAAATATAGATATACTGTGATTATAATGACTTAAGCCATCTACCACTTGTACACTTTCCGAAATTTGAGGTCAGTGGCCCTAGGATTTTACCCCAAGTGTCCATAATATAGACACTTTGAGTGGCCTTAGACTGTGAAAGAACCCTCAAACTTGTAAAAATAATGAACTGTCCATCTTTTGAATACTCTGGATCCTCATTTGAACCGAAATCTTTTGTTAATCTAACGAGATTTTGGCCATCAGAACCAACCTTAAAGAGATCAAAACGATTATCTAACCAGCTTGAGAAAACAATTTCTGAAGCACTTGGGTGAAAACGTGGAGTTGCATTGTATTTACCGACATAACTAATACGCTTCACATTCTTCTCTAGTCCACCTGGATCCATTGTGTAGATCATTGGCTTCCCAGGTCTTCCCGATAAGAACGTTAGGATTGAACCATCCGCACTAAGTGATGGATCAACGTCAGGAGCATAGCTTTTCGTTAGGCGTGTGATCGCACGAGTGTTTAAGTTCATACGGTAAAGCTCAGCATTACCTTGATGTGATAGCGTAAGAATAATTTCATCACCATTATTCGTAAAGATTGCACCAGAGTTAATCCCTTGCCTCTTTGATAGAATACTAGTTTTCTTAGTTGCTACATCATAGAGCATTAGGTTGACGTTCTTCTTTGCTCCTTTAACTGACTCATCAATCAAACTGTAAACGATTTTAGATCCATCGTGTGAAACCGCAGGAGAAAGTACAACACCATTGTGCCATGTTAATCTCTTTGGATTGGCACCATCAAAATCCATCATGAATAGTTCTTTCTTACCATCTGGCATTTTATAATCAGAAACGAAAACAATCTTATCTTTGAAGATAGAAGGCTTGCCTACTATTGCACGATAAATCTCATCTGAAACAGCGTGAATGGCAGCTCGATCATTGGCATCATAAGGAATCGACTTTGATATAAGCTCTTGTTCCGCAGCGATATTCCAAAGCTTATACGATAATGTCGTTTGCGTTGCACTTCTAATAATCTTAAATCGAACTAAGAAGTTCGTTTCTTTCGTTTTATAATTTGTAAATCGTACATTATCAAAAGATGTCTGAGAGATACGACGTGGCAGAACGTTGAAATAATTCTGATAAAACTTAAAGTCATTTCTTACAATATTGATGTAGTTCTCTGACTGCTCGACTTCATTAGGTGTAAAAACTCCTTCAGAGAATATTTTTTCAACTAATAAGCTTTCTTTAACAACTTCAGCATCTCCTACAGAGACGACAGTCAGTCCACCATCAGCAATAACCTTAAAACATATAAGTAAAAAAACTAAATACTTCATAAAAACTCCTATATAGGAAAGGCAAGAACGAGTTCACCTGCCACTAGCCTATTAGTAATTTCTTTCTTCGGACGAGGAAATGAGCCTACCGCGCGTATTGATCCCACGGCCTTGCTATCATATTCCGCATTCCCACTCGATTTTATAATTTTATATTCTAATAATTTACCCTGTGAATTGATGAAAACCTGAACGTGACAAGATAATTCAAGATTCGCTAGATACGCTGGAAGTCTCCAGTGCTTTCTAACGGCTTCCATTACAGAGATAACATAATTGTCAAAGTCACCTTGTGCCTGGGCGCTACCAGTTCCTGTATAAGAGGACCCCTCACTTAACTTATTTCCAGCTGCAATAATGTTGCTATAGTCAGTTGTATCTTCAACGACCTTTTGCTTAGGCTTTGCTTTTGATTTCGCTTTCGTATCTGTTTTTACGTTACGATTCGCAAATTTTGACAGCATATCTTTTAAAGACTTCTGCTTTGCCGCTTTTTCAAGAACGGCCTTATCGCTTCCACCTGTCTCCTTTGCCTTTTCCTTAATCACTTCAACTTTTTCTTGAGGCGGAGGAACCATTTTTTTTAGCTCTTGATAAGTCATTTTTGGCATGGCCACAACATCAACCTTAATGGCCTTTCCAATTACACGCACCTTATCTAGGTTGGCCCTCTTTGGATCAAAAGGTGTTCCTAGTTTGAAGATCGATAGAAGATACAGTCCTAGTATTAGGATTGCATGGGCCCCTAATGAGATAGAAATGTATTTATTAAAACTCTTTTCGATACTACTTATCCTCTAACTCTGTTACCAGAGCAATATCATTTATATTATTTGATTTTAAATAAGACATAAGCTTTGCTACCTTACCGTATTCAAGCTGATAGTCAGCTCTAAGGAAAAGAGTCTGTGATTTAGTCTCCTTTAACTTATTTGAAAGTACTGTAATTAGCTCACTTAATAGGATTTTATCCTTTCCAACATAATACTCTTCTGAATTTGTAAAACTTAAAACAACCTGAGAAGAGTTTAAGCTCATGACATTTACTTCTTTCGTTTTTGGTAAAGTAAGTTCAATCCCATTTAACATCAAGGGCGCTGTAATCATGAAGATAACAAGTAGAACTAACATAACATCAACAAGTGGTGTTACGTTGATCTCTGATACCGGTCCATCTCCATTACCACCAGAATTCATACCCATTGCTTACCCCTAAATTATGATTTTGAAGAAATATATCTTTCAACTTCGTTGATAAATTGATTACCAAAAATATGAAGTTGTTCTTTTAACTTATTTCTTCTTTGTCCAAATTTATTAAAATACCAAGTTGCAGGAATTGCAGCAACGAGACCAACTGCAGTTGCAACAAGTGCTTCTGCAATACCTGGAGCAACTGTTTCAAGAGTTGCTCCACCGCTTGCAAGTCCAGAGAATGAATCAATGATCCCCCAAACTGTTCCAAATAACCCAACAAATGGTGTAATCGAGCCAATTGAAGCAAGAGTTGTTAGCCCATTGCTCATTTGCTGATCAACTTCAACTGCCTCGTTTGATAGAGCACGCTCCATTGATTGGTTCGCAATAGACGAATAATGTTCTTTAATAAGTCCATAGTTTTCACCTAAAGCAATTTCTGTTTTTTTAAGTTCTCTATAACCTGAAAGAAATAGTCTCCTTAAAGGACTATCTTCAATTGTTTGAGCATCATGATAAGCCTCCTCTAACGAGTTAACACCACTAAAGAATGTTTTGAACTCACGATTGGCCTTTTCTGTTTTATTAAAGAGTGATCTCTTTTGAAAAATAATAGTCCAAGAAAGCACAGATGCCGCGATTAAAAGAAGTAAGTCTAACTTAACAACAATGCTTGAATCTAAAAGGATTTGGAAAATATCTAAATTATGACCTTCCACTATACTTCTCCTTGCTTTTTTAAAATATATGAATATGCGGATGTAACAATTAATAAACTAATAGCTGGTACTATTAGGTTGCTTAGTTTTGAAAAGAATATCGAATAATATGTACCCCATAATGGGTCATGACCCAAGAAGGCAAAAAGAGGTACAAAGACAATTGATATAAATATCATTCCCTTAAGAACTGAATAATTAAATAAATAAAGATGAGCATAAGCTAAGAAAAATAAGAACATATGCCCAATTTCGAGACTTGTATTTCTTGGGAATAAAACAAAAAGAGATAGATATAAGAAAGATCCCTCAGTTAGAATATGAAATCCCTTACCTACTCTTCTAGACTTTAAAAAGATTTTTGAATTTAAGAACTCAAAGAAGAAAAATACGAAGATTAAGATATTATGAACAACTAATTGCCAAAAACTAAATTGAACATTCTCCATATGCGAAGGTCGACTAAAAAATACAAAGACAATCAAAGTTGCGATCGAAATTAAATAAGTTGGAACATTTACACTATTGTACCAATCGAAAGATAGCTGACTCTTGATATCTTTAAATTTCATATCTGAGAAAAAATAGATTGAAACAAGATATCCCAGAACTCTGGCCGTTACTAAAACTTGCCATGAAAAATCATAAAGCCAATTCTCTACAATTATAAGCTTATGCCCAAGCCTAAAGTGGAAGAACGTAATAATTGAGACAAGAATAAAGTAAATAATCCAGTATATTATTGTCGATGTGGCGTACTTTGCCAGATAAATAGATTTTTCTTTGGCGAATAACTTCATACTAATTCGTCGTTGGGTTTATCCAATTCAATTGCAGCTCAGGCGCTGGATAAATCTTTGAATAATTCTTATAAAGTAAATTCCCTTTTGTTAAAGAATCGATTTTCTCTAATAAGTGATAATAGTTTTTCCAATACTTTGGATTATTTTTTAAAATAATATCCATTTTCTTAGTTGTCTTGAACTGATCTTTGAAAGTAAAACCAGTGTTAAAAACAATATCACTGAATCGAGCCAAAACCTTATGAAATTCTTCTTTTGGAAATTGCTTCTTATAAAAATTATTATTCATTAATTTCAATAGTGTTTCATCATCAAATTTTTTAATAAATTGTTGATCCTCTAATCTAAGTAAATCCTCAAATAGTAATAGAGATATTTGTAGTTTCGATAAATCCATTGCCCTAATAAAAGGGACACTAATAACAAATAAATAGTGATTAGTTGATAGAGGAAAACCAAAGTGTGTCACATTAGGTGAGTTTAAATATAAAATATCAAACTTAATACCAAAATAGCCTACTTCCTTGAGAAACTTTGCATAATATTCACGAACACCAAAATCCGGCTTATGGAAATCCCATTTAAGGACACCAACATTTTTTACTAACCAATATTGTGTCATGATATGCCAAAAATCTTTTCCAGCAGGTGTATTATAAAAGGCTTTCTTTTGAGCATCGACATCAACTTGCTTTTTCTTTGCTTGCTTGGCCTTCTCTTTTGCAGCTTTTTCAAGCCCGTCTTTTTTTAGAACTTTTTGAATTTTATTAAAATTCACAAATTCATTTTCAACAGGAAGGTTATCTTGTGCATTTATGTTAAATAAAAGGAGAAATGATAAGAAGTATTTCATTACTTACTCTCCCCTTTAATAAGAAGGTCTTGAAGCCTTCCCCAGTAATGTATTTCAGTAACACCGATATCAATTTGATCAAAAAATCGTCGATACATATCTTGCCAGCAGCTACTTGGTTTTGTCTGCGCCAAAACATTAGTACTCATAAAGCCTTTATAATTCGAATACTCTACTTGATAGAACTCTGAGATTGGTGAACTTAATACATAAAAAGGTTGTCCACACTCAAATGTAGAAAGTACTCGTGAGAACTTTGATGGGTTTTGATGCAGTTGAGAATAAACTGACTGCACGTAGTAAATCGTCTTCTTCTGCTCACTAGTAGACTGAGCCTTAGTTTGAGCAAAGGCCGGTAGAAGAAGAAAAAATACTACAAATATTCTCATTAAACTTTCCATCTAAATTGAATTGTTTCCCATTCGTGACATTGAGGACAACGCCAGAAAATTTCATCTGAGTTGTATCCACATTCACGACAGTAGTGCTTCGTAAGAGTTTGGTGCATATTTTCCAGAAGATCCTTTGTCTGAGTTACGGCTTCTTCCTTCTTTCCAAGCTCAATTAAAATTTTAATATATTCTGATTTTAAAGCTTGTGAAGTTGCATTTGATTTCTTATCCCACTCACTTAGCAACTCGTATGCTTTATGTAGTTTACTTTGTTGTTTATAAAGTCTGATTTTAGTAAGAATGATAGATTCATTAGAAAGTAATTCTTCATCATTCATTTCTAAAAAGTATTCAATCAGTAAATTCAATCTTTTAAAGTATTTCTCTTTTTCCTCTTCACTTCCCTTAAAACCTTCTTCAAGTGATTCAAATGCAAATGAAGCATACATTGGTTGCTCTTTTAATAGCTCAACAAGATAAAACTTCGCCTCATCTATATTTCCTTCATGAAGAAGAATTCTAAGTTTTAAAATCTTTGCTGAAACAGAAGGAGCAAAGCGAAAACCATCTTCTAAATCCTCAATAGCTTTTGATAGTTGCCCATTTTCAAAGAACTTCTTGGCCTTTTGAACTAGAATATGTGAAATCGTTTCTGATTGATTCTCATGCCCTACTTTTGAAAGCATTATGCGGTAATTATAAGCTTGGTCCCAGTCCCCAATATCTTCATAGATACGGCAAAGAGATTGGATTACATCATATTCATCGCGGTTAATTTTTAAGACATCTTTATAAGTTTCGATGGCCTTATCAACAAAACCACCCTTATCAAAATCAATTGCTAATTCCTTTAGGGCACGAATACGATGAGATTCGGAAATATTATCTCTGGCAATAAGTGAGCGGTGAATACTGATAGCTTTTTCAATTTCACCATTACTTCTAAATAGACCACCAAGTGCAAAATAAGTATCTATTGTTTCTCTATTAATATCGACTGCACTTAGAAACTCTTTAATCGCAAGGTCGCGATTTCCAGAAATTAAGTACTGAGTTGCATTTAGGAATACTTTTGATTGGGCTTCAAAAATCGAGTTACGATATCTTTTCGATAGTTTTACACCTGTGTCCTTCTCACTAAAATAGTGATAGATCAGAATAAGTGTAAATACGAATGCTACAACTGCTAGGATATGATCTTGTAGCCAATTTAAGTATATATGCATTATGCCTCTATTATTTGTACATTAATGTTGTCGAGCTGTTAGCCTTAACAAAGTTTTTAACGGCCCCTTTAACATCTTCTAAATCTTCTAAAATTGAAAAGAAATTAGCTTTCTTTTTAATCTTCATTTCTGAAAGGTTTAAGTCCCCTTCTAGTTCAAGTTTTGCATGAAGTTGGCGAGCACATGGCCAAAGTCCAACAAGATCATCGACAAGTCCAAGCTTCTTAGCTTGTGCACCTGAGAAAACTTGACCTTGAGCAACCTCATCTATTTCTACTGTGATTCTTTCACTACGCTGTGCTGCTACATCGTCTTTAAATTGCTTATGAACATCAAGAGTCATCTCAGTCATAAGAGCTCTTTCTTCCTTTGTCATTGAGCGATTTGGTTGACCAATATCTTTGTAGCGTCCGGCCTTAATTGTTTGTGGGTTAACCATGGCGAATTTATATAATTCAGAAAGGTCAACAAATTGCATGATCACACCAATTGAACCAGTAAGAGTTCCTGGTGATGAACAAATCTTCTCTGTTGCCGCACCAATATAGTAACCACCACTTGCAGCAATCGAAGAGAAAGAAGCATAGATTGGCTTTGGATTCTTTGTTACTTCAGCGTAACTTCCCGCTCCTCTAATTCTTAAAATTTCTTGATAGATTTCTTGAGTAGGTGCAACAGCTCCACCCGGTGAGTTAACTCTTAGGATAATTCCCTTTACCGATTCATCAGCTTCTGCACGATGAAGAAGTTGAATAGTCTTCTTCGCGTCCATGATGACACCTTCTACCTCAATCAGAGCAATCTTATCCTTAGACTTCTTACTCGACGAAGCAAGATCATTATTTCCTTTGAAAATTGTTACCGTATAAGCGGAAAATAAAATTAATACGACAAAGAAAACTGCAACCATTGCCATAAGGCCTATGACCGCACGATCTTTTGATTTTGATTTCGACAAAGCATCCTCCCTGAGCTTATAAATCCTACCCCTCTATCTTCCCAAAAATATTGGATTTCGTAAACTTTTTAACAAGTTACAAACTTGCCGATTAAAGTAAATTTGTCCCTATCCGAAAAGGTATAGGAATCAAACCGCAAATGCGAAGTGAGGGATATATGAAAGGTTTCAGCATTAAGACAATTGCCATAATTACTCTAGTAATTCAGTCTAGCATTGTATTTGCTGAGAAGTATGAAACACCCGCATTTTATCAAGAAGCGCAAAAGCCAATTTCATTCAAAAAGAAAGTAGTTCACCATAAGAGTCAAGAATCTTGGGAAGACTCTTATCAAGTGGAAGATGACTCTAAATCAGAGAAGTCAAAGCGTCTTCCATCTTCAAAGAATACAAAAGTTAAGTATTGGGATTACGAGAATAAGAAGTAATCTTACTTCCAAAGATTTAGATCTTTTTCAAGCTCACTCTTAAGCTGGCCGCAGGCAGCTAAGATATCACTCCCCTTTGTCGTACGAATTGTCGTCGTGATTCCACCATTATCGAGTTGATTTTTAAACCAATTGATACGACTTACACTCGGGCGCTTAAAGTTAGACTCGGGATACTCATTGAAAGGAATCAAATTCACTTTTGATACTTTCTTAGGGAGTAGCTTTAAAAGTGCATCGACATCTTCGGCACGATCATTATATTGATCGATTAAAAGATACTCATATGTAATATAACGATGGGCCTTAAGAGGAATCTCTTTAATGGCCGTTAGAAGTCTATCGAGATCATACGCCTTATTGATTGGCATAAGTTCTGTACGAATTTCATTGTGAGCTGCATGAAGTGAGATTGCGATATTAACAGGTGGAAACTCTTCTAATTTCTTGATAGCCGGTACTAGTCCCGATGTTGAGATCGTCACTCGTCTTTGAGAAAGACCTAATGCCTTTTCATCAACCATAAGCTCTGTTGCGGCCTTTACTTGTTCAAAGTTATGAAGAGGCTCTCCTTGACCCATGAATACAACATTTGAAAGTCTTTCTTCAGGTCCAACGTTTTCTCTTAGGAACTTAGTTACGGCAAGGAATTGTCCAATGATCTCCCCTGCTTCAAGGTGGCGCATAAGTCCCATTGTACCAGTATGACAAAATGTACAACCAATAGCACAACCAACTTGTGATGATACACAAAGTGTCTTGCGATTTGAACGAGCTGGGATCATAACTGTTTCAACAGTTTTCCCATCTCTCATGGCCACAAGAAACTTTCTCGTTCCATCTTTTGATAGTCCATTCCAAACAATTTTAGGAAGTGTAAAATCAAAGTTTTCCTCTAAGAGCTCTTTAAGATTCTTAGAAATATTTGACCATCCCTCAGGATTATATTCGTGTTTTTCATAGACCCATTGAAGAATTTGATTTGCTACAAAAGCCTTCTGACCATTCTCAACGAGGAATGATTTCAAAGACTTAGGTGAAAGCGAGTAAAAAAGCTGCTTTTGCATATGATTCTCCAATATTAGGTGACATTTATATGGTCAGGGACTAAATATTACAAGCTCCTCTGTAGAATTTTTGCTATTTAGCCTATTCTTTGGTCTATTAAGGTTGAAATACAACAAAATCTGATGACATCAGGACAGATAGGAACTGAGATGAAAAAAATTAGCCTATTAATAACTTCCCTACTTCTACTTCAAGGCCATGCCCTGGCCGGAAATAATATGGCCAACCTGATTTATAAAGTTCCGGCAAAAAATAAAATACTTTCAACAAAAGGCTCTCTTAACTGTTTCGATTGTAAAATGCCCTCTAAATTTACAGTCACCATTTGGAATATGTATAAAGGTAAAGAAGATTCTTGGTCAGCAGATTATTTAAAATTAGCTAGTGAGAGTGAAATCATCCTTGGACAGGAGTTCTTACTTCAAGGTGAAATGAAGGACGTCTTATCTAATGCTAATCGCGAAAATATTTTGGCAACTTCATTTTATGATACGAATGGACAAGCAACTGGAGTTTTTACAAGCTCAACAGTAAAGGCCGTAAGTAAACAAGCCTTTCAAAGTAGCGACCGTGAGCCTATAGTTAATACACCAAAACTAGCGCTAATTTCAAAATACCCTGCTGATAATGGACAAATCATTACATTTATAAATATCCATGCTCTTAACTTTGTGGGAATCCAACCTTTCACAATTCAAATTGCAACACTTCTTAGTGCAATTAAAGATAATGCAGGACCAGTTATATTTGCAGGAGATTTCAACACAAATGCTCCGACAAAAACTCTCATAATGAATATGTTATTTAAGAAAGAAGGCTTCAAACAGGCCCGATATACTGGCAGAGATGATCGCATGACTTTTCTAGGACAACCTCTTGATCATATTTGGTATCGAGGGCTAAATCTTATTGAAGCAAGAGTTCTTGGTGAAATCGAAGGCTCCGATCACAAACCTATGCAGGCAGAGTTCGAGCTAATTGATTAAGTATTAGCTTTGACAGTTTAGCTGATAAAAAGAAAAATTCAGCTGCATTTCTTTGCACATTTGTGCTCACTTATAGATAATTAAGATTAAGTATATTCAAACAAAAGGATTTGTTATGAAAAAGCTTATGATAAGCTTAGCCGTTGCTTTATTTGCAACTCCATCACTTGCCCAAGAAAAGCTCGTACACAAAATACCAAGCGAAGATAAAATCATTCAAGTTAAACAAGGACTTTCTTGTCATGATTGCCCATTTCCTAATGAATTCAAACTGACGGTTTGGAATATGTATAAAGGCAAGAAAGATAGTTGGCAAATAGACTTTGAAGAATTAATGAATGAAAGTGATATTCTTCTAGGACAAGAATTTAGCTTTAAAGGAAAAATGAAAGAGCGTCTCTTTAATCCGGAAGATGAAGAGATTATTCTTGCAACTTCATTTATTAGTTGGGGTAAGCACAATACTGGTGTAACTAATATTTCTAAATATCCAACGATTCAGATAACTCCTCTACGAAGTAAAGTGAGAGAACCATTTATTCGCACACCAAAACTATCTCTTGCAAGTCAGTATAAACTTGAAGACGGTAGGAGTATTACTTTTATCAATATTCACGCTATTAATTTTGTAAAAAAGAAGTCTTTAAAAAAACAAATCAATCAAGTCGTTAATTACATTAGAACAACAAACGGTCCAGTCGTCTTTGCCGGTGACTTCAATACCAACTCTAAATCTAAAATAAAAATGATGAGAAATATTCTAAGCAGTGAAGGCTTTCAGGAAGTTAAATATACTGGTGAAGATGATCGTATGAAATGGCTTGGTAATAAACTTGATTATATATGGTATCGCGACCTTGAGCTAATTAGCGCTAAGGTTCGCGGAGATGTAGAAGGCTCAGATCATAAGCCTTTACAAGCAAGTTTCAGAATTCCTATCGAATAAAACTCGATAGGAATCCTTTCTTTGTTCTTTCTGGATTTTCTAAGACATTGCCATGTTCAATGAATGCTTCCAATAGCCCACCAATTTTCTTAGTAACTTCTAATACTTTGTTGAAACACTCTGGGGAAATAAGACAAACCTTGTCTTGCTTTAGTCGATCACTTAAATCATAAGCAAATTTCGTAAGCTCCTCTTCATCGAAGAAACCACTTAAGTAGCCATCAGAAGTAATTTCCATACGGGGACCAAGCTCAACTTCATTAAAATCAATTGATGACTTTGCAGTAAATATTGATCGGATAAAGAAAAGACTGTGCTCTTCACTATAGACATAACTTACATATAAAACTTTATCACTTCCACCCATCTCTACTCCGAAATTATCCCAAAATCTAATGAAATACTTCCCTTAGGCATAAAGCTTAGCTCGATCTCATGTGGAGTATTATTAATCTCAACATGATTTTGATCGATCATTTTTTGGAAAACGTATTCCGATGGATATTTAATATTAAGTTTCTGTTTATAACTTGAAGGATTAAAAAAGCTGATGCGCTTTACCTTATCATACTTAAGGTCTGAAGACGCAACCGCCCTCTCCTGCCACTTGTATCTAACTTCACCACTTTGAGAAATATCACATCCAACATAACCTATGCTCTTTGTAACTTTTGACCAAAATGTATTTAACTCATCATCACTACATTCTTGAAAGTCATTTGAATTAAAAATAAGAAGTCTTCCCTCACCCATTGTGACAGTATTGATCTCAGTTAGAAAGCGAATCTTTTCAACACTTAATTCATTTTCTAAGTAGAATGACTCCAGTCTTCTTCTTAAATTCTTTTCAAGGTATGCGATATCAATAAGTACTTTTCCACCGCTCATGAAGAGTTTCAACACTTTACCTAAAAGTTCAGCGTTGATTTCTTTTCCATTGAAGTAGAAAAATTGAAATGGGCTTTCAACAAAATCTTCCCAGTGGAACTCATTTATATCGCTATAGCTATAATTCCAACTAAATTGACTTTTACAAAAATCAATAAAGCCAGAAAATGCAATGATCTCTTTGCTCTTAAAGTCTTTCACATTATGAAAGATATTAACCGCATTTGAAGTTTTAAAAATAAATTCATTATCTGAAAGTATCGTCTTATCGTTATAGAATTCGTCCAAACGAGAAGAATTAATGACTTGTTTCTTTAAATCAGAATAGATCCCATTCTTATTTCGATTTGGAAGAAGAATTGATGAAGGAAGAATTCCATTGTCCAAACTCTTAAGGGCATCATCAATAATCTTCGTATCACTTACTTGATCAAGCATTCGGTTTTCAATTGAATTCATCGATCCTTCTAAGAAGGAAAAGTTCTTAACACCTTGCCAGTTCTTGTCTAAAGAATGCTTAACGATATCAATATAGATATGAGAGATTGTTTCATTATATTCAATAATAAACTCATGCTCTTGTTCAGCAGTTATTTTCTCAAGCTTAAGTTCCGCCTTCTTCATTTCCACAAAACGACTAAATCCACTTTGGAATGCGATTGAGCGATCAAAAATATAAGAATGAAAGTGTCCATGAGAATAATGACCACAATTAGCACCCCATAAAGGAGCATTAATTCCACTTTCTTGAAAATATGAGTTTAGCTCAGAACAAAAGCGAGTAAATCCCTTATAAACACGTGGATCATAGAAGCTATAAAAGTTATGGATTGTTCCGTCACTATCAGCACTTGCGCGATTAAGGCCATATTGATCACAGCTAGCTGTTCTTGCTAAAAGATATGGAATTCCACCATTTGGTAAATAAGGTACTGGTGAAACAGGTAAAAGAAAGATAATTTCCTTATCTAGCTCTTTGCAAATATCATAAAGGCGCTTGAAGTCCGTCTCGGGCTTTTGCTTTGCAAAATCAATCTTATCCCCCGTATCAGTATGGAAGCTCCAATTAATCGGTACGATAATCTTGTCCGTTAAAGACGTTTGTTCAATTTTAGATTTCCAAAGAGAAGCTGAAGTTTTCCAGTAGAAAAACCAATTCTCTCCTGGAAATACCGTGTCCTCATCCTTGACTACAGGTGTTGTAAGCATCAATCGACTCCTTAAAAAAAATTGTAGGTCATGTAAAACACTTTGACAATTTCAAGGACTTACAATTTTTATCTTAAGCCTAAATATTGGATATTGTCTAAAAACATCTTTGGGATTATTGCCATAGGATGTAAGACACGGTAAGTTATTTTGATTAAAATAGACAGAGGGGATCATATATATGTGGTATTTCACAGAGGAAGAAAAACAAATCCAAAAAATGTGTCGTGACTTTGCAAGACAAGAACTAGCTCCTGTTGCAGAAAAGCATGATACTGAAGAAAGTTTCAATATGGATGCTTTCAAAAAAATGGGTGAAATCGGAGTTCTTGGAATAACTGCTGATCCTGAATATGGTGGTGCTGGAATGGGTGCACTTGCCGCAACTATCGTTATGGAAGAATTTGGAAAAGCATGTGCTTCTTCAACTCTTTCTTACCTTGCCCACTCTATCCTTTGTGTTAATAATATTGAAAATAACGCGTCTAAAGAACAAAAAGAAAAATACCTTCCAAAACTAATCACTGGTGAGCATATCGGTTGTATGGGTATGTCTGAACCAGAATATGGATCAGATGCTGTAGGTATTCAAACAAAAGCTGAGAAAAAAGATGACCACTACCTTCTAAATGGAACGAAGATGTGGATCACAAATGCACAATATGCAGATATTGCTTACGTATACACAAGAACAGGTAAAGAGAGAAAAAATCTTTCAACATTCATTCTTGAAAAAGACAAAGGTCACTTTGACTTTGGAAGCCCAATTCACAAGATGGGTATGCGTGCATCGCCTACAGGTGAGCTAATCTTTGACAACGCTAAAGTAGGTCTAGAGCAACTTGTTGGCAACGAAGGTGATTCAATTTACCACATGATGAAAAACCTTGAGATCGAAAGAATCACAATCGCTGGTATCTCTCTTGGTATCGCACAAGCTTGTGTTGATCAGTGTATTAAATATGCAAACGAAAGATCACAATTTGGAAAAACTATTGGTGAGTACCAAATGATCCAAAAAATGATTGCGGAAATGGCAACTGAAACTGAGATGATGAGAAACTTCCTATACAACGTAGCTTACCGTTACGATCAAGGAGAAAAAGGTCCAGTAGTTGCTGCACAAGTAAAATTAGCTATTCCAAAGATGGCAACTAAAATTGCACTTGATGCGATCCAACTTCACGGTGGATATGGTTATTCAAGAGAATTCCCGGTAGAGCGTATGATGAGAGATAATAAGCTTAACGAAATCGGAGCGGGAACAAATGAGGTAATGATTATGATTATTGCCAAAAATCTTCTAGCACAAGCAAGAATGTAAATAATAAAAAAGCAGCTCTAAGAGCTGCTTTTTTTATGCTACTTTTAATTCAGTTTGTGTTTCACCTGAACCATATAAATCAAGGGCCCAAGTATGGACGAGATTTTCAATCTCTGTCTTTTCATCTTTCTCTTTAGTAATACGTGTACGAACAAACTTAACAAAATCACGCCAGCTATCATCTCTACCAGCAAGGATTTTACTCTTTCTCATCTCATCACGTTCAACAGATTCAAATTCAATCTGCATTAGATCACGGGCCTTCGTTCCATCAGGAGCAAAAAGATCAAGATAATACATTCTCTCATTCTCATCCATTGCAAAAAGAAGTGAAACCTTCTTCCCTAGATCATAAGTAGCTAGAGACTCTTTTAAGAACTTTGTCGGTAACTCTCGTACTAGCTCGGAAGGAAAGTTCTTCTGGCTAAGTTGAGTGAACTCTTCAACATTAATATTCTGCTTAAGTGTATTGAAAATACTTCTTTCAACAGCAGAAGAAACATTTGGAAGAATATCATAAAGCTTCTCAACAAATGGTAGCTTTGACTTCGATTCAACATATTGTGAAAGAACTTCTTTAATACGAGCCTGGTTATCCCTAACCTCACTCTCTTGAATAATTACTGAAGACATTAAAATCTGATCAACAGTTTCTGGTTCACAACTAGAAAGAACTTCAGCGATAAAACTCTCACTTAAAGCATTAAGTACAAGTGAAACAATATATGGATCTTTTTCATAGATCTGATTGATCATATCAGCATTAAGCTTTAGTAATAAATCGTAAGTGTTAGGATCTTCAATAACTGAAGGTAGGATTACACTTTGTACGATTTGGTTACTAATAAAGTCATTTGCAATAGAAAGCTCATTTGCAGTAAGAGGCTTATTTAGTAAGTCTCTCCACGTTGCTTTTTCTGGCTCACTTAACATCTTGAAAACATCTGCTAGTGCACTATTATCAATTTGTTGTACAAGTGCTCTAAGAGCAGCATGTCCACTTTTAGAATCTTGAGCAATCCATTTTTTCACAAGAAGGATAGCTTCTTGTGGTGTATTATTAGCAAAAACTTTAAATCTCTCGATACCATTAAGAGAGTGAACACCTGCAAGGCCATCTCCACTACCACCACCGGCAGAGATCATCTCGCCCGCACCTGACTCATCATCAGATTCAGACTTGTCACTTTGCATAGTAAAATTACCACCAGCTTGTGAAGCACTATTTAATTCAAAGAATCTTGAAATTAGACGGTTACCAACAAATCCAATAAGTAACACACCAAGGACGATTGCAATGATATTTGAAACACTACTTAATGCTTTTAAGAAGTCACCTTTAGAAATGACATCTTCTTTTTGAGGAACATTAATAGTGTAAGAAAATTTAAAGTTAGGAGTAATATCATTCACACCAAGTTTAATAGACTTGATAAGACCTTCAATTCTAACTCTTTCGTCCATAGCAATATCATTTGGAAGACGTACTGAAATATTAATTTCAGAGATATTTTTAAAAATATCTATTGAAGTATTATACTTCCACATCTGTTCGATCATACTAGGCTTTGCCTTAGTAGCGTCTTTTAGCTTTTTAATTTGCTCAACAAGTTTCTCTTTCTCTTTAGAGAAATCTTCTTTCATTTGATTCATTTTATCTTTAGAGCTATCCCCCATCGTTAGAAGGATTTTTCCTGAAGGAGAGAAATCGTTGAAATCATCAATAAGAGGTGCCTCCATACCAAGGCGAGAAAATACAATACTCTCTCCGTAGTCTGTTTCAGGAACATCATTTGTAAACTTGATTTCAGCATCAGATTTTGTTTTCTTCTCTTCATCAGACTTTGCCATTTCAGCATCATCAGACATATCAAGAGTATTTCCATCTTTCCCGTTTACTCCACCATTGCTTCCTTGAGGAGCGGGATTGAGTGGAATACTAAAATTTGGAGTTTCAGGTGTATTCGTTACAATTTCTACATCAACGAAAAAATGTTCATGGCCCAGAATAACTCCGGTACCTCTTTGTAACTTATCGTGAACCTTCATTTCTAGTTCATTCTTTTGCCACTCAAGACTTGGTAAAACATTCATCTTCGGATTTGAAATTGCTGCAGAAGAAAGTAATAGTAATGAGATAAAAGCTAACTTCTTCATTATTTACCTCCTTCATTCTTAGAAACATTAAATTTCTTTTCTAAGTAAATCTTCATTTTATAGGCTTCTCTATTCTTTGGATTAATCCCAAATGCTTTACGATAAAAAGCAAGAGAGTTTTTAAAGTCTTTCTTCATATAAGAAATAGAGCCCTTCATTTCGTGAATAATTGAAAAATGAGGAAATTTTGCTTCTAGCTTTTCTAATTTTGCAAAAGCTAGGTCGAAGTTCTTACCTCTCATAAGCCTTAGTACGTCAAATAAATCACCTACTAGGAAATCGAAGTCTTGTGCTAGTTCGATATCTTTTTCAACTTTTAAATTAGCACTAATATCAATATCTGATTTCGCAAGCATTGGAACTGACAAACTGTAAGGCTCGAAGCCTGGCTTGAATACTTCAATTTGTACTGGACCATTTGCTCCATAATTGGTTTGCATTGTTTCGACATCAGTTTCATAAGGAGTTTTCCCAAGAGAAACTCTTTTTCCATTTTTATCAATAACATAGACATCACAATCACTAGGATCAGACTTAACATTAAACTTAGCAGCAAATACAGATGTAGATAGTAGTAGTAATAATAAGTACTTCATTAAAAAATTATTTATAGATATTGGCTAATACCTACAAATACCCCCATTTTAATTCCAGTTGTTTTAATTCCAGTTGCACGACTAACTGCCGCTTCAGCTTTAATTGTTCTATTCTTCCCCCAGCGCCATCCGCCACCAAGGTTAACTCCCAAATCAAAGAAAATATCTGAGTATTTAGCAGATTCGGTATTGTAAATAACATAACCAGGACCAACAAAAGCACCCCAATAGTACTTACTAGTCGGTGTAATCGTTAGATTCTGTCCATTACTTGTATAAGTGTACTTAGTTCCAATATCACCAAAGTACCAGTTCATTCCAATCGTCGTTGAGTAAACACCTGTTCCTTCCGCCGACATCATTGGAAGAACTCCACTAATGTAGTAACTCTTTTTTAATTCTGACTTAAATTCCCAATTCACTTGAATAGAAATTGCAGAAACAGCAGCTGCAGCAGCATCTGCACTTTCCCCACCAGTTGAACTACCGTCAGTATTCTGTAAAGTACTCTCATTTGGTGTTACCGAATAGTTCATCATTCCCAGTGATATACTTGCAGAATTAAAGAACTTTTCATTTGCAAAGATACTTGTACTTAAGAGAGTAAGTATCAATAGTTTCTTAAATGTCACTCACTGTTCCTTTTGAAACATGCCATCGAACACCATCGATATCGTTTACATTTAATGTGATTTTGAGTTTTGATTGATGATCAGCTCTAAAGTTTTTCACATAAATTGATGTATAAAGATCAGGAAGACGAGATTCCATCACCTTGCAAATATCGTTTAATCTCATCTTTCGACCATGCCAACTTACATTTGCTTGAAAGTCACCGTCTGAGAAATTGAAATTTGTAAAAACACCAGTTAACTGAAGTCCATTCTTCCCACGACTAAACTCAACCGAACATTTTGTATCTTCAGTTTTTAGATTAAGCACCCCATAAAGTAGCTCAACAAAATCTTTTAAAAGCATTTTAGCTTCATTTGTATTTGCATATAGAAGACAATCATCCGCATATTGAAAATCATTTAGTGTTAGATTATTGTTAATCCAGTTTAATCTTTTTCCAAAAACTTCATCTTCAATGAAATTATAAGCATCAAGCTTCTTTGACTCCATTAGAGCTGTTCTTTTAAGTGAGATCTTATTCATTACATCAACAGGAATCTTATAGATCCAACCATAACGATAACCAGTCGACTGCTCCATTGAAGTATGGATGATATAGTCATTTAAAATATCATTACAGTTCTTAAAAAGATTACTTGTATCTGCTAATCCCTTCTCTTTGCGAAAAGTTTTTTTGAAGAAATCGTCCCAATTCCCACCTTTTAGATTAACGTTATTAAACATCTTTCTAAATTCAGAATTCACTTTGATAACTTGGTCATTTTCATCAATAACTACTAAAGCAATACCTGGAAGATTTTTAAAAACCTTAGTCTTCTTAGCTGTTTTTTCTAAATCAACCTTATGATTTGTATTGTCTGCCACATCAAAGAACTTCATTCATTACCTCGCGATTTCTAAACTGTAGAAAATCTTTTTCATCAATATTCTTATATTTTACTTTTAAAACTAGATTAGTTTTCTTCCCACTTCGTGTAAGTCTAATTGCAACAAGATTAGAGAATCCACGACGGCCAAAGATATCCCTTTGCATATTCGCCACAGACGTACGAACATTACCAATATTACAAAGTTGTATAGTCATAAAACTTGGTGTCACGTAAAGCTTTACAGCTCCAATATCACCAACAACTCTCTTTAGTAGCTTCATTTCTTCGACTAGTAGCTTTTGAACGAGATAAGCATTAATCAGTTCTTTCTCTAAACTATTTTGTAGAATTTTAACTTCCACATTTTTAATCTTAAGAGCCTTTACACATTGATCTCTAAACGACTTACTAAAAATTGAAAAATCTTTAACTTGTTGCCTTTGGTTATCACCAAAATAAATTAGTGTTTCCTCATGCGTTGGTCTCACTTCTGGAGATGCATTAGAGAATAGGCTTTCAATTTTTTCCTTAAAATCCATAATCATTATTCCTAATTATAAACTAGCCTTACGCCAAATATTTGATGAGATGTATCGAATGCCGATGATGCTGCAGATGCAAGATTTACAATTTCAACATATCCACCAAGACCAAATTTCTTATATAAATTAACTGAAAAATCGAGAACATATTTATCACCATCAAGTGGTGCAGAGTCTCCATTTGTACTTAAATCAGAAGATCCAATTAATGCCTTTTTATAAAAGCCTTCGATAACAGTTTTTTTGGCGAAATGCTCGCTAATGTACTTAAATCCAAATCCAAACCAAAAGACATTATTGGCAAAACCAGAAACCCCGGCTCCTCTATCTTTAATATTGGCAAAACTAATACGCTCATATTCAGCATCAACTGAAGCAAAGAAAGAATCTCCTATAAGAAGTTTGTTATATGCTCCAAAAACAGACATACGAGGAGATATCCCATAAGGATTTTCACTAAGAATATTTGAAAAAGCACCACCAATAGAAAAGTATTCTTGCCACTCTTCTACTTTGTAATTACTTAGATATGTTAAATTAATACTCGTAAGATTTGTTCTTGTATCTACTGTTTCATTTGTACTTAGAGTGTTAGATGCTAAAGTTGTCTCTTTAAGATATCCAATCGCATAAAAGCTATCTGGTACAAGAGTAAGAGTAGAAGGTTCTACTTTTTCTGGTTTTACATTCATTCTTAAGTCTAGATCTGGTGATTTAAACTCACTAATTTTAACCTTATCTTCTTTTTTCTTTTTCTTTTTCTCTAATTTTTTGTTTTTTAGCTTCTTTACATCGGCACCAACAATAATTTCTTCAACAGCTGCAGACTCTTCAACTGAAAAAATACTAACGGCATTAGCATTTACAACTTGTGAATTTCTTTGTGAGTTAATTGCAGAAACTATATCAGAATTTAATTTCTTCTTTATTTTCTTTTTCTCTGGAGTTTCTTTTGAAGGACGTAAGTTTGAAGACCCATCTCCGTAGAATAGTTCATACAATAGTTTTCTTACTTCTAAGTGAAATCTCTTTCTTGGAACGTTATTCTTTGAAACTTCTGTAACAATCTTTCCATTTTGGATATCTTGAATTTTAAAATTTAAAACATAAGAGTTTTCACGTTCTCTTTTCGTTGAAATATCTAGAGAGAATGTATTTTGATAGATGGCCTCAGCACTATCCCCCATTAAAATTTCAAATGAAGATGTTCCTAGAACGATTTCCATTGCTGACTTACGAATAAGTGAAAGGTCTTGCCTTTCTATTCCCTTTGCCTGAACTACTCGAATCATCATGTATGGAGTAATCTCTTCATCTTGAACAGTCGTCACTGAAGCTGCCTTAACATCGGCTGTTACAGTGTTTCCATCCTTTGCGAATGAAAGAGATGATAAGAGAAATGTTAGAATATAAATGTAAAACGAGTTCATCACCTATATATTCTAAATTAATAAAATATCAATTAATACAGGGCAAAATTCTCTTAAACCATCTGATTTTATTGAGTTTTTTATGAAGATTTTGTTAAGAATTAAACTAAAAAGAGGGTTTGTATTACCCAACTAATTCATTGTGGATAATACTTCCCTCTTTTTTTAAAAATCATCTTGAGAAACACGACATCTAGCTGCACCACTAAAGTCATCATAAGCATAAATAATTGTATCTAGTGGAAAGTCTTCCCCACCAACAATCTTAGACAAACTATTACAAGTACAATTATCACAGCTCTTAATAAACATAATGCTATCAGCTTCATTGTGCATATTTGTTAAATCACAACTAAAGCCAGGAAATAATGGTGCAATATCCTCTGGTGCGTCGGCCAACCAGTGTGGGAATGCAAAGAAAGGATAATCACTATTAGTATCGTCAGCATTAATTAAGTAATAGTCATTTAAGTCAATAAGCTCTTTTGCTCTAGTTCTGTTACCACCCTCTTTTCTAATTGTGCGAGTTGATCCCTCACAATTTTCAATGGCCTCTGATTTTGTAATAAAAGTAGGAGAACCAGATCCTTCAGGAAGAGCAAATTTATCTATAATTAATCTTCTCGAGTAATCATAAATTGCAGTCTCGTTAGGTATGACTACTTCTTTCGTCGTAAATCCATTAGGCATAGAAAGATATTGTTTACCTGATGAAGTTTCTCTAACAGCAACAACTCTTAAATAATAAAATCTATTTTGTAGCAGTCCTGTGATTTCAACATTCGGTGTAACACCTGCAGTTTCAACAAAAGTTAAACCAGTTGAGTTATATAAATCATTTAAACTACTTTCAAACTCACTATAGTAAACGCGATAAGAGATAATTGGTCCCCAGTCATTATTGATTGGTGAAAAATCAACCCATTCTAAATAAACTCTTCCTGTATCATCTGTTTCAACATTAAAGATTTCATTTGTCATTGCATTTGAACGGTTTGGTTCAATAAAACCTTTTACATAAATCGGCAGTGTCGAAACTGATGCCCTCTTACTATCGTAGTATTTTAAAATAGCATAGTTTTGACTTTCATCGACGTATTCACCAAGGTATGTTTCATCGAACGTGAATGTTACTCTCATCGTACAAGTACTAGTCGTATTGACATTGAAACCCCACTCTTCCTCTGGAAGACCTCCCCCTTCATCATCACCAAAGAAACAAGGTCGATTTAACTCAACCTGAATGAAGCCTTGGTTATAGACTGTATGAAAGTCGCCTGCAGGAATTGTCGCACTTTGATTACCAACATACTCTCTATACTCTTTCAAGAAACTTGCTTTCTCATCACTTGGATTATTAAGATTAATATTCTTAATCAGTGATCCACTTGGATAAGAAGAAAGAATCGGGTGCGCAGGATTCGCATAAGTTCCAATATCAATAAAGTAAGCATTAGGAATTGTTCCACCTGATCCGTCACTAATATTATTTGTAATTAAATTCCCTGCCGCAACTTTGGCCGGATCAACTGCAGTAAATTGAATTCTAAACGATTCTGCATAGTACTGATCTGTACCAATATCATAAGAGAGAATACCGTAGCGAGTAGTCAAAGGTAACTCAGCAATACTGGCCTTATGCTTAACATCTGCAAAACAAGATGCTCCAGGAGCTAAGGTTGCTCCACAATTTACTGACTCAAGAGAATATCCCACACCTGCACCATTATTATCATGGATGGCCCCAAGAAGAGATGTCTTTAAGTTAAATTTCACATTATTAACTGTTGTAGTTCCTTCGTTTGTGAAAACGAGACGAGTTTTTGCATAAACATTTGAACCTCTAACGGCTTCCACCCCTACGGTTGTTGCAACATCATAGCCATTCATTTCAAGGTTATGAGTTGTTTCAGTGACATCTAGGGTTTCAGTATGTGAATTAGTCAGCTCATCATATTCAACAGTATACTTTTGAGACTTCATAGAAAGTCTTCCTGTATTTGCAGCTACTGCTTCTGCAACAACTAGAATACGTAGAGACTTAATATTATATGTGTAAGCATAAGTATCACGATTAGTAAGAGTTTGAGATCCATCTCTATATTGAATTTCTAATTCAGTCTGAAATGTTCCTTGTACAGTAGGAGCAAATCCTAGTTCAATATTTGCCAAAGATGCTTGTCCAACATTCCCAGGCATTGACGTAACAGAGAATTCACTGTCACCATTTAACATTTGAGATAATGAAGAAGCTTGTTTTTCTCCAGCATTATAAAGTTGAAATGGTAATGTTACTATATCTCCAGCATAAAAAGTTCCTGCATAATAAACATAGTCATAAGTTGTATCACGATACGGAGCAATTCTATTAACAGACTTTGTAGGTGCATAAGTAATAGGCTCTACAGCAGTACCTTTTGCAAGATCTCGATACATAGCTGGAATTGTGTAACTTCCAAAACTTTGTCCCCATTCTCCGGCCAAAGGAGAATGAGAAGGGATATTTACTTGTTGACGCCATAAAACCGCACTAATCATCGGTTGCGCCCCTTCTGGTACAAGTGCTGCTGATCTTCTTGAGTTTATAGCAACAGGATAATCTTGAGTCATATAGTATCCACCGTGCCCATCTAATTCAGGAGTGTATCCAGTACCGGCATCCGCAATCCCATCTCCATCGAAATATCCAAAATTGAAGAAATCTTGAACCATCATTCCACTACTATATTCTCTTAGCGCATGTGATCCATTTAAAGGCGCAGAAAAGTGACGTTGCCACCTGCGGTCGTTCGTAGTGTAATAGCTATCTTCTCTTTTATCATTTGAAAGCTTTTCCAATTCAATTGTTAAACTACAAACCTCTCCAGGAGCAAGAAGTGAAGGTGCATTTGTCCCTGGTGAAGTTGATACTGGCCCCATCGCGCCACCAAAGTCCATAACGTCATAGCAATCCTTATCAACACCTGCCACAAGTGCAGAGCTTGGGTTATTAACAATTTCACCTCCAAATAAAGGTGTACTTGCATCAGGGGCCCAAAAGAAAGTCCCTGGAAAAACTAGAGGAGTGTTCAAATTAATGTATGTAATACCACCTGTACCAACATTTTCTAATTTTAAATGGAAGTAACGTGTTTCATTAGCTGTAACAGGAGGAGTTGTAATCCCTTCTGTCATTGTAAAATCAGAATAAGAGAGGAATCCTTTTCTAACGAGAAGGCCACGCATCTTCATTTCAATTTCACGATCAGTGCGGGGAGACATATCATCATTATAAGTTGTCCCATCTTTGTATTTGATTCTGAAAATTTTGTAACGATTTGGATAAGCTTCTAGTACATCGTACATTGCTGAGTTTTCTTCATTCTCAGCCGCTGTACTATCTGGATTTGTTGATACAATTGGATTTAGATCAAATAAGATATCACATTGCCCATTATATGGATTTAGGTAGTCACACCCAGAGTTTTTCACGTTTTGGTAATAGTTATTAATATTATAACTTGTTTCTGTAATAACATTAGCAGTAGGTTGAGCTCCGTCTGTAATACTTACTACCTCACCAGAAGTTGATCCACTATTATTCACTCTGATTCTAAGTCTTTCCTTATAATTTGAATTTGCAATTAGAGAGATTCGACCTAAGTCATAATCAAATAGATCGTTATCAGCGGTATCTGTATTAGTATATGTTGTATTCTTATACTCAATTACATTAAAGCTTAATTTAGCCGCAGCTAAGTAATTAGCATCCTCAACAATATAATTATTTTCGTCAGCATCTAAGTCATTTTTAATAACGACATTATCTTTCCATGTTGAATCATAGCGAACATTAAAGCGGTAGTTATTAAAATTACCATCAGCTTCAAACTGCACACTAGGATGAAAAGTAACATTAAAGAAACAAGACCCACCTGGATCAGCAATCGTTCTACCAGCAACTTGCTTTAATGCTGTATTTGTAATTCGACCATCTTCACCACGAATATAGTTAAAATCATTTACATCAATAAAACACTTACTTGAATCGAAGAATTTAAAAGGAATTGTTGTCAGTGGAAGATCACTTGCACTACTCGTTAAATCTCCTGAAGGATCGCGACATACGAGATTATCGCCACCAGTACTTTCGTCTCTTAAACAACGTGCAACGAGCGTATTTGCAGCATTTCTTACGTCAATACTTAGAACAATCGCCTCTTTATATCCCTTATTTGATACTTTTAATGTTTGAGTATCGATATTCCCTACAACAAGATCATCAAAACTTAAGTTAGGAAGACCACCGATTTGAATATCACCTTCAATTCGAATTGACTTAGCATCAAAGTAAACGTTAAGGGCATTAACACCACCCTCAGGGTCACGGCCATAGTCAAATCTAATATTTGAATTGTAATCAACATCAACATTGCCATCAGGTGCACCAACACCATAATTCTTTGCCTCAAATTCAACAAGAAGTTCACAAGTTTCATTTTGTAAGAGTACAGTTCCACATGTATTTGAAACAATACTGATAGCATTTGAAGTCGTGTTATCAAGCTTTGTCATTGTGATATTACGGGCCCTTAATTCTCCCGTGTTTACGACAACAAGTCTTTGGGAGAATACTTTTGGCTCTGTTCTTTCAACAACACCGAATGAATAATTAATCGTCTCCTCTTCAAAGACTAATGATGCTGGAGTTCCTGTTAAGAACTTTAACTGAGTTGACTTCGAAAAATTATCGATTAGAGTTTTGTAGTTAAATTGAAGATCTTGCGTGTGAATACCTGAAGTACGAGCTTCATATCTTAGCTTATAATAACAAGTTGCTTTAGAAGCAATAACGAGACCACAATCTCCACCAAAGCCTGGACTTTCTGATTCCCCTGCTTCGTCAGGAAAGAATTTAACTCCAGCAGATGAGGTTTGATCTATAAGTAATTGAGCATCACTTAAATTATAACCAGTATTATTCTTAACTCTTATAAGAATTTCGTCACCGAGTCCGCCAAGTAGGAACTCTCCTCTATCAAGATCTCCAACGACTGATAATTCAACCGTACCGTCAACACCATCATTTAAAATTTCAGCTGTCTCATCTGCCTTCTCCACCGGAGTACACGAGATAATTGTTATAAAGAATAAGATCAACCAAACGTACTTCTTCATTTATTCTACCTTATTGATAAGACTCATCTTCGATGCGCACAACACACCTTACTGCTGCATACTCATTTCTCATCTGATCATATTCGTTTCTAGCATTAAATCTTGCTGAATAACGACCACTACTCTTAGTGTTCGATTCTCCAAAATTCAGCATATAGATAGGAGTTTCTCGAGAAAGGCTCCATCTTACGTAGTCAACCGCAGTTCCATCATTATCAAGAGATGACTTTAGCGCTCCAGCGTGTGTGCTTGAATATGTGGCATATGTATCCGTTGCTGGGTCAACAGATTCAACAAAGTCGTAGAAATACTCTCTACTTGCAGGAGAAATATAACGGTTACGAGCAATTGAAATTTCAGACATCCCATCAGAAAAAATCTGACTATCACCAACAGGGAAATTTGGAATATCCATTGATGATGGATCAAGACTAAAGTCCGTTACAAAAGTTTCAAGAGAAATCGACATATTATCCAAACTCTCAGAACATAAACTTCCCTGACATTCCAGCGGTAAACCTAGAATTGGGTTAAAGTAGCGGCCACGACGAGGGTCTGTTGAGATATCTTGTGCACGATTAATAACATCCTGATCCCACTTAATGGCCAGAGTGTCATTAATTGAAAGCTTAGGCGCAAAATTATCTTGCCCAAAGTCTAAGAAGAACCCGTCACCATTTCTATAATAACTAACACTTCCTGGGTCCAATGAGTTTACAGATTCTGCAACTCCCGTATTCACGTTTCCAAATAGGTCAAAGATAGGTGTAAAGGCACCGTTTACAAGATAGTTACCACCTCTTGCACCACCTGGTTCAACAAATGAACAACGCCCAGTATCAGTATCAGACATAACCCAAGAAATTAAAGTATTAAGATAGTTAGCACCATTTGGCACCTCAACAGAGTTTGAAGCAAGTCCTGCTCCAAGCATTAGCTTTTCACTATCAAAACCACAAAAGATTTGTTCTGATGAAATTTCCGCCTTATTTCCAATAATATCTTGGACACCAAAGCGAGATGTACAAGCTTGAGTCGTAAATTGTGCCCCACCATTATCATAGAAACTTGAGCCAGTAATAAATGGTACACGACGCGGAGTCGTCACTGTTCCCTGATAACTACTCGGCATATTGATCATTAGGCGATCACCTGACCTTTGCTGATTTGTCGCTGCTCCACTGATAACATCTCTATCGTAGACGTTACATGAATTTTGAAAATTCACACCACTTGTTACAGGAGCATCATTTCTTGTTCCTGTCTCAACTTCAGCTACAGCTGCTTCATCAAAGTCTTTAGGATAACGACTTGCCGTAATCCCTTCTCCACGACGCATAAGCCTCTTTTCTCTTACCGGGCCAATTTGCTTAAATTCTTCTGCGTCATCATCATATGTTCCAATCTTTACTTCATATGAATTACAAACACGATTGGCCTGCGTCTGACTAAGCCCCGTTAATGGAGGAAGCTTTGAATCATTAGAAGAGAAAACACGAGATAGTTTTGTATCTCCACGATAGCGTGGTGATGTATCAACATTTGTATAAGCAGGACTAGGAGTTGCATTAATTCCTGAATCAAATAACTTATTATTAGTAAGAATATCATTCATCGACATATCAAGAATGTCGACATCATCTACCCCATGAGCAAGTGTTGAAAGATTATTTACAGCAAGCCATCTCGGCTTAAGCTTATCACCGTCAGTTGAATCCGAAACAGGAATATTAATCATACAACGAGATGGTCCAAGTGTGTTTTTATTTCTCAGGTTATTACCATCAGCAAGGGCGGCACCACCAGCTCCTCTGTAGTAACCATGACTAATACGATCTTCATAAGTCTTTAAAGCATTACGAGAGTAGTAAACTGCCGCAAACTCACTTTGCACATTATAAGAAGCATAACTTCCATTTCCTCCATAAGGATTAAAGAAGTTTGTCGCAATATTGGCCGGATCAGTACAATCAGTAAAATCACCACTAACTCCTGGTGCAACAAAATCTCTACGATCAGCAGTATCCGGATCGCTACATGTAGTACTTGTAATTGCAATTGAAGCTGTATCTTCACCAAAGCAATCACCTACACGAAGTTGACTACGATCTGTATAAGACTCGCCAGTATTTGGGTGATTAACACCAGAAGTGTACCCCGGAGAATTTCCGTTAAAGCAACCCACAAAACCAGAACCTAGATCATTAGAACCTGTAAAATTAGGAATTGTTCCAGAGAAATTACTTCTTTCATATGCGTAATCCCCTCTCGTAAAATTACAACCTAGCTCAAAACGGTCAATTAGCATACTTGGACCAAAATCATAAACTGTTGAACCTTTAATCCATGGAGATGTTAGACCTCTCGCCCCAACCCCATTCCAAGAACAAGTATATTTCTGGCTAATATCTCTTGAATGAACCTTTCCAAGTTCACGACATTGCTGACGGTTTGCCATAAAACGGTGAACAAGGGCCATATTTTCAGGAGGAAGGACAACCTTAATAATATGCTGAGGGTTAGTTGTCTCTCTTTCATACTCGAGCTCAACTCCTCTAAAAACTGGAACGACTTTATAGTAGTAAACACGAGCGTGATTAAAGTCATCACCCGCTTGAATATGCTTTACAGAATAGTCTGTAAACATCACGGCACGATATGTTTCAAGTACCTCATTAGTACGACTTCTTTCCGTGTAATCAACTGGGTGAAGTAAACCTTTATTCGTCAGAGTTTGGTAATCAAAGTCACCACTTGTGATATCTTTCCAAGTGATTTTATTATCATCAGAGCGATAAACACGATATCCAATTTTATGATCTTTCTTTTGTAAACCAGTTTCATAGGCATCTATGAAAGTTTGCATCGAAAGTGTTCCACTTGTAAACGTTACATCCTTCCAAGCGATACGAATGATACCAGAGTTCGAGTATTGATGTAGTGAGTTTGTTGTCACTCCATCTTTAGATCCATAAGCACCACTAAATTGAGTACTACCATTTGCAATACCAAATTGATCTTCAAAACCACTTGTAGGAGCTAGTGTAGCAGGATCTACTTCTACTTCAATTGGTTGTCCACTATCATTTAAAGTTTCTAAAATATAGTCTTTTTTACGATCAGGTCCCGTTGGAGTAACCATTCCATTTGCTTTAGGACCAATGGCAAAAATATCAACCCACTCTTCAAATCTTGGCTTAGGTACTTCAATCTTACACTCACCTAATCCAGTATTGATATCTGCATAAATCGGAGATGCTCCGTCAATATAAGGAAGAACACCAAATTGATAAATCTTACCTGGAACAAGAGATGGAATTGTATATGTATAAGTTGTCGCAACAATATTATCAACTCTAGTATAGGCAGGGTCATTTGCTAGAGCATCTGTATACTTAAATACTTTCCCATCTTTTTCTTTATAGAAAACAGCATACTTGTCATAGATACCACCAGTAGGAGCATCCCAGCTTACTGTAATGTAATCGGCACCAGTGTTACATGCATTAATTACACCAGGAAATTGTTCCACAGTAGGAACCTTAACAATTGGAGTAATACACTTTACGATCGCGTTATCAACATCATTAAGTGAAAAGTTATTTCCTGTAACACTAGGAACGGCCGCAAAACAATATTCTTTATCAGCAACAGTATCCCCGGCTCCAAAAAAGTTTCCTTGGATACGTACACTTGTATATGCACCAAATCCTGCATAGTCTCCTGGGTTATCATCTAATCTGATAAGTCCATCACACGATGCCTTACCACTTGCATTTGCAACATTAAAATTCAAAAGTGTTGGACTCGCATCACCTTCACCCTCATAACAGTAAATATCAAATCCATTTAGAAACCCTGTTTCAATAACAGGTGGATCAAAATTAATTGTAATTTGATTAAGGTTGTTAATATCTTGTGGACTCTGAATCCCTAAAATTCCAGAAAAAGAAGCAAGCTTTGGAATTGCACGGTAGAAAACAGGTTTTCCAATTATTCTTTCACCATCACCACATGTTAGAGTTCGACAAGCAATCGCAAAAGTTAGGTAGTAATCATACTCTTCTAAACTCCCTATCCTTTTTGAAAATTCTTCTGCATCAGCTGTTCTGTAATCACCGGCCAAGTTAAGAGGATCAATAATTGAAGCATCAATTTCTTCAGGAATTCTTGCTCTTACAAGATCAACGTCTTCCTCGGCTTCACCAAGTTTATAATTATAAATTCTATAATTTTCAAATGGCCCTACTGCAGGGGCCCAAGTTAAATCAATTGAAGTTAGACCTAGATTCTTGTCTGGTGTTGTTGCTCTTAGAGATAGGGTATCCCAGTCAAAAAGCCCTCCTGAACCTAAAGTGGTAACAGAAATAATTTTATTATTTTCTTCAAAACGATATCCTTGTGTATCTTGATAAATACCGTAACTCTTATGAATAGATCTAACTCTGAAATAATACTGCTTGCCAGGCATTAATCCCGTAACTTGTCTTTCTCTTTCAGTTGTTCCACCTGTTGAAGCCGTTACTTCGCCAGGCTTTAGATCTCTTTGAATCGCAGGATGTGTATTATTAAATAAGTCCGAAATTGTTCCATCATCAGCAGCGATGTATGAAACCTCATAAGCGATTGGATCGTTAGGCATAGGATTATAAGTTGATCCTAGAGTCACAGCTGGTACCCATTTTACAAGAACAGTATTTTGGCCAGCAGCACCTACCAATGGCTCAACACTCGAAATACCAGCGAAGTCCGCAGTAAAATTTGAAAATGTTTTAGCACTTAATGTTGCATCGTTCTCACTCTGACTTCCAGTACTTCCGTCTCTTACACCAACAGAAAATGTATATTCAGTGTTTACATTTAAGTTTCTTACAGTGAAACGATACATCCCTTCATCATTAACTGATAAAGAGTCGGCTTTAACTTCAATAGGAATCGTCGCATCGTTAACTTTAATAAGATAAGTTAACTCAGAAGCAGGTCCAGTCGCAGGAAAGAAATAAACTTCAATCTTATCATTTGAAATTGGTATGACTTTTGAAATACCGGCAAATTGAAATGTCTGCCTACCACTTTCAGCGTTTCTTGCTTTTTCAAGATTAGCGTCTTCTACTTTTCCAACACAACCAGCAAGTAATAATAAACTTAGTACAATAGATAGAAATTTCATAAATTACTCAACCACCAGTGTTTGAATACTATTGTTATATTCAGAGTATTTGTCTTCTTGGTACAGATAAGTTAGTGCACCAAAGTAATATGTCCCAGGCGGAATAAAAGGAATTGTTATACCAACAGCATTCTCTTCGGCCTCAAATCTTAAGTAATCATTATTCCCATTTACAGCATCACTAAAACTAAAAGTTCCAGTGGTTGTCTTCATAAAGACAACATATCGGTCGTAGACACCCTCTTCAGGAGGAGTCCATGAAATAGCTGCGGAATTATTTGAACTATCAAAATATAAAGAACTGATTCCAGTAAAGTCTTCATATGTAGGAGTCATTACCTGCGGAACAATACAGCTAACTACTTCTGAGTCACGGTTAGGTGTAACAACGTCACCAACGTAAACGAATGGTAATAAAGCAAAGCAGTACTCTTCAGTCGAGTTAATGTCGATCCCTCTAATTGAAACTTCTGTTCCATTAGTAAAATCGAGAGTTGATGGATTTAGCGATGTAGGGTTATTACCATCTGGAAAGTTAATGAATGTATCAATAAATGGCTCACCAGTACTTCTCCCTTTTACTTCAATTAACATCCCATCAATTACACCACTAGCTAGATCTACAGGTTCAAAGCTTAAGTAGATTTCGTTAAGGGCCCAATGGTATCGTGGATTATTAATTTCAGTAATTCCTGAAAAGCTTACAAGCGGAGGGCTTGTACGATAAACGTTCGGAGAATTATATATAATTGACTTCCCCGGAGAACATAAAGAATCTAAACACATAATAAGATATACTTCATAAGAAGTATAAGGCTCTAGCTCAACAAGCTTTGACTTACTATCCTCGTATGTAACTTGCTTACAAAAGTAAGCCGGATCTGTCGTTTCCTGACCATTACAAATATCATCGCGACTATTCTTATATGTCGACCACGCCTCACCTGTTCCATTTTCTTTATAGTAGATTCGGTAATGATCGATTGCTCCGATCCCTGTTGCCCAACTTAAATCAAGAGAGGTTTTTCCAGTACTATTACTAGGAGTTGTTACTTCAAAAGAATCTAGATCAACTTGTATGTCCCCCACGCTATCACTTAGTGTAGTAGCTGATAGGTAGTTATTATTCTTTTCATAATAATAACTTGGATCAGAACTAAATTTACTAAATCCGTGGTGAATACCTCTAACTCTCACATAATAAGTTGTACCTGGAAGAAGACCATTTACCTGTTGAGAAATCTTTTTTCCATCAACATAGTTTACAATACGAGTTGGTGCTGTAAATGAAGTGTCGTCGAACGCAACTGGTGTTGCTGTATCAGAATTAATTAAAACAACTTCATACTTTGAAACATCCGAATCTTCAGGAATGTATCCACCAGTTCTCTCTGCCGCTGGCCATTCAATTAATAGAGAGTTTTTCGAAGCTCCACCTGACAGATTTTTAATGCTACCAATACCAGTAAAGTTAGCTGTTTGATTTGAATAAGTTGCTACAGACTTAAAAGCGTCATTAACTGACTGCTGCCCTTTATCGTCTTTAGCCTGAACGTTAAAAACATATTGTTCATTAATATTTAAACCAGTAACTGTGTAACGAAGAAAACCACGATAATCAGGAACAAGAGTACGCCCAGGTACTGTAATTGGAGCAATCGCACCATCGTAGTTAATGATATAAGTAACTTTTAAAGGATCAAGATTTGAAGGTGGAAAATATATTTCAACTTTATCATGTGCAACGGCCATTGCATCCTGAATACCAGTGTAATTAATGACTGTTTCTCCGTCATTAATCCCCTTTGTTAATTCAGAATTTGCATCCTCAACCTTTCCAACACAACCAAAAAGTAAAAAACATCCTAACAGAAAGTAAATTCTATTCATTCGATAACCCATTTTATTTACATTAATTAAAAATAACGCTACGCTTCTCATTCAAAATTGTAGTTTAAAAAGAGAATTATTTTAAGTGCCTAAAATTAAAGGAAAATATTACCGAACGCATATTTAGTTTAGTATTTGTTCAACCTTACCGCTCCCCAACCGATGCCATGACAAACTTAAAGTTAAGAAATCTGAGGCCGCATAATTTCAGGCGGAAAAAAGTGTCGACCTGAGAAGAAATTAACCTAAGTAGTTAAAAATAGTAAAATTTTGGTAATCAATATTTACAAAGGTGAATAAATGAACATTTTTTCTTTAATTGGTTTGGTCCTCTCTGCGGTAATTCTCTTTGCAGGTTTAAGGATGTCATCAAGTGACTTAAAACTTTTCTTCGATGGCCCTTCCCTCTTCATTGTACTTGGAGGAACTTTTGCTGCGACTTCAGTAGCATTTCAACTTAATAAAATTGGAGCTCTCCTTAAGATTTTCATCAAACAATTTCTTGGTGGGAAAATGGTGGACTCTCCAGGTGTTATTAAAGAGATCATGCAAATTTGTGAAGCTTATCGTTCAGGCGAAGCTGCTGAAAACCTTCCTGGTAAAGCATCCGATGAATTTCTAAAAGAAGGACTTGAGTTAATTGCAGATGGATTTCTTCAAAAGGAAAAAATTATTGAGATCCTTGAGCAAAGAGCTGTCAATATGAATCAGCTTAGAAGTGAAGATACTAGAAAGATTAAAACTCTTGGAAAATTTCCACCGGCTTTTGGGATGATGGGGACAACAATTGGGATGATCGTACTTCTTGCAAACCTTGGTGGAGCAGATGCTATGAAGATGATTGGACCGGCCATGGGTGTTTGTCTTATTACAACTCTTTATGGAGTTATCATTGCAAACCTTGGATTTATCCCAATTAGTGAAAACCTTGAAGAGATTCAAAGACAAATGGAAGCTAAAGACAATATCGTTCTTGAAGGTATTAAACATATTCTAGAAAAGTCTAATCCAGTACTAGTTGCAGAAGAGCTTAACTCTTTCCTTGCACCTAATGAAAGATTAGACTGGAAATCTGCGAGTTAATAATGGCAATTAAAAAGAAAGTTCAAAATCAGGGCGGCGGAGATGACGAGAGTGGTTGGCTAGTATCGTATGCAGATATGATGACTCTAATTGCTTGTTTCTTCATCCTGATGATGGCATTTGCAAATTATGATCCTGTCGGTTTCAACAAAAAGGCCAAGGATCTTTCGACTTCTTTTCAAAAGGGAAAATTTAAAAGCTCGGAAGTTAAGCTTAATGAGCTTACAGAAGAAATTTCAAAGCACCCTGAATTAGAGAAGAATAGTAAGATTTCCATTGTAGATAATGAACTCATCATATCATTTTCAAGTAGTATTCTTTTCCCTGAAGGAAGTACAGAGCTTAATAAGAGTAGTATGCAATCACTTGATACAATGATTGATATTATCAGAACTAAGAATCCTAATTATCGAATTATGATTGAGGGGCACACTGACTCTGATGAGAGAAGTATTGCTCCGGGCATCGAAGGTCCTTGGCAATTAGGAGCAGTAAGAGCAGCTAAAGTTCTTTCTCGTTTTGAGTACTTTGGTTTCCCTCCTAGCACGCTAGCAGCAACGACAAAGGGTGACTCTGAGCCACTTATAACTCCAGAAGAGTTAGAGAAACTAAAAGAAAAAAATAAGAATAAAATTTTCTTTAACCCAAACAGAAGAGTTATTATTAAAGTTGTAGAACCTAAAGATCCAAAATCGAAAATCAAATTTGGATTCGGAATATATTTTAATGACAAAAAATAAACTTAGAGACTTTATAAAATTTATCGTTGTATTTGTCGTATTCTTAGGAGTGACAATTCCAACTTACCTATTCCTTAACCCTTCGGTGGCACAAGAGAGAATAGATAAAATGGATTACGACAAATGCATTCAACAAGATAAAATAACAAAGTATCAATCATGTCTTCGACGTGATCTTACACAAATTATTTCTGTTGCTAGGCCAATAGATATTAATTCGATTGAAAGTTTCATTCACTCTCTCTATGATCGTGACTTAAAAAATAGTTCAACAAATGAAGATCAAAGTATTGCTGCTCTACTCTATTTAGAAAATATGGCGATTTACTTCAATAGTATGAGAGAGATTGAAATTGCACGTAATAATATCACGTTCCTTGACGTGTTTTTTATTGGTAAAGCAAGAGAAGACCTATCTAAGCGATATAAGAAGTTTATGAGTACGATTGATAATCTGGATTTTAGGGCCCTTCCTGTTGATATTGCTTACCGTAAGGATATGGCCCTGAAGCTATTAGCTAAGTTTGAAAGTAATTAGAACTCCATATTATTTGAGCTCCATTCATCAGACTCAACAGCTCTTTTCTGATTACTAAGTACTTTTGCATTCACTGGCTGATTTCCTTTAAATTGAACAACATGACGTGTAGCACTTGCTGGTGCTCGCGTCTTAGCATTATCAACTTCTGCCATCATCTTACGACCCATTCGTGTAATCGTTTCAGTACTTGCTCTATTGTGCTCATCTAAACGCTTCTGGTATTCATTTTCAATTTGGGCCAGCTTCGTTTTATATTCTAGTGCAGACATTTTTAAATTTTTAAGACTTTCAATTTCTAAATTAGCTTTTGCTAGATCTGTTTTACTTTTTGCAATAATGGCATTCAAGGAATCCACATGAGCGACTTTACTCTTAAGAGTTTCTTTTGAAATCTCTTGAATCTTCTTGTCTGCCATATATTTCATCGAGTCCATTTGCAGATTAGCAACCTTTTGAGTTAATGAAGCATTCGCTTCTTTTAACTTTGCTACTTCTGAAGACTTTTTATATTGCCCAACACCCATAAGAACTGCACAAACAGCAAGGGCCACGTTCGTCAGATTAAAAGAAGAGCTCCCCTTTTTAGCCTTCTTTGACTTACGAGACGTGCCGGCTTTCTTGGCCTTACCGTTGTTAATTACATTTTTGTGAGTTGGTCTAAATTCTTGTAGTGTTTTCATAATCAAATTATAAAAGTGATATGAGACTTAACGAAGAACTTCATTGGGACATCAATCAAATCAGATACTTAGTGTAGAAAACACTAGTTTTAAGGCGGCTAAATTCTGTGGCAGTTATACCTAATAGCCGATGAATCTCGCTGCAAACTGCTTGGCCAGAGGATATAAAATTAAATGCATGATTGTAATTACGGCCATTGAAGCAATAAGAAGCATATAAGGAAACGAATTAGTTAACTCAATCTCTTCCGCATTCCCGTTTGCATTCTCAGAATGAACTAGGTTGAAGTCGTTTCTCATTGTATTCTCCTTGCATGCGCTTAGGAAGGGGCTTTCACCCTTTGTTCTATTGTATCGCACAAATCCATTAAATAAAACCTAGTTAATCACTGCGTCATCTAAGATACTGTAATTACGTTTAAGAATTCAAGAAAGCGGCATTAAATTTCATAAAATTTAACCATTTATGATTTATTTGGTACTGTAGGTAGATTTTATAATTAATTGAACAATTCTAAGGGTTTAGATATGAATGAAATGCAAAAAGAGATTGTAGAGGGACTTAAGCGCTTTCGCCTAGAGAAAATCGAGCCACATATGGAGCACGATGATTTCGAAGGAAAGTTTCGCATGGAAATCTTCAATGAACTTGGAGAGCTAGGTTTTACAGGAATGACTGTTTCTGAAGAATACGGTGGACTTGATCTTCCAGTTCAAGACTATAGTTATGCACTTGAAGAAATTGCAAAGTCATCAGTGGCCTATGCTGTGACAATTTCTGTTTCATCAATGGTTCAATCAATTCTAAATACTTTTGGAAATGAAGAACAAAAACAAAAATACCTTCCAGAACTAACTAGTGGTCAGGCCATTGGAGCTTTTGCTCTTTCAGAGTCTGGAGCAGGTTCAGATGCTGCAGGTCTTAAGACGACAGCAAAGAAAGTTGAAGGTGGCTATATCTTAAATGGTTCTAAACTTTGGATCACTTCAGGTGGAATTGCGAAAACATATATTGTAATGGCAAGAACAGGTGGAGAAGGAGCAAAAGGTGTTTCTGCATTTATCGTAGAAGACGGAATGGAAGGATTCTCATACGGTAAAAAAGAAAGAAAAATGGGATGGAATATCTCACCTACTCGTGAACTTCTATTTGAAAACTGTTTTGTTCCTGACGCTAACCTTCTTCAAAAAGAAGGTGAAGGTTTCAAAGTTGCAATGAGTGGGCTTGATAAAGGTCGAATCGCAATTGGATCAATCTCTGTCGGTTGTGCTCAACGTGCACTAGATGAAGCAATTAAATACTCACTAGAAAGACAACAATTTAAACAAGCAATCTTTGACTTCCAAGGACTACAGTTCATGATGGCCGATATGGCCTGTGATGTCGAAGCTGCAAGACTACTTGTTCAAGCTGCTGCAAAATCAATTGATGACGGAGCTTCAAATCAAAAGCTTGCTTCAATGGCAAAGATGCGTGCAAGTGATACAGCAATGAAAGTTACGACTGATGCTGTTCAAATTCTTGGTGGAGTTGGTTATACAAAAGAGTATCCAGTCGAGAGATTTATGAGAGATGCAAAAGTTCTTCAAATTGTTGAAGGAACAAACCAAATTCAAAAAGTGGTTATCTCTCGTCTTCTAAAGAAGGAATACGGAGCCTAATGAAAGTTTCAATTAATTCCTTTATTCAACATAAAGACAAGTCAGAGCAAATTCTAGAGGAAATTGAAAACTTTCAATCAAACCCTCGTTTTGAATTTGTTTCAAAATTAAATGAAGAATATTATCAACAACAGTGTGTTGATATCTTTTCTAAATTTAATTCTCGACGTGACTTTGTCCAAGTAGGAATTGGTGGAAGTGCACTTGGGCCTGAGATGCTAGTAAGCGCACTAAGAAAAGATATGAAACGTCGTTTTCATTTCTTTAATAATATTGATCCAGACGATACAAAGGAACTACTAGATAGTATCGATTTAAAGAACTCTCTAATCTATGTTGTATCAAAGTCTGGTGGTACTGCTGAAACACTTGCTTCTTTTGCAATTCTTGCAAATGAATTAGTACAGTCAGGAGTCGCCGAAGAAGATTTAAAAAATTATTTTGTATTTGCAAGTGACCCAGATAACTCACAACTAAGAGATCTTGGAGATGAGCTAGGTATTACAACTTTGGCAATCCCATCAAATATTGGTGGGCGTTTTAGTGTTTTAACTCCTGTAGGCTTATTACCTGCTCTCTTTGCTGGAATTGATATTCAAGCTCTTTGCAAAAGCGGTTTCGAATATGGACAGTCACTAAAAGAATCATCAGAACTAAAAGAAGTAACTTCAACATTTCTAAATCATCTTGAACAAGGCTATGACCAAACTATTATTATGCCTTATTCGAGTAAGATGAGAGACTTTGCATTTTGGTTTGTACAGCTATGGGCAGAGAGTCTTGGGAAGAAGAAAGAAGATGGAACAAGAATTGGTATAACTCCAATTCCTTCTTATGGTGCTACTGATCAACATTCACAAATGCAATTATTCATGGAAGGCCCGTTAAATAAAGTAATGATCCTCGTCCATGTAAAAGAGTTCGCAAACAATTTTGAATTAAGAAATTCATTCAATCATCCGAAATTACAAAAACTCGGAAAGTACACACTGAAGAATTTAATCGATTCAGAATTCTACGGAACTCAAAAAGCTTTAACAGAACAAAGAGTTCCACATATTACTTTTGAAATAGAAACACTAAATGAAGTAAATTTGGCCAAGTTGATTGTATTCTTCGAGTACCTGACAGCTATCACAGGTTATTGCCTAAATATTGATCCGTTTAACCAACCAGGAGTTGAGGCCGGAAAAATATATAGCTTTGAATGGCTTGATAACCTATGAGAAATACACGATTTAGACAGATAGAAATGTTTTCCAATCTTGATTAAAATCGGGGCGCTAGTTAAAATCAACAGGGAAAACAATCTATTATAAAGTACTGAAAGGACGAATATGAGTGATGACGCTACTCTAGTATTGACTGACATTAAAGCTGCCCTAGCATCAGCGAATAAAGAAGCCGAAGATAAGCCTGCGGCCCTTCTTGTTGTTGGTGGTGATTTAAACGGCACTCTTTTTGATTTAAAAGCAGAAGAGATTACTGTTGGCCGAAGTGCAAAATGTGATATTCCATTAGAATTTAATGGTATCTCAAGAGAGCACTTCAAGTTAGTTTCATCTGCGGATGGATATCAGGTAGTTGATCTTGGTTCTAGAAATGGAACTTTTTTAAATAATAGTAAAGTTGAAGCGCCTACTGATCTTCAAAAAGGTGACATCATTAAGATGGGTGCAATGGCACTTAAATACCTTCCAAAAGGTGATCCAGAGAGACTTACTTATGATAAGCTTCAACTAGAAGCAAATACAGATGGACTAACTGGTTGTTACAATAAGTCTTTCTTCAACAAGAAACTTGATCTTGAAGTGAAGAAGTCAAAAGTGACAGGTACTCCACTCTCTCTTATTGTTTTCGATCTAGATCACTTTAAGAAACTTAATGATAACTACGGACACGATGCTGGTGACTACGTACTAAAAGAGCTAGCTGAAGTTATCCGTTCAAACGGAATTAGAGAAACTGATATTTTCGCACGTTATGGTGGAGAAGAGTTTGTTGTTCTACTTCCTAAAACAAATATTAAACAATCATACGAAATCGCTGAGCGCCTAAGAAAGGCGGTAGAAACTCACGATTTCATTTACGACGATAATAAGTTACCGGTAACTGCATCGATTGGCGTTTCTGACTACAGACAGGGAGTTAGTAGTGGAACAGACCTATTTAAAAGGGCCGACTCTGCAGTATACAAATCCAAGGAAGGTGGAAGAAACCAGGTTAATTTCTATCGCGACTAGTTCGTATAATGGAAATATCAGAGAATACACAAAATAGAATTAACCTTCTTCCCGAACACTTAATTGATCAAATCAAGGCCGGTGAGGTTGTTGAACGCCCGGCCAATGTTCTTAAAGAATTACTTGAAAATTCAATTGATGCAAACTCGACTAAAATTCGAGTTACGATTATTAATGCAGGTTTAGATCTTATCGCAATTGAAGATAATGGTGATGGAATGTTCTTTGATGAACTTCCCTACGCCTTTTGCCGTCACGCAACTTCAAAGATCAATAACTTCGAAGATATCTACCGCCTAAATACTTTTGGCTTTCGTGGAGAGGCACTTGCCTCAATCTCATCAGTGGCACGAATATCATGTCACTCAGCTCCTCGTTCAAATCCTGAAGAAGGTGCAAAGTATGTTATTCACGGAGCTAGAACGGTTGAGCATTCAAAGTATTCGACACATAAGTGTGGAACTTCTACTTATGTCAAAGACCTTTTCTTTAATACTCCAGTTCGATTGAAATTTGTGAAGTCAGGACAGAGTGAGAAGAATGCCCTAAAGCGTGTTATTAACTCGTTCTTAATTAACTACCCTCAAGTTGAGTTCTCAATCACATGGGATGACCAAGACCCTGAAATTTATCGTGCTCAAGAACATACAGTGAATCGAGTTGGGGAAATCTTTAAAAAGAAATCACGCAAAAATATTCCAGAGATTATGCAATCTTATGGTGAATACCTTGGTTCAAGTTGTAAATTCTACGTCTCTAAAGATGCCTCAAAAGGATACAGCGGAAAGCAACAGTTTCTCTTTGTAAACAACCGTCTCTTTACTGACAAAAAGATACATCAGATCATCATTAGAAATATGGAAAAGTTTTGGCCTCAAGGCTTAACTGGCGACTACATCATGCAATTCAGAGTGCCTGAGCATGAAATTGATGTAAACGTTCATCCAAATAAAACAATTATTAAATTTTTAAAGAGCAATGAGATATTCTCTCTAACAAGTGCTACAGCGAAAAAGCTCATTTCAGAAAATCAAGATCATATCAATGAGAACCACTCTCTTGAAATGAATGAAGATGAAGCAAATTTCAACTCTCTATCAAGTGCCCTATTCAACCAAGGTGGAGATAATATTATTGCTAATAACTTTGGCGGTGGTTTAAATCTACAAAGATTTCAAAATGAACTTAATCAAGGTACAGACTTTCATGGCCAAAGCTCTCTTTTTGGAGAAAACACAAGTGGCCAGCAAAGTGAGTTAACGATATCGGCACTTGGTGAAAATATTTTTCTCTTTAATCACATCGAGAGAGGTCCATACTTTGTTGATGCTCAAGTATATTTAGATGAAGCTTGTGGGCAAATTGATATCGACAATATGACTCCTCTACTAATTTCAGAGCCAATTTCAAAAGATATGACGGATATGGAAAACCTATCGCAATACATGGCAATGGGCATTGAAATCGAACGCTTGGATGCTCATACATGCGTCCTGCGATCTGTTTCTCATGTATTTGAGGATCTACCATACGCAAAAATATCTGCAAATATTATTAACGGTAATGATCTGCTTGAAGATTTAGAGCTTCAAGTAAGTGAAGTAAGAAGACTTCTTTCATTTATTTCTTTCTACGATTTAGTAGAAAAGAAAATTGCAAAAAGAATCTCGCCTAAGAAATTAAAAAAATTACTAAAATGACAAAGAAATTAATTCTTCTATTAGGGCCAACTGCATCGGGCAAAACAGGTATTAGCATTGATCTTGCCAAACGTATTGGTATTGAAAAATGTCACGTTATCAACTTCGATAGCGTTCTCTTTTACAATGAATTAAATATTGGAAGTGCTAAGCCAGACGAAGTTGAAATGGACGGTGTCACTCATCATCTCGTTAGCATCTCCCCTATTACGAAAGAATTAAATGCATCTGACTTTGTCGAATTAGCTATAATTAAAATCAACGAGCTTCATTCAAAAGGAATTGTTCCAATTCTAGTTGGAGGTAGCGCCTTCTATCTTCGAAGCCTTATTCGCGGCATGTATGAATCAGAATCAACCGATGAGGCCATTCAGCAAGAGGCCCGTGATCTTTATGAAAAAGAAGGTATGGCCCCAATTGTGGCTTATCTTAAGGTTCATGATCCTGAATCACTTGAGAATCTTCATGAGAACGATCACTATCGTCGTACTCGTGCTTATGAGTACCATCGCATGACGGGGAAGAAGATTTCTGATCAAAAAAAGCAAGCCGATGATCATGGGGCGTATGATTTCTCAACAAATATTCATGGCTGGGACACGCTTAATATTTGCCTTGAGCTTCCAAAAGAAGAGCATTGGGAAATTATACTGAAGCGAACAAAACAGATGCTAGAACAGGGACTGCTTAAAGAGGTTGAAGATATTATGGCCAATGATGATCACTCGCCAGAGCTTAAGGCCCTAAAAACTATTGGCTATAAAGAAACGATTCAATATCTAAATGGTGAGATTACATCTGAAGAAGAACTTATCGAAAAGATTTATTTTGCAACTCGCAGGCTCGCGAAGTCTCAAAAAACTTTCCTAAAAAAAGTAACACCATTATCTCGTTTTCACCCATTAAGTCAGCGAAATGACATCTATAACCTTGTCGAAGACTTCATTCTTGAATAAAGTAGTTATAACGATTTTATTAGAGGTTAATTTTGAAAAAAATGAAAATAATTATTATTTCTGACGGAACAGGTTCTACTGCAAAGGCAATCAGTCGCGCGGCCATGACACAATTCCCAGAAAGTGAAGTCTTCTATACAGGTTTTAAGAATGTTCGCACAAAGGAACAAATTAAATCAATTTTTGACGAAGCAGCTATTCATCACGACCTCGTAATTTATACAATCGTTTCAGCAGAACTTAGAGAATATACAAAAGAAATCTCAATGCAAAAGCATGTGCGCTCCCTTGATTTAATGGGGCCAGTACTAACGACTTTCTCTAATTACTTTCACCAAGAACCAAAGAGTGAGCCAGGCCTTCTACACGCCGTTAACTCTGAGTACTTTGATCGAGTTGCTGCAATGGAGTTCACTCTTAACCATGATGATGGAAGAAACGTAGAAACTCTCCATCTTGCAGATGTCATCCTCGTTGGTATTTCACGTACATCTAAGACACCTCTTTCTGTCTACCTATCTCAGCACGGAATTAAGGTTGTTAATATTCCTATTATTAACGGACAAGATCTTCCTAAGGAACTTTTTGAAATTGACCAAAGAAAAATCTTTGCCCTAACGATTGACCCTGAAGCACTTTATTCAATTCGTAAAAACCGTTTAAATAAACTTGGCGCAACTGAGCACACAGGTGATTATGCGGATACGAATAAGGTTATCGAAGAGTTAGAATGGGCCAATGAAATCTTTGGCAAGAACAAGAGATGGCCGGTATTTGACGTTACTGACCGCGCCCTAGAAGAGACGGCCACAGATATCATGAAACTGCTTCAAATGAGAAAAAATAATATTTTCAAGCAGTTAATGAGTGAGTCTGACGACTAAATTCGACGATAATTAGTTAAATTTCAAATTTATAGCAAATTTACTTAATTAAATACCCAATCGTTCCGATTAACTAAATAACATTATCAATTTAGTAACTACGAGGTTCGTTGTGTCTAAGGTCTTATTTTCTGGAAAAATCAAAGTTAAAGGTGCTGGGGCCGACGTTGTATACAAATTCGATACTCAAGAGCCCACTTTTGATGAAGTAATGATGACGAATTTTACTCATCTAAATTTCTCCGAAAATGAGAAGAGACTTCTAACGGCAAAAAACAGAAAAGACATCTTTAAATTTGAAAACTTGAATACAAAAGAACTTGAAAGATATGCTGGCGACCTACTCTCACTTATTAAAAAAGTAAAAAGCGACAGAATTCAAATTGAAACTTGTAATGCGGGAACTTTTATTTGCTTAGCACTCATCTATTCAGGAAAGATTCCATCTCACCTTGATGTTCACTTCAAGCTACATGGCTCACCACTAAGACTTTTTCCAAGAATCTTAGCGAAACACAAAATTCCTAAACACAATATTTCTATATCTCTATGTAACACAGACAGCTGGGTTCAGGAGTTTCGTTCACTTCAAATGAAGCCAAAATATATTGAACTAAGTCACATTGCCCCTCAAGAAGATCTTGATCTCGTTGGCTAATTTGACTTTTTATTAAGCTAATTGACATTTTGCACCACCTCTTCAATCATTTAAGAAGTGAAAAAAATAATCTTTGCCATTCTTCTTACCCTTTCTAGTTTTGCGGAATACCCGTACTTTAATTTTGATTCTTCAAAACTAAAATTAAATGACTATAGCTATCGTCGCTATGTTCGTCCGCAACTGCGCTCACTTAAGAATGACTTCTATTATATCGTTAAGAGAATTACTTACACATCACAAGACTTTATCAACTTAAGAGAAAATACTCTTAAATTAGTACTGCAATTTGATGGAGCTTATGACGAGTGTAAAAAAAATCAAAAGACTTGTTATCAAGAAATAAAAAAAGTCGTTCCACTTATTCAGGCAACTGAGCGAAATATTAAAAAGCTTCGCGAAGACTTCATCTCTCTTCCAACTCAACAATATGGAAATGTTGACGACTATATTAATCTTATCTCTCTACTTGATAATATTGATAACCTGAATCTTCGTGTTCAATCCTATATACAGCTTCTACATCTAACAGAAGGAACAAATTTTTCAACCTATGTTCCTCATATTGAAAGTTATAAGAATTACGTTGGAAAAATGTATAACTACTCAAATGATGCCTTTATCTACATTATACCTAATGAACTAAAGCCATCCTTTGAACAATTCCTTGATAACTTCCTTTCGCCACTTGAATTAAGAATGATGGCAGAGTTAGATAAACGCTGGTTTATCGATCGTTTGGGTGATCTCAATATGCAATGGAATGTATTTCATATGGACCTAGAAAAAGGTCAGACAGGATTTCCAAGAGAATATGTTCGTAACGTTAAAGTTATGCACGCTCGTTGGAATAGTATTTTAAAATTAATGTTCTACTAACATTGTGCCATTTAAGACATGCGTCCGCTTTCGGTCATGTGCCACAAAAACAAAAAGGGCTCCCGTCGGGAGCCCTTAAAGTATATAAGAAATTTAAATCAAATTAGATTTTAGAACCTCTACTGTACTTCGTCTGAGTTTTCTTTCTTCTCTTCTCAGCCGCTTGTAGCTTTTCTTTATTTCTAATAGAAGGCTTCTTATACTCTTGTCTCTTTCTGTATTCTCTAATAACACCGAAAGCTTCGCAGTATCTCTTGAATTTCTTAAGAGCTCTTTCCGCACTTAATCTTTCATCGATCTCGATTTTGATTGAGTAATCTTTAGACATAACATTCACCTCCTTCTATTTTTTTTTCTCACTACCTTTAACGACAGCTTTATGAGATTTATTCAGAGCTTTAACGCTCTAAATTTTGTCTAGCTTTAATTGGTATGTTAAATTACACGACGGCCCCACAATGTGTCAATGGCCAACTTACTTTAGGTAATATATGCAACAAGGTTTATTCAGCGCAAAAGATTCATCCGTCACACCACTTGCTCATCAAGTAAGACCAAGTAGCAAGCAGGATTATGAGGGCTTTGATGCCCTAGCTAGACGCTTCCCTTTTCTTAAGGGTGAAAATATACCTTCACTTATTGTCTGGGGTCCTCCAGGGAGTGGAAAAACCACGCTGGCCAAGGTGCTAGGTAGTGAAATTCACGCAAATTTCTACGAATTTAGCGCAGTTTTATCTGGCGTAGCAGAACTTAAGAAGCTTATCCAAAAGGCACAAGACGAGGCCCGAGACTTCCAAAGAAAATCCATTATATTTATTGACGAGATCCACCGCTTTAATAAGGCCCAACAAGATGCTCTTCTTCCACATGTGGAACAAGGAAGCTTTATTCTTATTGGAGCAACGACTGAGAATCCTCGTCGTTCAGTTAATCGCGCTCTTCTTTCTCGTATGAAGATTATTGAGCTTAAATCATTCACAACCGACAAAATTCGCTCTCTTATAAAGAGAACGATCACAAAATTAGAAAAAGAATTATCGCAAGAATATCTCGATCTAATTTGTGAATACGCAAACGGTGATGCTCGCATTGCTCTTGGAAGTTTAGAAGTTATTTTCTCTCTTCTTGAACAAGACGAAGATATTGACTTTGAAACAGTTAAAAATATTATCAAAGAAAATTCACGAAACTTTGATGCTGGTGGTGATCGCCACTATGATGTAATCTCTGCCTTCATTAAAAGTATGCGTGGAAGTGATCCCAATGCGGCCATTCTATGGCTAGCTGTTATGCTTGATGGTGGAGAGGACCCAGTCTTTATCGCCAGACGCTTAGTTATCTTTGCAAGTGAAGATGTGGGTAATGCAGACTTAAATGCACTCACTGTTGCTACAAATGCACTTCATGTTGTTCAAAATATTGGTATGCCTGAAGCACGAATTACACTAGCACAGGCCACGACTTACCTAGCTAGTACCGTTAAGAGTAATGCTGCTTACAATGCAATAAACGAAGCCTTAGCATATGTAGAGAATTCGCAAACAATCCAAGTTCCAGAGCATTTAAAGAACTTTCCAGATAAAGATCATAAAGTTGTTTACCAGTATCCACATAGCTTCGAGGGAGCTTTTGTTAAGCAACAATACGCACCTCAAGGAACGCCAAAGTTCTACCAACCAAAAGCGATTGGCGTAGAAAATAATATAAAGAAACGTTTAGAAGAACTTTGGGGAAAGTAGTCTAGTCCCAACGAGAATAAACAACAAACGCATCCGTTTGAAGGTCTTTTGTTACAAAGAAGAATCCCATATTTGATTCAACATAACAGCTCATTGAATAGTCTTGTCCTGGAACAAGTTCGACACAACGGCTTTTTGCACGTCCAGATGGTGTTTTAGAAAAGTTAATTGCGTTATTACTATTACATCCATTTAATTCAAGAGTTGTCCTAATGATAGCAATCGCTTCATCAAGAGGTCTCCCCTCGAAATCAATATCAGCATCTACTTCATCAGTATTAATTTTAAACGCACGACTATCGACATTAAGATCATACGTTAGCTTCTTAATACAATTAAGAGTTGTCTTAGTGTAAGCAAAGACACTTGAAGATATAAGCAATGATGCAATTAAGATGTATTTCATATTAAGTTACCCTAATAATGTTGTTATTTTCTTTGGTGACTTATACAAAACCCGACTAAATAAATCCAGATTTTTCGATAGTATTATTAAACTTTCATTAAGAGCAGCGCGTCTAAATATTGAAATTAGATTACCTGACAGAAATTATTAGAAAAACTTAAGATTCCTATTAGCCATTTTAATAATTATGTCCTATAAAAGCTTCACACACACAAACCACTAAAGGGGATTAGATGAAAATCGCAATCGTTCTATCAACACTACTTTTCGCTCTTACGAGTAATGCTGCAGAATTAAATAACTACTACCCGAAAGAAACTAATGATGTTCTTTCAAGAGGTGGAGCAGAATTAAAGAGCTACCTATTCGAAGTTCTAAATACAACTCACCAAGAAACAAATTCTCAAGATGTTCTTGGATGTGATTCAAAGAACAAAGGTCGTTGTTACAGCCAAAGAAGCCTAGGTTACAAAGGCGCTAGAAAAGTACTTTTCGGAAAAATCCACTTAAAAGAAGATGATAAAGGTTACTACATTAAAGATGTATATTGCCAAAAGACACTAAGAAGAGTTCAAACTCGTTCTATGGGTCCAGGACAAATCCCTAGCCCAAACGTTCTTAACTGCGAGCACACTTGGCCACAATCAAAATTTACTGGTCGTTTTGACAAAGGTCTTCAAAAATCAGATCTACACCACCTATACCCAACTGATTCAAAAGCTAACTCTGTAAGAGGTAACTATGAATTTGATAATGTAGATGGTTTCCCAGTTGATTATGAAGATTGTACAGCTTCACAAACTCAAGGTAACGGTGCTTTCGAACCACCAGCTGAGCACAAAGGAAATGTTGCAAGAGCACTTTTCTACTTCTCAGTAAGATATGATATTTCAATCTCAAACCACCAAGAGCAAGTTCTTAGAGAGTGGGATAAGCTTGATCCAGTTGACGCTGAAGAAAGAGAAAGAAACGAAATTATCTATTCTGTACAAAACAATAGAAATCCATTTATCGACATCGCTAACCTAGCTGATAAAATCGATAATTTCTAAATATTTGACTAATCCATTTCAGTACTAATATTGGCCTTCTGTTAAGAAGGCCTTTCTATTTCATTTTTTATTTTGCAAAACCTTTCATCTTTGAGATGCTTTTATATACAGCAACAATATCAAGGATTAGATTTTGAAATTAAAACTCTTAGTAGCAGCCTTATTGGCACTAACGACCACTGCCGGCTATTATCCGGAATCATTTAAAGCAGAAGTCGCAAATGACCTTTTACAAGATGAAAACCTAAGAACAGAATTACAAAGAATTATCAGCCAAAATCACAAAAAAAATTCCTACTCTCAAGCTAAGCGCTACCTTTTTAACGAATTACATTTAAAATATGATGAAAGTAACCAACCTTATGTAAAAGGTGTTTACTGCAATAAAGTTTTCAATGGAAGTACTCCTAATATCGGACCAATTGGAGATGGGAAAATCCCTAACCATCAAATTGTTAACTGTGAGCACACATGGCCTCAGTCAAAATTTACAGGCGGATTTAGTTCACAACTTCAAAAAGGTGACCTTCACCATTTATTCCCAACTGACTCTAAGGCCAATAGCGTTCGTAGCTCAAATGACTTTGCTGACCTAAAAGGTGGAAAAGCTGCAACGAGAGATTGTTTTGCTTCTCATTCTGATGGACATTATTTTGAACCACCAACAGAGCACAAGGGCAATGTTGCTCGAGCAATGTTCTACTTTGCAACTCGCTATGGAGCGAAGATTAATAGTAGAATGGAAAAATACCTAAGAAGATGGCACGCAGAAGATCCAGTGGACAGCGATGAAATCGAAAGAAATAACAAGATTGAAGAGATTCAAGGAAATAGAAATCCTTATATCGACTTCCCAGAGCTAGTTTCAGATATCAAAGACTTCTAATATATTTTCAACTTTTTGGCGGCCTTTAATATTGAGGCCGTCAATAAAGACCGTCGTTACCGCAGCATTCGCTAAAGTCACAAGTAATCCTAAAAATACTAAAAACTTAATCATAGGAACCTCCTATTTGGCTTCTTAGTCTATTTTAAACACTTATTTAAAGTTCTCACAAATTCTAATTGATTAAGATTTCATGAAGATAGAATTTTAAAGAAAATAGGAGTATAAATAACTATGTTTCAATTTATTAGAAAATTACTTACACAAAAGGGATTCAACGCCAAAGCTAAACGTGCCTTCACGAATTACTACCGTTTTGCAAAAGAATCACAATCATATCTAACTTATTGTAAAGAGATGCATGGAATTGAATGCTTCATGCAAAATAACCTATCAAAAAAGCAATTCTCTGCTCTAACTTCTCACTTTAAGCCCCATCAAAAAGTTCTTGATATCGGTTGTGGAACAGGACAATTAACGGCTTACTTTGCAAAGAAATACAAACTTAAGGCAAAAGGATTTGATCTCGTCGAAAGTGATCATGATTATAAAGAAGCAAATTATGAAACAACATGGCTCGGAGAGAATGAATTTGATCTTGTTATCTCGCTAGATGGTTTCTATATGCTCAATGACCTCTACCGCACTTTAAACAAGATTATGGATAGCTTAAAACCAAAAGGAAAGTTTGTCCTCACCTATACATCAGAGCGACCATTTCACAAAACACGACTTGGTAAGGCCATTGCAAATAAGTATAAAGATAAATTTGAAATTCAAGACTTCACTCAAGATGACCTCATTTTTAATAATAAGGCCAAGGAACTTCTTGAGAAACTTGAATCAGATTTTACTGCTGAAGGAAATTCAAATTTATATCGTACTAAGTATAATGAGATTAGCAAGAATGTAGAGTCCCACAAGGCGAATAAAATGTATCGAAGCCTTATTACTATTTCTAAGTAGTTAGTGATTTAGTTTGTTGGCCTATTGTTTTCTTTGTTAATCTTTTGTGAACTTGTTTTACTTCAATCTCGATGAATTCTATAGTTCATAGTTATGAAGAAGCTCCTACTGATATCGTTTGCCCTTATTCTAACCTTTAAAACATTCGCTACCGAAATCTCAGGTATCGAAATCTCAAGCCACGTAAATGAGTTCTCTGTCGTTGACTCAAAGTATGCAAGAGAAATTTTTTTAGGTCTTCCTGTTAAAAATACCTACGCTGACCTCGTCCATGGCCTCGTCTTTCGCTACCACAAATACTTTTTTTGCGTGCGCGAACCAAGTCATAAATTTCACTGTCATCTCTATCTAAATGGAAAAGGAGAAGGAGAATTATCTTCATATAATAGTGATACCGATTTTGGAAAAGGAGCTATCAGTGAATTTTTAGAAACATCGAGGACAAATGGGAAGGCAAAGATTCGCTTTGAAAATAATACATTAAAGATAAAGTTTGATGGAAACCTGGCCCAAAGATTTTGGCAAAAACTCGACTTAATTGCTGATGACTATCACACAATAGGGGCCAAGAATTACGAAGTGAGGAAAGGTAAACACTTAAATTGCTACTTAGAAAAGAATAAGAAAAAAGATATCTATCAATGCCAATTTAACGTTACAATCAAGACAGATAAACCAGAAATTAAAATCAATAATGATTTGAACTAGGGGCCTGTATGAAACTAATTGGATCAACGACATCACCATTTGTTAGAAAAGTCATTCTCGTACTCGAAGAACTTGGAATTCCTTATGAACTTGAACAAGTGAGATCACTTACTCCAGATGGTGCAAAGAAAATTGGTGAATATAATGCTGCAAGAAGAATCCCAATTCTAGAAACAGAAGATGGATCAATCTTTGATTCAACTATCATTTGTGAATACTTACTCGAAAAACAAGGAAAGCAATTAGATGTACATACAAAATTAGCGCTTCGTTTAATCGATGAGCTTTGTGATTCATGTATCATTCTGTTTCAACAAAAACTCTGGGAATGTGATACAAAATGGGAGTCTAAATTCTCTAAAGTTCAGTACGAAAGAGTGCAGAGTATTCTAGACTCACTTGAAAAGAAAGTTGATAAAGGTGGACTTCATCAGCTGGAAAAAGACTGGCTACTTTGCGTTCTTGATTGGCTGACATTTCGAGATGTTTTTAACTGGAAGAAAGGTCATCTCGCCTTAGAAAACTTCTATGAAAGTCTTAAAGATAGAGAACGTTACCAAAAATCAGCACCAAGAATATAAAAAAAGGCTACCGATGGTAGCCTTTTCTATTTTGATTTTTTTAATTTACTAAAATAATCCCGCCCAATCAGTTGTCTGAAGAGTGTTGATTACGTGTCTTAGGAATTTCGATCCTACTTCACCATCAATCAGTCTGTGATCGTATGTATGAGTTGCATACATCATCTGACGAATTGCAATTGAGTCATCTTCAGTAACAATTGGACGCTTCTTCATTGTACCAACACAGAAAATACCAAGTTGTGGTTGAAGGATAACAGGTGTTGCAATAAGGATTCCGAAAGATCCATTATTTGTGAAAGTATAAGTTCCACCTGACATATCATCCATAGTAAGCTTCTTCGCTCTTGCCTTTTGAACAAGCTCGTCTAGCTTTCTAGCGATACCTCTAATATTTAGGTTATCTGCACCTTTGATTACAGGAACAACAAGTCCGTTACCAGGAACAGCTACAGCACAACCAAGGTTGATGTCTTTTTTCATGATGATATTGTCACCATCAATTGAAGCATTAACCGTTGGGAATTCTTTAAGCGCTTGAACTAGAGCATAAAGAATAAAGTGAGTATAAGTTAGAGAGAAACCTTCTTCTTTTTGGAATTGTTTCTTGAACGATTCTCTAAATTTAAATAGGTTTGTCATATCAACTTCATCAATCGAGTTAACGTGTGGTGAAGTCATTTTAGAAGCAACCATATTCTTAGCGATTGCTTTTCTCATATTATCCATTGGAATAACTTCAACACGTCCGCTTGTTGCAGCTGGTACAGAAGCTGGCGCTGCTGCCTTAGGTGCAGGTGCCGCTGCTACTGGAGCAGGAGCTGCCGCAGGAGCTGAAGTTGTTGCTGCAGGAGCTGCTCCTCTATTATTTAGGAAATTCATGAAGTCAGCTTTGTTTACACGTCCGCCTGCTCCACTTCCTTTAAGGTGTGCTAATTCATTAACATCAACACCATGCTTAGCTGCTAGAGTTCTTACAAGAGGAGTGTAGAAACGACGTCCTGCTGGAACAGAAGCTGCCACTACAGGAGCTGCTGCAACTGCCGCTGGTGCTGCTGGAGTACTTGCCACTGCCGCCGCCGGAGCTGCCGCTGCACCAAATGCTTTTGAAGTATCAGTTTCAATTGCTGCGATTTTAATACCAACATCAATTGTCTCACCTTCTTCAAAAAGAATTTGTTCAACACGACCTGCATATGGTGATGGAATTTCTGATTCAACTTTATCAGTTGAAATCTCAAGAAGGATTTCATCGATTTCAATCATATCACCTGGCTGCTTGTGCCACTTTGTGATTGTACCGTTAGTAATTGACTCTCCCATTTGTGGCATAACAACGTCTTCAAGAGTATCTGAAGAAGAAGCCGCTGCCGCAGGAGCAGGAGTTGCTGCTGGAGCTGCAGGAGCCGGAGCCGCCGCAGCAGGTGCTGCTGAAACAGCTGCATTTGCATCATCATCAATTGCTGCGATTTTTACACCAACATCAATTGTCTCACCTTCTTCAAAAAGAATCTCAACGATCTTTCCAGAGAATGGAGATGGAATTTCCGATTCAACTTTATCAGTCGAGATCTCTAATAGGATTTCATCGATTTCAATTGTGTCACCAACTTGCTTGTGCCACTTTGTAATCGTTCCGTTTGTAATAGACTCACCCATTTGTGGCATTACGATATCATTTTTCATATTCAGTCCTTATATATAATTAAAAATTGATTGATCTACCTTTAGCGTTTAACACAGATTCAGCCAGGAATTCTCCTAAAGTTGGGTGTGGGTGAATCGTTGCGAACATTTCTTCATCAACACCTTCCATTTGTCTGAACAGTACATACTCGTGAATTAGTTCAGTTGCATGAGTACCAACAATGTGTGCACCAAGCATTTCTCCATCTTCACCCATAAGAGTTTTAACAAACCCTTCTGTTTCGTTAGATGCCATGGCCTTACCATTTGCAGTAAATGGAACCTTACCTACTGAGTATTTAATACCTTGTTCTTTAAGAGCTCTTTCTGTGTAACCAACAGATGCAACTTGTGGCTGACAGTAAGTACAACCAGCAACATTCATCTTATCTAGTGGATGTGGGTGAAGACCAGCAATCGCTTCAGCAGCAATAATACCTTCGTGAGAAGCTGCGTGTGCTAAAAGAGGTGGACCAGCAAGGTCACCGATTGCGTAAATATTTGGTACGTTTGTTTGGTAAGTATTATTAACTACAACAAACCCACGATCAGTTTGAACACCAACAGTCTCAAGTCCGATACCATCGATATTTCCTGTCATACCAACAGCGATTAGACCCATGTCAAATTTATGCTCAACAGTCTTACCACCTTTTACTTCAGTGATTGTTACGTCATTACCATTGTTCTTAGCTGAAACTTTTTCAACACCAAGAGACATTTTAATTCCGTATTTCTTATATGCTTTCTCAACTACTTTTGAAGATTCTTCATCTTCGATTGGCAGAAGATTCTTTTGAAGTTCAAAGATATGAACATCAACACCAAATGCATTCCAGAAGTAAGCAAACTCAACACCGATAGCACCAGCTCCGATGATCCCAATTGACTTTGGAAGCTCTTCCATTTTAATTGCTTCCCAAGCACCAATCAGTCTTTTTCCATCATGCTCAAGTCCAGGAAATGAGCGGTAGTGAGCACCAGTTGCAAGGATGATATTTGTTCCTTCAATTGTTTCAGTGTGACCACGAGATGAAGTAATTTCAACTTGAGTATTTGTACGAAGCTTTCCATAACCTTCAAAAACTTCAATTTTATTTTTCTTCATTAGGTAAGCAACACCACCAGAAATCTTTGCAGAGATTCCCTTTGCACGCTTAACAGCTTGGCCACCGTTTAAACCTTTAAGTTCAACATCAATACCAAGATCTTTCATATCAGCAAGCTCGTGTACACTGTGAGCTGCTTTAAGAACCGCTTTTGTTGGAATACATCCACGGTTAAGACAAACACCGCCTAGTTCTTTACTTTCAACGATCGCAGTCTTTTTTCCAAGTTGGGCAGCACGAATAGCGGCGACATATCCACCTGGCCCAGAACCAATAACAATAACATCAAATTTCTTCATAAAAATATTTCCTCAAACTATTGACCATAAGGCCCATAATCAGTAATAAAAGTTAAGATTTAAGGTTCTTCAACGTACTAAAATTATTTAAAATTGGCATGACACATTGCTACGATTCGTTAATATTTACAAATCGTTGTAATTGCCCTCTATAAGCCAACTTAAAGGGATTATCATTAATTTTACACAGAGCGAAATTAAAAATATCAATAAGTATTTCCCAGAAGGCCTTATAGCACTCGATCTAGAGACCTCAGGACTTTCCCCTTTAGTTGACGAAATCATTGAAATTGCGGCTATTAAAGTCATCGGGAACAAAATAGAAACTTTTGAGTCCCTAGTAAAACCTAAAAATCCAATCCCTGAATTCACAACAAAAATCCATGGTATCACAGATGAGATGGTCAAAGATTCTCCTTCAATTGAAGAGGTCTTACCAAAATTTCTTGAGTTCAGTGGAACTCACACTCTTGTGGCTCATAATGCAAAATTTGATATAGGCTTTATCGTCTTTGCGATGCACCAACTTAAGATGGAATTACATAAAGCTAAGGTTTATTGCTCATGCAAACTTTCTCGAAAATATGTGAAAGGAAGTGAGAACCATAAACTAAGTTCATTGTGTAAACACTTTGATATTCCTCTTGAAAATCATCACCGTGCACTTGATGATACAATTGCCTGTCTTCGTGTTTTTGCTAAAACCCTGGATGAAGTGAAGTCAAATCGCCAACTTAAAGAAGGTGAAATTCTAAATATCCAAGACTTTAGAAAGGCCAATATCGCAGAAGCCCCTGAAACGATTCAAAAACTTCAAGCACATATCGCTAAACAAGAAGTTATTGATATCAAATACAAGGGTGGAACATACAAAGGTAAATTTAGACCAATAAAACCTGTTGCTCTTTTACCAATGCCTGCCGGCGATGTTCTCTACGCTCACTGCCTACTTACAGATATCTACAAATCTTTTGCCATTAAAAAGATCCAAGAAATCCGTGAGCATGTTGAAAATGACTCAAAGTAGTTATATAAAGACGCCATGCTAGCAGGAAAATCAATCTCTTATAAAATCCAATTTGTCGTGATCTTCATCATTCACATCGCTCTACTCTATTGGATCTACTGGTTACTTCAAAACACAGGTGTGCTCTCTACAGTAAGTGTAATGCTTCACTTTACAGGAATTGCTCTTTACGGGGCCCTTCTTATTCGTGGATGTGCCTATTGGGCCAAGTGGCATCACCTAAATGACATTAAAAAATACGAAGAACAAAACAAAAAAGATAATAGCGAAGAATGAGAAAAGGACTGCGAAGCACAGATGAAGTCAATGCTCGCTTTGGTCTCAATTTAGAACCATCTCGCTACGAAGTTTTTATCCCCAATCATATAAATGAGCTAATTGAAAAAGAAGGATTTGATGGCATTCATGCCAAACAATTTCTTCCTTCTAATCAAGAACTTCATCAGGATGGATTTGATGACCCAATTGGTGATCAACAAAAATACGTCGCTCCACAACTGATCCATCGCTACGATAATCGCGCCCTTTTTACTCCGACAACTATTTGTCCGGTAATTTGTCGCTATTGTTTCAGAAAGAATGAATTAAGTGGAAAGCATGAAATTTTTAAGGCCGATTTTGAAAAAGTTATAACTTACCTCAAGGCCCATACTGAGGTTAATGAAATTATCTTTTCAGGTGGCGATCCTTTTATGCTTTCAGCTGCAAAAATCGATTTCTACCTAAATGAATTTAGCAAATTAGAACATATTAAATTCATTCGTTTTCATACCAGAACTCCCGCTTCCCTTCCAAATTATATTGGTAATGAAGTGATCGAAGTTCTTAACAAGTTCAAGCAAGTATTCAACGATATCAATATTGTTATTCACATAAATCACGCCGATGAGATCACAAGCGATGTGCGTGATTGTATTGCAAAACTTGGAAAATACTTTCCACTACTCTCGCAATCTGTGCTTCTAAAAGACGTGAATGATAAAGTCGAAGACTTAGAAAAGCTTATTTATAAACTTCATGATTTAGGAGTTAGGCCCTACTACCTCCACCATCCTGACCAAGCAAAAGGTGCCATGCACTTCTACCTCACACAAGATGAAGGGCGAGAAATCTATCGTAAGCTTCGCCGCCAAGTCCCAGGGTGGCTTCTACCTCAATATATTCTCGATTCACCTGATGGCTCGGGAAAAAGAAATCTATAAAGAAATTCTTAAAGAGCAAGATTAATCAAGTTTCCAAAATTAAAGTACGCTATCATAGTTTTATGAGTAATGAATATAACGATAGAATAGCTCTTATCTGTAAATATATAGCTGATAATATTAATGAAGATCTTAACCTTGAAAAACTATCAGAAGTATCAGGTTTATCTAAGTATCACTTTCACCGTGTCTTCACGGCAAAACTTAATATTAGTCTATACAGCTTTATTCAATTAACACGATTAAAGAGGGCCTCGTATCAACTTGTCTTCAACAAAGAAATGAAGATTATCGATATCGCATTTGATGCTAATTTCGATAGTCCTGAGGCATTTTCTCGTTCTTTTAAAAAAGTTTTTAATGTTACTCCTTCTCAATTTAGAAGTGCACCTAACTGGGAAAAGTGGCATGAGAAATATCAATTCATAATTCCTACAGGAGATAATCACATGGAAATAAAAATAATAAACTTAGAAGAAATGAAGGTGGCCGTTCTTGAACATAGAGCTTCACCCACAACTCTTAACAATTCAGTTGAAAAGTTTAAAAATTGGCGAATTCAAAGTAAGCAATCACCAATAAACAAAGCACGCACATTTGGTATCGTCTACAACGATCCAAATAATACAAAACCAGAGGATTTTGCCTTTGATATTTGTGGTGAACTATTTGAAGACTTAAAACAAAATAAAGATGGAGTTATCGAAAAAACGATTCCAGCTGGGCGATGTGCTGTTGTACGCCACTTTGGTTCACCTGATAATATTGAGGGTAAGATCTACGAATTATATGGAAAATGGCTTCCGACAAGTGGCGAGGAGCTTCGAGATTTTCCACTTTTCTTTCATTATCATAACTTCTTTCCAGAGGTTCCTGAAAATGAACTGATCACAGATATTTATTTACCTTTAATTTAAACAAAGGTGCAGAATATATTTGTAAAATTAAGTAGTTAATACTTTATTGAAAAAAAATATTCTGTACCTATTGACAACTTTTTCTCTCAGCAATATATTTCATCTCACTCAAATAAGCGCGTGTAACTCAGTTGGTAGAGTGTCACCTTGCCATGGTGGATGTCGCAAGTTCGAATCTTGTCACGCGCTCCAATTTCGTTAGCTGATTGGGCCCTCTGGGGCCCAAAATGCTTCAAGTCTTTAAAATTAAAAAACTAATGGTTGCAATAAGTTAGTCGAATTCGGAAGTTTAGGCATCTCTGTTTGTTTCAAGATATTTCATAAGTTGGCTACTTTATGGCTACTCTGAGGCTACCCTGTCCAGAGTGAACCATAAGTAATGAGTAGGCGACCCTTATGATAATTAACTTTGTAGAAATTCAAAGAAAACCAAGTGAGCACCACCTTGCTCATAGAAGGTCGTTTCAAACGACCTCTTGAAGAACGAGCAATCCCTTGCTGAACAAAAGGGACACCGTACGATCTTCATTTTATCCAAGACCGTCATCCACTTTTTCGAGAGTCCTTGAAACAGAAGGAGACGGAAAATGTATCAAGACAGATTGCACACTTATTCAGAGAGAAAAGGAAAAGAAAAAACTAATCGCCATACCCGTGAAAGCCAGGCCTTAAGGGATGTGAGAATTTTCAAAAAAGTCACGCGTGAGGAAGTGGCCAAACTAATTGGAAAATCCAAAGAAACAGTAAAGAAATGTGAAGATGGCCGGTCAAATTTTAGCCCTGAAGATCAGGGCATCCTTTTGCGACGCTTCCGCTATACTAAAAGCGAATTTAAACAAATTTTGGAAGGAGAACTTGTCATTCCCAAACTGCCTGCCCGAAGCGCCTACAAAACCACAAGAAGAGACCCCAAAGAATACCGGAAGTATCAAAAAATTATCTCCAAAGAATCTCGCGTCCTTAAAGTTCTGCGCAGAAGAGCGAGACTTTCCCAGCCAGATGCTGCGAAACTTTGTGGTTTCAGTCGTAGCATGATTGACCACAGAGAAAGTGGCAGGGTCGATCTTACTGATAAGCTTGATGAAATACGGCACATTGTTCATTCCTATGGCCAAAAAATGGAAGACTACTATGATCTTCTGAACTCTGAGGTTTTAAGGGATGAGGTCATTGATAATTGCCTGGCAATATTGGAGACAATCTCGGATGACAAACTCAAAGCTGTCCAAGCGCTCTTAGAAAATTTTAAATGATTCCTGCATCCAAGTTTCACACATCACAAATAGGCTTCAACCAATTCGTGCCCCTGACTTTGAACTTCTTCATGTCGCTTAATTTTTCGGACTCCACAAAGGGGAAATTTCCCCCTCGTGGTTGGCCCAGGAATAAAACCGAAGTGCCTTGGGTTCTCACTATTGTGAGAAAAGTGGCCTACAAGCGTACCCGTAAACTTCCTACACCTATTTTCTCCCAAGTCTGCCGACGCCAAAAAAACCGCAGCGAAAGCCAATGTTCGTGTTCGTGTTCGACGGAGCATTGTTCAAATTGAGCGTGAACGCACCGGCGTTCGTTCCATTGTTCCAATTACCGCCGCGAAGCGCAGCGCCCCCAGAAAAAGAGCGAATCGGTTTTACACCTCCAATTGTAAATTTTGCCAGGCCTCATAAGATTGAATGACTTGTGCTCTGTACGATAAGTCAAAGCCCTTCTTTTTTAACCTCATTATTTTTTTTGTAAACTTTCTTTCATTTCTTCTCAATGGACGCCCTCCCTCTTCATTGAGGACATACCCCAGAAAAGGAACTGGATCATTGGCCAGAACAACATATTTGTATGTAGGAATTTCAATTTTCAACTCGCGATTCGCAATGGACACCAGCTCACTTGCCACACGAAGTGCCCTTTTCTTATCGTTTGCTAAGATCACCATATCATCCATATAACGAATGTAGCTTGCATCTCTTTCATATTTATCCTCAAAGAAATCAATCTCAAGAAGTTCGCAGGCCTTTCTATCCAATAAGGAGAGATAAAAGTTGGCAAAAAGTTGTGATGTTAGGTTCCCAATGGGGATTCCCTTTCCTTTCAAGTTATAGTCTTCATGCGACTTTATTAAACTCCAGAGTATTTTTTCTAAACTATTGTCCTGAAGAAGACTCATAAAACTGTGAAACAAAATTTTGTGATCTATTGATGCAAAATACTTTTTCACATCAAGCTTTATGCAGTAGCGATTCTTTCCCATAATAGAAAGCTGTTTTTGAAGTCGGACCGCCGCCTTTCTATTTCCCATACCCGTCCTGCAAGCAAACGTCCTACAACCAAATGACGGATCAATAATAGGTTCAACCACACGATGAAGTGCTGTGTGAACAATTCGATCTCTGAATGGTGCTGCCATCACAAGCCTTTTCTTTGGGTCATGAACATAAAATTCCCGATAACCACCCCACTTAAAATCACTGGTCTTATTGATTTCCTCTTGAATGTGTTTTAGTTTTTCGCCAAAATTGAAGAGATACTTTTGATACCCTTCTTTTCGACGTTTTCCCCTTGAACAATCGTAAAAGGCAATAAGGAGGTTTTCAAAATCACTAACTCTCTGGATGAGCATTTTTTCTTTCAAATCTGATAAATCCACCAATTTCTTTTCCTATCTCTTTAGTCAAAGTCGTTATCTCAGAAAAACCAGCAACATTGAGGGCCTGCATATCACGTGAAAATTGAATAAGAGTCCTAATCTCGTCGAGAGATTCGGATGCGCTATAGAGATGTCTCAATCGGACACTTGCTTTGGTTACTCCTGCCTTTCTTACACTGAGAAGACAGTTTAAAGAAGCTTCTTCTATTTTGCGACCAAGTGTTGGGCGAAGTGCCTTTGGAAATGACTTCGTCCGATGAAATATCTGGATGGCGGCCTGATAGCAATCACTATATACTTTTGTGCTTTTCATTTCTTCGATCCATTCTTTTTATAAGTGCTGAATATGCAGGGAGAAGATCATCTTCAATTTCACGAACGAGCTTTAGAGAGGCTTCACAATCTGTTAAGTTGAAATAAGACAAAGCAAGAATGGCGCCCACCTTTTGCCTTGATTCATTATAGAGATTTTTTTTGTTTTTTGGCTCAAAAGAGTAGTACCCAGCGCCAAGCAATTCAATCGCAGAGAGTTTCAAATCCTCCAAGCGCTCCTTTAAGTTTGCATTAGCCTCTGATTGATCAAACTCTAGAGCCCCCAAAATATCCTTGGCCTTAGCAAAAAGTCTCAAATTTTTAACAGAAAATGATTTTCCGGAACTTTCCTCTTTTTCCGCATTTTCCGAATCATTCGGAAAGTTTGTTTCTACTTTCTCCTTGGTGGAGGGTGACGATGAAACACTTCTTCCAATGCCAAATCTGATTGAAAAAGAGTCTAATGAAGCTCTTCTAATAAACCATGATTTTCCAACTTTAACCGCCTCGATCTCCTTGGCGTTGATGTAGTTAATAATTGACCGAGGCGTGACTCCGAGCCGCTCTGAAGCCTCCTGAACGGTTAAATCACCATTTTTATTTTTCATAATCAACAAGCACTCTCTTTCAGTTAATTCTTTTTATAAATTGATATTATTTTAGAGGGATAAACGTGCCTTAACAATAATCAAACTATTTAGAGTAAAAAGTTTGATTAAATTTAACAAAAATTAATTCCATGCCGCGTAAAGAAGAGGTTACTTGTGAGCCGCAAATGGAAATACTTTCTGGAATTTCCGGAAAGCATTTCTATATTTTCCGGAAAGTTTCCGAATAATCAAAAAAATTTCTTTCGCCCCTACGGGGCGAGTGTGAAGCCTGCCTTGCTATGGCCTCATCTTGCTTGCTAAAATTTGTTTTTATTTTCCAAGGGTCAAGAGCCAAGGGATGAGCATTCGCTCATCCTATCCAATTGCTTGCCGACTTAAGTAATGCTCTGCTCTGCTCTGCTCTGCTCTGCTCTGCTCTGCTCTGCTCTGCTCTGCTCTGCTCTGCTAAAAAATTCGACCATATCCACCCTAATCATTGCAACTTTTTTCTTCATTTCTATAAAATTTATTAATGTAAATCAATCATAAATTTATTCCTAACATAATATCTATTCAGTAAATATGGAAACGCTAAACTCTCTAAGATAATTTGCCCGCGCTTTCGCGCGGGCCTAAAAATTTTAGATTTTTCACAAAACAATTTTTCAACTCAACTTTTTATTCCAAGGACCAAGAATCCAATACGCGGCTACGCCGCTTTCCAAGGGTCTTGCCGACTTAAACTTGTTTTAAATGAGTTAACTATGACGCTACGGGCGATAGACGCAGCGAAAGCCAATGTCCGTGCCCGTGTTCGACGGAGCAGCGTTCAAACTGAGCGCGACCGCACCGGCGTTCGTACCAGAGCTCCAACGACCGCCGCGAAGCGCAGCGCCCGCAGAACCGCCATACCATTGCCCAAAAGACTGACTAGAGGTATATCCGCCACTCGATTGAAGATCATTTGCTGTTACTGAACCTGATAAAGATGTCAAAGCTTGCCAAGAAGCTGTCCCATTTGTTGGACCAGTAGTAAAGCCAGCACTTCCCGAGTCCCAATCAACCCACTCCCAAACATTTCCAGAAAAATCCCAAATCGTACTTCCATTTGAAAGAGTGTGTGTTCTTTTTTGCTCCCAACCAGAACCCGCAGCTTGTCCTGAGTTGTTTCCTGTACCGTCATAGGAATCGGCTGTGCTTGTAATTGCAAGGGCACTGCCAGGTGAGTTGTCAGTGTGCCCCCTCGGAATGTGACCACTACCAACACTTGCTCCAGACCAGTTAGAAGCAACACCTTCAATATCTCTTGCGATAGTCATCCATTCAGGGTTTGAAATCAGAGCAAAGGTTCCGGAAAAACCGCCCTCACTCATGGACTCACATTCACTTTGAGCAGTAGTAGCATTAATACTGACCCAAGGAGAACTAGAGGCATCAGCATCATTACTTCTTGGAGTTGAAGATACATTTCTAGCTTCAAACTGCATCACGCAAAAATCGGAAGTGCCGAGGGTCCCGTTTCCAGTAACAGCAATGAAGCCTGTAGGACAACTGAGAGCCCCCGTTCCTAGTGTTCCCGTTGAGTAGGTGATAAACCAAGCTGATCCATTAGAGATAAGCTGTGCTGTTGCATATTGGCTCTGCAGTTCTTTCCCATAGATTTCGCCATCAATTGCTTCGGGAGCAACAACGGCCACCGTCTCAGATGCATCAATATTTTTAATAGTAATGGCAAACCCACTTCCTGCGGTAGCAGCAGCAGGAAGCGTTAGTGTACTCGCCCCTGAAACCAGAAAAACCTTATTATTATCTGCTGTGGTTACCGTGTAGTCTGCGGATTTAGTCTCAAGTGAATTTGAAATCTTGATCCCTGTTATCGCTCCATCTGCAACTTTTGCAGTGGAAATCCCGCTGTCTTTGACTTGGAGATTGCCACCACTTACTTCGATGGTTGAGTTATCAACATTGCTGGCTCCAAGTTTATTATTAAAAGTGTTCCAGTCAGCGCTTGAGAGGTAGCCATTGGTGGTGGTGTTCGCCTGTTTTACTTCGATAGTAGTTCCGGTCCCAATAACGGCACTTGTTCCACTTGTGATGGTGAGGACTGAAGAAGTTGCTTCTGTTAGATTGCCCTTGGTAAGTGTTGGCTCTTTCCCGGCAATATTTCCATCAAGCTTGTTGATGGCGGAAAGAACCGTATCGGCACTAGATACGACGCCTGCACCGGAAACAAAGCCAGTTAGAGTTGTCCCTCGTACATCGGTAGCGAGCGTTGAAAGAGAAAGATCGCCTCTTAGATATTGGGCAGTCGTTCCTGTGGTTATAGCGTTTTGTTTGTTGTTAAAGGTAGTCCAATCCGCACTTGAAAGATAACCATTGGTGGAGCCATTGGCCTGAGAAATTGAGATGTCAGGTGTCGCGCCACCAGAACTCGATAGCGGAGCTGAGGCGGTCACTGTTGTCACCGACCCAGAGCTTGGTGTCACCCATGAAAGCACTCCCGAGCCGTCAGTTGAAAGAACTTGTCCACTACTGCCATCAGCGGCGGGCATTGTCCAAATAAGACTTGCTGCCAGAGCATCGGGAGACTTGAAGCCTACGTAGTTTGAACCATTGGCGGTAAGTTCATAAAAGCGAAACTCCCCAGTCTGTCCTACGCCTGTTCCGAAAGGAGCTACATTAATGCCTCCCTGGGCGCTTGAGGTTATGGAGTTTACGCTCAGGTCTGTTGAACCCGTGATTTGATCTTGTTTAAGGGCGAGAGCATCTGAAACGTCGTCACTGCTTGGAGCGGTGGTCGTCTGTCCATTGGTAATGCTTCCCACTTCGATGAGGTCGGTTCGCGCCTGTGCGGCGGTGTAGTATTTATTGGTTGCCCCTTCGGGAACGGCATCGGTATCTAAAGTTTGCCAAGATTTATCTCCACGCCAGTATTGCGCTGTGGTTCCTGCGGTAATGGTGGGTTCTTTTCCAGAAATATTGGTGGTATTGGTAGTAACCTGAGAACTGAGGGCACTAACATCAACTCCATCCACAAGCCCAGTAGAGAAGGTAATGTTATTTGCCCCCATGGCAATGTTCCCGGTCATCGTACCACCCCCAAGTGGGAGTTTACTTGAAAGGTCTGTCGAGAGATTTGCAATTTTACTTTGAGCAATCGCCGCACTTCCTGAAATATCCACATCTGCAATGGTTCCATCGGAAATCTCAGCAGTTGTTACAGAGCCAGCACCACCGCCACTTAAATCGTCGCTAATAACCCAGGCAGAACCATTCCACTTGAGAATCTTGCCAGAAGCAATGCCTGTGGTGTCCACATCGGCAATATCATTTATGGATGACGTGGTTTTATTGATTTGTGCCCAAGTGTAATCTCCTGACTGAGGAGTGACCGCGCCACTCCTTCCGTTAAAACTTTGCACATTGGTGGCATTATCAATTTTTTCCCATTGAGCAAGAACATTGTTCCAAACCACCCAGTCACCCACTGCCCATGAGTTGGTTCCGGCCCCTCCCAGAAGATCATAAGTCCCAGAAGTATTGACGATATAATATTCACCAAGATTGCCTCCGCCTGAGAGATCAGGCGAGTTCGTGGTTGCATTCCAATTTCCGGCGTAAGTGAGACCACCAAGATCACTAGGAACCCAAGTTGTTCCATCATATTTTAAGACTTGCCCTATGCCTGCTCCCATACTGGCCAGTTTTGAAGCAGTGACAGCTCCGTCTTGCAGCGTAAATGTTACTTGAAAGGTCGCCGCACCATAGGCATCAGAAATAATTAAACTAAAAACCGCACCCACTGCAAAAGAGATATTTTTTAGGCCGTTGGCAATAAGGTTAGAGGTGGTTTTGGATTCAATCGCAAAAGTTTCATCAAATCCCGAAGGGCCTGTGATTCGCACAGTATTTACGCCATCAAGGGCACTACCATTGATAACCAATTGGTCGTTGACAATAGAGACTGCGGAAACTGTCGCCTTGGCCACACTCCCACTTTTAGTGGCATTTCGGTCAAGTCCGAAAGTCTCGACTTTGTCTGGTTGAAAAAAACAACCAGAGAGGATGAGTGATAAAGCAATGTAGACAAAGACAGTTCTCAAAAATACACCTTTTCATTTAAACCATTGGTTTCTCAAAACCTTTTCGTAAGATTTTAAAATATGTTTAGCCTAATAAGTTTTATATCCGTACTTTTAGTAACTTAAAGTAAGGGACTTAATTGAGGTCATCTCCAATATGAGAACAAGAGTGGGCATTTATGGTGAAGTATAACCAAAATACAATCACTTATAATTTAATAGAGCTGAAGGGCCATTTTATTGAGTGATGGGTAATACAAGGTAAAGCCAGCAAATATAAGGTCGGGATCACGAATCTGCTGAGGATTATTCTTATAAATGACAGGCCATTCACGCCAATTGCCGTAAACCTTTTTGCTGATACGACTTAATGAATCGCCACTCTTGATGAGATAGGGATTTCCTATAGGTGGAGTGTAAGGCTTGAGGGGTTTTCGGTATCTTAAGATAGGGCGATGGGAAAGATCATAGCTTCCTCCAAGAATGTCTTCATTAAGAGAAGCAATCTCACGCCACTTTCGATAGTCACCATAAATATTGAAAGCAATAAGCATCAAGGTTTCATTTTTCTTAGTCTGATATTCAAGAAGTTCATTTGGTTCGACAATCTTTTGAGTAGCAGATTGCTCTTCGGTCACACGGTCTTCTAACGCGTTCATTAATTCGGCGTCTTCAATTTTCTGTCGATCAGAAACAGTCAAAATCTCACTATCATCATCAACGATGAAATCTGAACTTTCTAAAAATGTTTCTTCTCCCACATAGCTTTCAGACTCACTTGCCTCACTCAATGATGCATCAGTGCTGATACAGGATTGGCATAAGGTAAATGACAAAAAGAATAAAAGAAGTGGTAAATTTTTCTCTATCCTAATATCCATGTTTTTTAGTGTAAAATAATTCTGTGGAACTGTATAAGCGGTATATTTTACCTATCCTTTTATCTTTGCTTTGTGTGACCTCATTAGAGGCAGGTGAACCGCTGATTAAGACCGGCTACGTCTATGCCCTTGGTGGCGAATCTCTAAGAGAGCTACTTGAATACCGAGTCGGTATTCCCCAAAATATCTTGGATCAAGACGGTTATTTTGAAAAAATTAAACGCTGGAACTCATCTCTTGAAGATCCCGCCTCCCTCGTTCCTGGCGAGCGTGTCTATGTGGAAATTCCTTACCGTGTTGTACTTATGCCACGCTTAAATTCTCCAAGCAAAAGTTTTGCAGCTAATAACAGTATCGGCAATAAGGCCCAAAGGAAAACTGCTTCAACTGGAAAGGAGACAAGTCAGGTAGTGGCGGCAATCTCAGAAAGTGACGATAAAGAAAGACAAGGCAGATGGAACTTTTCGCTATTCTATGCTCTCTCGCGAGGTTCGTTTCAAGAGAGTATTTTAAATTCCAACATCACCACCAAATCCAGTCAAGATTCACCTTTTACATTAGGATTATCCACATTCAAAAAACTTCACTATGACTGGAACTATTCCGGAAGTCTTTATGTTTCCAAACTTGATAGTGGTCTTTCCGATCAAAATGAAAGCGTTTCCCTCCCTTGGGAGTACGGCCTAAATTCTTACATTGGTTATCAAAGAGAGAGTTGGCCGGTAGAAGTTTATACTGGGATCGATCATGAGCGCTTTTCATCTTACAATACAGAGGAACTACCTTCTGGCGAACCACTCTCAACAAGAGAGCATACCCTTACATTTTTGACGTTGGGAGTTTCCAAAAAGTTTGAATGGTTTGGGAAACAATTTTTAGCCAAAGCAAGTTACAGTAGCTCTGTCATGAGTTCTCAAAGCAGAGAAAGCAAGGTCAATCCCCAAGAATTTGAGGGAACCAAATTTATACTCTATCTCAACATGAAGGCCAGCAAGGATTGGTTCTATCACGGCTTTTACAAGCAGCATGACCTTGAAGGGGCAACGTCCCTTCATATCGCCAGACTCGGGCTTGGATTTGGATATTCGTTCTAAGGTTTTATGATCTTCCAAAACCGCTTGTCGTATTTAAACTCGGTCCTTGAGTCATCCAACACCATATTGACGAGATTAACATAATTATCAAGCTCATTCTCTCCGCCAAACACTGGAGCAAGAATACTTTTGGCATTTTCAAAAACTTCTTTAAGCCGATTTTTCTCGATCTGCTTTGATTCGTCGTCATTGAATATAATGGGAATTTCTCGAAAACTCATTGAGTCAGGGCCCACATTAAATCCGGCCTTTTCCAGATAAGATGGCAGGTTATCGTTAATGAAAAAATCAAAGTTGGGAATTCCTTTCGCTGCCAACTTATCCTGAAGTTCGCCTAGTTGCGGATAATGCGTGGACCGAATATTGATAAGCAGTCCATTGGAATCGATAACCATCAATTTCCCACCAAGCCTTAAGATTCTAAAAAACTCATCTGTCACTTTTTGGGGATTGGCCATGTGTTCATACACATAACGGCAGATTATGGCATCAAAAGACTCATCTGGATAAGGGACATTTTCAAGATTCGCTTGGGTCAAAATGATATTGGAAAAGACCTCTATCCCTTCTATTCTTTTTTGGGCAAGAAACGCAGTCTCTTTTGAAACTTCAATTCCATGAAAGTGAACATTTTTTTTTGCGTTAATAAGGGCCAACATTCTACAAATAATTCCCGAACCACAACCGGCATCTAGCACACTTTGCCCTTCTTTAAAAAGACAATCTTCCAAAAAAAATTCTTCCTCCGGTCGAAAGCCTTTCATGAGGGCCTGTTTTTCCAATCGGTAAAACTCTTTCTTCCCTTCATTTCCAAGAGGATACTGATAAGAAATTTTCTTCAAAAAAGAGATAATCTCCTTGATGTTGATTTTACTAAAAAGGACAATCTCATCCGATGTGATGTCAAAGTTTTGCTGACACTTTTGTGTGAAATAACGAGTCCCCACTTCCCCCGACAGGATTGCACGATGTTTAATATTAAAATAATTATGGGCCTTAAGTCTCTTGAAAAACTCAATTCCATTCATAGGTGCCATATTGAAGTCACTCACGATGAGAGAATACTTTTCAGGTGATGATTGAATGGCATTAAAGGCGTCGGACGGATCGGTAAACGAATCCACTTTAAATCCTGATTCCTCAAAAATATGCCTGAAGGTTTCGAGGATTTGCTCTTCGTCATCAAGATGAGCAACAAAGTTGCTAGTTTCAGATGTTTCCATATTTATCCTTTTATGAAGCTATCACTTTGTTCAAGTCGGCATGTTCCATCATGAGCGCCCTCGACTTAGTAGGGAGCCTTTTTGCTCAAGCCACTCGAACATATTGGTATAAACTTTTTGCATTTCAGGGGTGGGATTAGGATCACTCTTCTTTAAAAAATCAATCAGATTCTTGGGATGATACAGGTACGAATTGAACATGGATAAAAGGAGCTGGTAGGTTCCTAGTGCCTCCAGACAATCAAATTCCTTCAGGACTTGAAAAATTTTTAATTTCTTTTCTTCTGAAGTTTCACCATTATCGGGAAGCACAATGATTCGATACTTTCCTCCGCTGTGATCTTTCTTGCTATAGGGAAAGGGTGCACCTTTTTCAAACTCAACTTTGATGCCGTTCACTTCTGTGATTCTTCTAAAAGCGGTTTCCTGGGTATTTTCACCCTTTTCGTAGAAGTGATTATAAAATCTTTCAAAGATAATTCCGAAGAAATCCACAGGGATTTCATTTCTTGGAATATTGATCTCAAGATTATTGAGAAAGGCCTTCATCATTGTTGCCAGTGGAGTGGCCTCTTACGACCCTGATGATTCTTGTCTTTTGCTCTCTTCCATTTGCACAACCATTTCTTTAAATAGTTTGATTAGTATAACTTATTAAATATTTATCATCATAAATCAAACTATCTATTGGCAAAAAATCATATATTCTGCATAAAAGAGCGCTTTTAAGGGTCTAATATTGAGGATTTAAAGATTAACTAAGTTTGAAAAATGATATAGGATAGCAAAAAAGTACGTCTTTAAGAGAAAGTGGAAATGCAACGTGGCAAAAAAACCGAATACTCACAAAAAAAGGCCCGGCAGGGGAAGAAGAGCGAATGTTGTGGAAGGACTTAGGGAGAATCCCGAGAAGGACACCAACATTGAAATCTTTATGCAATTAATGATTGCTGAGTATCTCGTTGGTAAAGAGGGAGAAATCCTCAGTAACGAAGAAAAGGCCAAAAGAAGAAAAATCCTGGCCAAGCATCTTGGTCGCACGGAACAAACCTTAAAGAATATGTATCTCTATGGGCAGGGCAGCTTGCAACAATTTTTCAAGGCCGCCGAATTTATTTTGAAAATCGGTCAAAAGGAAGTCATCAATTTTCTTCGCGCTTATCCTTACATTATGAGTAAGCTGGATTCCATCAGTGAAGCTAAACGCAGACTTTATTACAATATGGAGAAAATGACCGAGGAAGAACTCAGCTTGACCAACGACCTTCTTGAAGTCGGCCTTAAACGAAATAGGGCCATGCGAGCAGGAAAGGAAGAACTTAACATTGACTAAACTTTTCCTTTCCCAAATATTCAATCAGTCCCTTCGGAAATATTCTAACATTGGCGTTTAGGGCCTTGGTTTGTACCAATAGATCATCGTAATAATTGGTCAATAAAACAGATTTTGATTCAAGGTCAAATTCTTGAATCAGGTCGATGCCATTTTTTGTGTTTTCACCCAAGTCATAATCAAATACAAAGATGGGCCCTATAAGCTTTTCTCGATTTTCTTGAAACCAGTTTTCAAATTCCTCAGAAGAATGGTGAAAGTATTTTTTTATGGCGGGGACGTTTTTCTCCAGTGACTCTTTGACAAGCGTGTGAATGACCGGACGGTCATCCGTTAAAATAAATTCTCTAACATTTTTAAGATTCAACTTTTCGTGAAACCAACTTGGAGTTTTTACTCTTGGAAGTGATATGGACACTATCGTTCCGTTGCCAAGCTCGGAAGATATGGTAATTTTCCCAGCCCATTCATCCACTCTTTCCATGGCAAAACTCAGCCCTAGTCCATTTCCCCCTTCGCGAAAGGATATTCCCCGTTTGCCAATCAGCGCCAAATGTTCTGGCTTGATACCGCATCCAAAATCCTGAACTTGGATTAAATTTCTATCACCTCTTTGGATCAGGAAAACTGCCATTTCACCGCCATCTCGGCTGGCCCTTGAAGCGTTATCAATAATATTCCCCAACAAACGCTTAAGCATACTTTCATTAATATTTGAAAAAGCGGAAAAAGCATCACCCTGAATCTTAAACGATACATGCTGATTTTTTTGAGAAAGTTTAAGATTTTCTTTTTCAACAGTTTCTTTAATCGTTGCGGCCAGGCAAACAGTCGTCATTTTATCGTGCCCGGTCTGGTCTCGCTTTTCTTTTAGGTCATCGAGGATGGACCTCATATCATCACATGCACTTTTAATTTTTTCGCGCTCATCTTGAACTATCTCATTTCTATTATCAGCAAGAGCATATAAAAGTTGCATCGGCTGGTTGAGATCGTGCCATACCTGACTAACGGTTTCCTTGATTCCCTTGTTCTTCTCTTCAAGTAAATCTCTTTCAAAACTCTTCTTAATAAGAGTTTTATATTTATACAAAACTGGAAGAAGAAACATGATGCCGATAAAGCAAAAGACCAAAATTGCTTTAATTGCACTGGCATGGGCATAAGTATAGGTTATAGTTCCAGCACGCTGTTTTTGGTGTTCATCAAAGAAAATATCCACGGCAATATTAGTCGTTGTCAGTTTTGAAAGTACCCCTCGATCTTCCTTAAAATAATCTGGCCCGAGACTTGGTGGAAGAACAAAAACACGGTTCCCTTCAAAATCATAGTAACCAATGGCCTCGAAGCTTCCAAGTTTGGCATTGGATAATGAATAGATCGCCTCTCGGTATTGATGGGACTTGAGCATTCCCTCAACCACTTTGGTAACATGAAAGGCATTCTCCTTTTTGATAGAATAAACATAGTAGAGACCGACAATAGTCGTAATAATGAACAATCCCATGCAGACAATGAGAGAAAGTGAGATAAAGTGGCGTGTTAGTTTTTTCTGATTTTTCATACTTTATCCGATTGGATGCGGCACCATTGCCAACATTCCCAATGATAACTCCCGTCCTGCAAAGATATTCAATCTCGCCAAGTTGATCTTATGTTCTTCAACCCTTCCGTAGTAAATATCTTGCAGATGCGACGAGATCGCCCTCATCACATGAAGAGGAAGATCATCAAAGATTGGAATCGGAGCTTCTAACGTTTTAATCTCAAATATATTTTCTTCAGTTTCTAATGATGTTACAGGACCATAGTTATCTGCTTTCAATTCAAAAAGTTTGTGAGCAAAATGAACTCGCTTGTGGTCAAGTCCATTTGGCACTTTCTTTTCATATAGATCATTTGGAGAAAGTGGCAACAAATCGAGATTCCCATCCAAATGGGCCACGACATTAATCAAACATTCAAGCAAGGCACTTTCAAAAGAATCATTTATATTTTCATTGCAGCCAAATCCGTACAAACCTCCAAAACGATCACCTCCACTGGCATGGCAAACGGCCACATGGCAGTCGGCGATTGCCGCTTTAGTTGTTGCCAAAGCTAGAGTTATCCCCTCATTTTTTAAACGCTCACGAATCTCTTTAAATTCACAGGGAAGGTCGAAATCTTCCGGCTTTCTAAAAGGAGTCTGTGCGTGATGGTGACAAAGCACAGCATCCCTTTCGAGGAGTTCCAGTTTGGCATTTTCTATGGCCTTTGATTTATTAACATGGGCCGCCACCCCGTTGCTGTTTATATTAAGAGCAAAACAATACATCCTTTCAATTAACTCAGAAAAAGATTTATAAAAGGCAATTTCTTCATTTCTATCGGTGCCCCTCCCCTCAAGCCTATGACCTGACACCGATCCAGTGACCCGAAAGTCGTGGTACTCAGGAAGCCAATTCTTTACCCAATTAAGTCTCTCAACTTGAAGATCAAGAGACTTTGAGTGGGCCAGTATCCATTTGTTCAGTTCTTTGTAATCGTCCATATCGGATTATTCGCAAATATTTGTGGAAGATTGCTCTTCCATGGTTTTCTTAATAGAGCAATGTATGGAGAAGACGCCAAGGGAAAGATGACTCCTTCCATTAGTGATTTGAAATGCAACTCTTGGAGCATATCCAGTCGTACAGACTTATCAATTATTGACATATATTTGGCAATCCATCTTTGTCTTTCCGTTTTGGTCATGCCAAAAACCCCGGCATTGACTGAGTAAGTGATGAGAGAAATGTCCTCATTAAATGTTATATCGGGGCCTCCAATGAAAGCATGGGGCATCTCCTCTAAAGAACCATAATTTGTGAGAGCAGGGATCTTATTACTTTCAAAAACTTCAATTCCTGGCAAAGATTGTTCTAAGAGCTTTTGGTAATTATCAATGGAGCCCACGCGAAGAAGAGCGAGCCTAAAGTTTCCTCCTTTAACGTCAAAGCTGGTGTTTTTAATCTTCTTTTCGATTGCCTCTTTTTGTTCGTCAGAGAGTTGCCCATCTCCAAAAGGAGGCAAAAACTGTTTTCGGTCTTGATAGCCCGGTCTTGATAGAAAATATGACGATAAGGCCTCTTTTATTTTCTTTCCGTAGGCCAATCTCTCGTCTTGGGAAAATTCTTTCATTCCCCTTTCTGTAAAAAACACGGCAAATGTTCTGATATCCATCGTTGTATGCAAAGAAGCGTCATCGACCTCTTTTGAAAGGCCAATGACTTTTTCAGGATTCAGCTTGTCGATGGTGGTTATGTGATCAACCTCTCCCTCTTTGTATAAATCAATGGAGGACTTGTGGTCTCCAATCCCACTGGGGATGAACTCAACTTCTTGAGGAAGTTCGTCACTATAGTGATAGTGGTTGGGGTTTACTTTTAGAAGAATCTTTCCATCATTACTCGATGAATCAACATAATATGGACCGGACGTATTTCTATAATCAACAATTTTCAAAGTTTTTGGATCAACTGACGTTTTTGGAATGACGGCAAAATCAATGGCCGTCAAAATATGGGTTAAAAACGGTTTCTTTTCTCCTGGTCTTAAAACGAGGGTGTACTTGTCCTTGACCTCTATCCCGTCACAAGGTGACTCGATTGTTTCAAGCTTCGAGTCTGGACAAATGATGTCCTTGAAGTTGCCATGCGTATTACTTGAGTTGACAAGCAGTCTTTTGAGAGAAAACTCGGCATCAAAGGCAGTGATTTCATATCCATCTATGGTTTTGAGTCCTTTTCTGATATGAAGAAAATATTCATTGGTATTTTCATCCCATTGAAACTTTTCGGCAACTCCACCAATCGGCTGGCCATTGGCATTTGATAGCTCGACCAATGGACTATAAATATTTTCAAGAAAAATGTACTCCGGCCCCAAGTGGATTCGGGTAGGCTCATAGTGCGAAGCGGGTTTATCATACGGGAAAGCGACTCTTAATTTCATATCAGTTTTATCCTTCAGAAGTATTTGTGAAATAATGATGTATCCACCAATTAATAATACGGCCGGGAGTAATAAATAGAGGTTTTTGTTCTTTAAAAACAAATTGTCCCCCCGCGAGATACCACATCACGGATATTGCCTCTTCTTTCAAGCTCTCGAATAATCGAATCATTCAAATCCAATTGTACATTTCTATTTAGCTCCAACTCTTCCTTGTCGATTTCGACAATTCCTGTGCGAAGAAGCTCTCCCAGAATCTTTGATTTTACTTTATGGGCAATTTCAGGATGTTCCTTATCAATTAACGAAACCCGTTCCTTTAGTCCAAGAAGGGCCTTCTCTAATTCTTTTCCTTTCTTCTCATCCTCTTTATCAGTGGGCCTAATCTGACTTGCGATGAAAAGGTTGGACACTGCTTTCTCAATTTGTTCTCGCAGCTCCTTGTTGGATAACTCGGTCATTTGTAGGCAGTTCATTGTTAAAAGAGATTTTTCTCCTAGAACATTGACCTTACAATCAGGAACAGCATTTAGCAGTTCATTGGCCTGAGCATAATTGATATTAAGTGCCGAAGATAAAATCGAAAGTGTAACTATCTTTTTTCTCATGGTATTCCCCTTATTCTTAAATTCTTAGACTCGAAAAATTATCTATTAAAGTTTTCAGTAAATTGTTTCTTTCATCCGGTCCATAATCAAATATACCAAGCGACTTCATTCGTGAGTTTAAAGTGGTTCTTTTAACCTTCAAGTCAATTGCCGCTTGTTTGATATTATGTCCCTTGTTTTTCAAAGCCGTGAGGATCAATCGCTTGACCTGTTCACGCTGTAAGTGCTCCAAGGTTTCCAAATCCAAATTTATAATGGCATCACTCATGGAGTTGGACTCCAAAATATCATTTGGTAAATGTTTTTTTCTGATGATTCTGTCTTCGACTTCTACATAAAGTCTTTCGACAAGGTTTTCAAGCTCCCTCACATTTCCAGGCCAGCTATGACCTTTCAAGGCCCTTATAGTCGAAGACGAAAAATCCTTTTTTATTTTGAATTTATTCTCTGCCATTTCTTTAAAATGCATAAGTAACGGCTCAATATCCTCGGTCCTTTCCCTGAGTGGAGAGATTTCCAAGTCCAAAGTAGAAATGCGAAAGTAAAGATCAGGAAGGAAATCGGGATCGTTTCCGCGACACAGTTCTTTCAGTTTTGGCTTTCCTGCACAAACTAAACGAAAATCGACACCAAATTCCTTGGTACTACCAACACGCTTAATTTTCTTTTCTTGGAGTGCGCGCAAAAGCTTGGCCTGAGCATCCTTTCCAAGATGGTGAATTTCATCAAGGAAAACCGTTCCTCCATGTGCCGCTTCAAAAACGCCCGCTTTTTGATTAATAGCGCCGGTAAAAGAGCCTTTTTCATGGCCAAACAATTCCGACTCCATCAATGTCGAGTCGCCTTTAAAAGAAGAACAGTTCACCGCAATGAACTGTCCTCGTTTGGCCCTTATGGAATTGGCGTGGATGGCCTTGGCAACAAGTTCTTTACCGATGCCTGTTTCACCTGAAATCAATACATCGGAATCCACTTCAGCGTATCGCAGAACACTTTTAGCAATTCGCTGAAAGTCTGCTGAAACTCCGATCATGTTGATGAGCTTTGCATAGTCCTTATTGTCTACCTTCTGCCCAAGAGAATTTTCTTGAATATATTTTGAAAAGGCCGACTTTATATTGGCAACGACCTTTTGCTTGGTAATTGGCTTATACAAGACTTTGTCGGTATCAACTTCAAGCCATCTCTTGTAGGCTTCCTCCGAGGTATCAGCGGAGACTATCACAACGACCAGGTCCTCATTGATTTTCTTGAGCTGACGGACCAACTCACTTCCATCTGAAAACAAGTCGTCATCCGGCAATAGGTTGTAGTCTATAAAAGCGATTACGTATTCACTTGGAGAAGAGAGGAATTGTTGATAGGCCCTGCCACCCGAAGAAAAATATTCAATAAGATATTTTTCGTCTTTTAAAAATTCCTTGTAGGAATCCAAAACCTTTTCATGGTCATCAACTATAAGAATTTTCTTTTTGTCATTCATCGTTTCCACCCTTTGGGTAATATGTTTACGCAACCCCCTTAAGCAACCAGCGTGCCAACTACAGAAACCTCATATTTTCGAGATATTATGGCTGACGCAATCTATCATAATTGTTTATTTGGAGCAAAGCAGTGACGAGACCTCGTCACTTTTTTACAGGGTAGGCTCTTTTCCCTTGAAAAACTTTTGGAATATCAAGTTGTTGAAGCCAAAAACATAAAATGACATGAATTCGTCACTTTCTAATGAAAAATGGCCAGAATCACACCTTAACCCTTTGAAGTTATGGGGAAATAACTTTCTGACGATTATTCGCCACACAGCTTTGAGTTCCAATACTCGATAAAGGCAAGATAAGCACTTTTGGAAGTCAGAAAAGGGATATGTTGTGTGGCCGATACTTTAAAGGCCGGAAGATTTTCAATTTCATGGCGAAATGCCTTCTCCACTCTATGATGGCCGTCAATCAGGTTATATCTCCCCGGTGCAATCTCTGCCAAAATCACAGGGGATGAAAGATCGGCCGATTCAATAGCGGTCTCATCCAAGTGGTCTGAGGAAAAACCGCTATAGCTTTTGACTCCTATAAGCTCTCTTTCCACCAAGTTTTTATTTTGTTGAATGAAAGATAAGAGCTTTGTGATGTTGAATTCAAAAATACCGTTTGGGAAAATCTCATCCCCATCTTCAATTGAAGTTGGAGTAAATTGTTCATCAACAAAAAGTTTCTTTGATCTTTCCATATCTCTTCTCTTGTTTCTTGTTTTTGTTCTTTCTGATAATAACCTAAAATTTCGTGACGATTTTTCACCAAACAAAAAAATGTCGTCACTATTTCTATCCTCTCAATTTTAAAAAGAAAACTGATACTCTTAAGACCAATTCATGACGAGCATTCGTCAAAACATGTTTTGCAAAAAGCACAAAACAAATAATTAAAAACGATCTCTTCAACTCCACAAGGTCTTGTCTTCATTAGGTTTAAAACGTCATCAGGTCTCCTAAACGTCTCCTTTTAAATTTTGGCACTGCTATTGCCCTAGGTGGAGTCACACTTTGGAAATTTCTTTCAAAGCAATCACAACGAACAAGCTTTTAAAAAGGGGGAAGCATGAACACGACAATCGAACAAACTCAAACTGCTGATGGACTTTTCAAGAGAAAATCATCACCAGAAAAAACACACTCTCTCACCCTTATAGAAAAAAGGGGTGACGATGGGGTGACAAATGAAGCACCAATAACGCCGAACCTGAAGCTACCACCTTGGCTCAACGATGATGGAAGCTTCAAAAGTGATGAAGAAATTCAGACTCTTGGAAAAAACTGGTCAGCCGAAACTTGGGATTCTTACTTAAAGGTCAATGTTGGAGATGTCGAAGCAGAGGATCATGATTTGGTCTTCTTTCCCTTCGTTGATACTGAAACAGTGAATTTTGGAGCGGAGCTGTTAAAGACTCTTCGCACCCAAGATGATTACGAAAATCTCCCAGAGGCCTTTGAGTTTGCTCTAACCTTTCTTTCCGACCGAGAAGCTCAAGTCATCCGTATGCGATACCTGAAGGAGTTGTCACAGGAAGAGATTTCCGAGAGGCTTGGAGTGGGGATCAACTCGATCAAAAGCTTTCGACGCAAGGGACTCAAAAAGCTTCGTCATCTTTTGCCTTCCGAGGAGTTTAGAACAAAATATCAGGAGCATATCAAACATCTCAAGCGGAAATGTCACCCCAACGTCACCCCTGAATCCCTATAAGGGTGAGAGAGCATGTTTTTAATTTTTAAAAAGAAAGGCCTTATGAATGCAAATCAAAAATTGGATTCAGAAATAAAACGTCACCCCGGCGTCACCCCAAAAAACCTTAAGGGTGAGAGGGTATGTTTTTTCAAACAAGGCCCAAAAACTTTATCTAATCTGGAGGCACGATGAAGCATCTCGTTGCAAGTGACGTATTTGACGATCTCTATTTGCATACCCACAGGGTCGTCAACAACACAAAAAAAGAACTATTGATTGTAGGCAACCAGTTCAAGGAAACTCGTGGACTGACCTTGTCGGAGCTTAGGCTTTATATTGAGCGGGATATTTTTCTGGCGGTTAGAGATGATCTACTCCCATATCTCAGTTTCTCGGTTGATGTTGAAGAGGGCACTCATGGTTACGGTGGAGACCTGACCGTCACTATTGATTACATGAATGGGCAAGTTCTCAATCACCAATTCATCAATGAAACCATCAAAAAGAGTCCTACTCGGGTTTTAGAAGATGACTTTTTTGAACAAAATCACGGGAACCTGTTCTCCGAGCTCGCCCTTCGTGTCCAACACAAAATCGCTCAAATGCTGGCGGCCTACAACTGTGAAGAATACCGACTAATTGATGGACGAGTAGTCTTTTTCAGTGAGCATTTCGACTATTGCGTTCGCTTTGAACAACGCTACTTGAGAAATCTTCTACGGTCAGTTCCTATGATCGAAGAGAATCAACAGTTTTTTCTCGACTATATTATCCCTGGAGTATGTGCATGATGGAAACCATATTGAGCCCCGAATGTTTAAAAAAACTTTCTGACCGTCAAGTGAGTAATGAATTTTTAAAAACGCTTAATCATTGCGATGGACCGACCGTTCTTGAAATGTTTGTTGAATCCCTTCCTCCACGGGAAAGAAAAGTTATTCGACTAAAATTTTGGCAGAACATGGACTTTGACGAAATCTCTTATGAAACGAAAATTCGACGAGATCGAGTAGAAAAGATTCTTGTTAACGCAATCTCTCTTCTTCGGCAAAAGATGATTAAAAAACTGGTAGACCTTGAAGACGACTGGGAAATTGAGGATGGGCCGCTTCAAGCGACCGAAGTCATGTAGGAGTCAACATTGAAAGTTTGGAGCGTTTTTATATTCTTGAGTATTTCCACCCTGGCCCACGCTTTCCCAAGTGTGTGTAGCGTGGTGAACTCGCCAAGTTTTCGTAGTTGCTTGGGGCTTACCAGTCATATTTCCATGTGTGGATGGCCGGTGCCGAGACCTTGTGTACACTTTTCCTATCATGTGCCCCAATACTACAGCGAGGTGGTGAGTAATCCCAAGGAATCCTTTTTTACAGAACTCCCCGGCGCCGCCGCTCAACTGGCAACAACCAAAGAAGTGGTTCCTTTTGGTGCCGAGGGTGATGAAGGTTCCTTTTCCTTTCATGCGCATACTATCAATGTGCCCTTTACCATGTGGGGTTTTGCGGGAATGCCTTGTGGAGGTGCGCAGTGGGACAATATGTGTTTTACCTCCATGTCCGAACACTTGGGAAGTAACTGGAAAACCGGACTTGCTGACTCTCTCCAACCAGCATGGCTGGCCTGGAGTGCCGCGCCCAAAGCGTGCCTAATTAAAGGTGCTGTAACCTCTGCGACTGGAGGCTCAACACCCACCGGATACCCGAGTCATTCTGCCATGTGTTCAACCGATCGAAGTTGGATGAAAAAGTATCCCCCCAGCAATCAGCCGGTTTGTAATGGCTGGGGAATAATGTTCCCGAGGTACGGGACTGTGACCAGCTCGGATCAAAATACGGCATCTTTGGTCGTTGCTTCACGGATGCGAAGTCTGGGATCAGAGGTTTTTCAATCGGTTCCGACTTTTCATGATGAAAAATGGCAGATGATTTATCCCCAATCGAGTTCTTGCTTTCGAGAGGGGCAAAATGTCGCTCTCTTGCGGGCCAAACGTGTCAGTGAAATAGGACGACTCTTAAATGGAAAACTTAAAAATTACCTCTATGTTGTGTGGAAAAGAGTGAGTTGTACACGTGATCTCCCATATTATGCCTCTACTCACGCCTGGCCTTCGATAATTCAGGCAGCATGTCGAGGTGTCCAATGAAATTCGGCGACTTCTTAATTCAAAATGAGTTTGTGGGCCAAAATGCCGTAAATGAGGCCTTAATGGTTCAAATGAGGCTTAAAAGGCAAAAACTTGGAAGATTGTTAGTAGAACTGGGTCATTTGGATAAGCCGTCCCTTAATTTGGCCCTTACTCGCTATTTTAATCCGAGTTTGAATGAATCGGCCTTGGAGCTTAGGGCGATAATGGCCAAGGCAAAGCCAACTCCCGAAATTTTAAAACTTGCCAAGCGTTATAAAGCACTGGCCACTAAAGAAGATCAATACAGCATTGAATTTATACGCGTTGATCTCATTGACGATGATCTGCTGGCCCAGGCTGAGGAAGCTACAGGAAAAAATGCATCTTGCTTTATTGTCTCAAAAGATACGTTTGAATATTTGAGTTCATCGGCAAAGGGCCAGGAAGCTAATACTTCCAAAATTGTAGTCACTAAAGCGCTTTCTGATGATGATAAACTGTGCACCAATTCGCCTTATACCAAGCTTTTCAAAGAAGCGCTTGGCGAAGCTAAAAAACGCTCAGTCAGTGACATTCATATTGAACCGACCAGTAATGGAGTTACCATTCGTTTTAGGCTTTTTGGCGCCCTATCCGCCTTCAAGACACTTGGGCCAGATCATCGAGAAGGATTCATCACCACTGTTAAAAGTATTGTTAATATGGACTTGGCGATTATCGGAAGGCCACAAGATTCCAGAGCGTCGTTCAAAGAATTTAAAGTTGATATTCGAGCAAACTCGCTACCGGAACTTTATGGTGAAAAGTTGGTTTTGCGGCTTCTTGACCAAGAAAGGGATTTTAAACTTGAGTCCTCGGGGCTGGATAATAAATCTCTTCATGCTCTACGCAGTTCCGCTAGGAGAAAAGACGGGCTGGTGCTTATTTCTGGCCCTACTGGATCAGGGAAAACCACCACCCTGTACTCGCTATTAAGTGAACTGCCTCGCGATAGGCTTAATATTTCGACTTTGGAAAACCCTGTTGAGTACGAATTGTCTGGAATCAATCAGGTCAATATCAATGAGAACGGTATTCTCACCTTCGAGTCCTCGCTGCGCGCACTGATGCGACAAGATCCCGATGTGATTCTGGTGGGAGAGATTCGAGACCATGAAACCGCCAGTCTTGCTTTTAAGGCCGCATCAACCGGGCATTTGGTTCTATCCACAGTTCATGCCAATGGTGCCAAGGAAGTTGTCGAAAGACTGCTCAATCTGGGGATCGACGCTTTCACCATTAAGAGCAATCTTCGCTTGAGCAGTGCCCAGCGTTTGATTCCAACACTATGTAAGAATTGTTCACTTCCGCTGGGTAATGCTGATGTGAAGGAGCTTGAAGGATATTTCAATAAAGGTATTTTATCAAACTTAAGAAAGGCCAATGCCAAGGGTTGTTCTTCCTGTCAGGCAGGCATCAATGGCCGAATAGCGATCCTTGAATATATGGACAAAGAGGAAATCACCTTTTTTTTTAATGACACTAAAGCTATCGAGACGCTTCCCAAGCACTCGCTTAAGGATGCCGCCCTAAAGTTGGCAAGCAGTGGCACGATTGATGCCCTTGAAGTCTTATCCTTTATTTAATCGCGAAGAGGTTTTATGAGATTTTTAATTGCAAGTATCATGGCGTTTCTGTGCCTAAGTTCTGGGCATTTGTACGCCTTTGATTTTTTTGAAACTGACATTGACTACTGGAACAAACCAAAAGTTAAAAAGGAACCTTCTCCTCCCATTACAAATAAAGAAAAGGATAAGGTTTCTGTGGAGAAGACCGATTCCTTTGATTGGAAAAAGCAACTCGACCCCAAAAATGATGAATTCTTTAAAGAAGGCGACCATACACCACCGGCAGCGTTCATGGAGCTTGCTAGAAACCCAAGCGATCAAAATATCAAAAACTGGTTCAAGCTTATTGAAAAGAAAAATCTTCTCTCCCAGAGGCTTAGTCAAAGAATTGCTGAATACGTAAAGAAAAACAAAAAGCTGAAACCAGAAGAAAAAATGGCACTTACCCAGACAAAACAAGAGCTACCCCAAAGTGCCGATGATTACGAGCGTTTCAGGTTTCGTATGTATTTTGAGTCCTCGTGCCCTCATTGCAAGCGCATGTTTCAGACCATGACGGAGCTGCAAGGGATGGGATATTTTGTCGAACTTAAACAAATTGATGGCAACACTGAAATTCGCGGATCGCTTCCATTTCCCGTTACTCAAGCTTCAAAAGAGGAACTTAAAAATAAAAATATCAACTCATGGCCGGTGCTCTTTATCGGGGACTTGAAGAAAAAAGTAGTCTACCGACTCAACGGCTATCGTTCAACAACGGATGTTATTTCGGCCATTCAATCTCGCTAAGTTCAAAAGCTAATTTTAAAATCAACTTTTTTAAGGAGAAGGAATCATGCTTGATCCCCATACTAATTACTATCTTGTCAAAGAACGAATGAAAGAACTGCACCATGAAGTCAATCGAGGTGGACCTGATCCGAGGTTTCCCATCTGGCCGATCATTTTGCTTATCGCTATAGTTTTAGCGTGTCTTCATGGAGCTGATGCTTTTGGGGCGATTCCAAGGCTTCCTGGCTCGGATCAAAGTGACAAGCTGCAAGCGGCGGGCACTCTCTTGCGAATCATCGACAGTGCGCTCTTTTCGTGGGGAGCGCGTATCTTTGCCGGGCTTCTCATTCTCAACGCCGGTGTATCGCTCAAAAATCAGGCCTTCGGACTGGCCTTTATCAGTGTGATCGGTGCCATCATCGTCGGAACCGCACCTATGTGGGTGAAGAACATTTTTGATATGGGCGGCGGTACACTCTTTTCCATGATCTCTTTCGTTGGGGGATTCTATGCATAGCTATGAATCCCTCAAGGAAGATCACGCCACCAAGATCGGCCAAACTATCGACAGTCCCATTTTGGTTTTTGACTATTTTGAACTCTCAGAAGTCTTTGCCGCTCTTTTGGTCATGTTAATTTTCGGGGTGATTTTTTACTCATGGGGACTCATGTTCATGTCTCTTGGAATTGTCCTTGGAGTCATTCCCCAAGTTAGAAGAAAAAACGTCAAGGGCATCTTTTTTCACTGGCCGTATCGCAAGTTTCAAATGTCTCTGCCCGGACTCATTAATCCCAAGGGCCCTAAAAAATACTCGGATTAATCAATTCAAAAACGGAGAATTAATGAATATCAAAATCAAATCTTTAAAAGATTTTTTCAAATCATCCATGGTTGGGCCTAAAGAAAAAGGAATTCAGAAAAATCAGATTCAAACACCACTCTCGGGAACTTACGCAGGAGTTGATCTTCGGCTTTTGCCGCGATTTATCTCTTATAAGGCATCCCTATTAAAAGAAAAGATGACTTTAAAGGTGGTCATGGCAATTCTTCTAACTGTCTTTTGCTCTCATTATTTGGGGACACGTCTTGAAGTTGCCTCCCTTCACAAGAAGCTAAGAGAGAAAGAATACATTCTGGCGCCAGGTGTGCTGGATTTCACTACGGCGTCGCCTCAGGCCGTGCCGGACTCTTATGTTAATGATGCCATGACGGATTTTCTCTCCGATCTTGGCAATGTCAGCGCCAACAATATTGATGAGCAATACAACACACTTAAGCGTTTTATGAGCGACCAGCTCAAAGTTACCTTTGAAATGGAAACTGCCGATTGGGTTACACAAGTCAAAAGCGAAGGCATCTCCCAGATTCTTACTGTTATTGAAAAGGAAATCCGAACTGACGAAGAGGGCAACTACAAGGTAATCGCTACGGGACGAGCTGACTTTTACGCTTCTCAGCAGTATCTAGGGCATGAGGATCAAGTCATTGAGATGGCGCTCCGGCTCACATCTCCTAAGAAAGGCAAGCGCTGGTATCTGCAAATTACTTCACTATCAGTGTCGAAGGCCGATGCCTTTAAGGTCAAGACTGACCTCTCAAAAGGCACTTCCAAGTAACCTTTTGCAGAACCTAATACAGAATCAACGTCCCCAATCAAACAAGGAAATTTTATGAACCTCAAGAAACTTGAAAAAATCAAGTCCATTCTCAAACGCGTTGGATACGATCTCTATCGCGTTTTCCTTATCATCCTCAGTCACTTCATTTTGATCTATGCCGGAATCTATATAGGCATGAGTCAATGTGAAGCGAGAACTGTCTACTATGGTTCAGAAACCGAGACCATTACGGTTTCCTATGGTGGAGAGACAATTTTTCGCTTTAATGAAGCGGTTAAAACTATCTCTCGGGCATCCCATTTTTCAATTGCTCCTGCGGATTCTAATAATCCTGACTACGCGGTCCTTTCCGTCACGCCACGATTTACCAGTGGCACGGGAAAAGTGACTTTCTTGCTTGCTAACGGTGCCGTGGTGAGCACCAAGATTGTAACCGTCTCAAAAGCACTGCCCGAGAAAGTTGAAAACTTCTACGATTTCATTCCTAAAAAGGAATTGATTGAAAAAGAGGCCAATGCCGGTCCCGACATATCAGACTTGGAACTTATGAAGGCCATGGTACGCTTGGAAGAAGTTGTCGGCATCAAACAACGCTCCCTCATTCGTACCATCATCACCGGGAATTCGGAGCTTTCGGCCAAGTTAGTGCGAGTTTATACAGGAGCTAAGTTTAATGGCTATGTCTTTAAGATTCAGAACCTCTCAAAAAATAAAGACTATGCGGTTGATGTTCGCTCGCTCTCACTTGGTAGGCCCAACCAGGCGCTCCTCTCTCAAGTTGATAAAAAACTATTAAAACCCAAGGAGGCCACGTTCTTACGCATCGTCGCCAAGCCCACCTCGATATACTACAACGTCAATCTTCCAGTGGGCGCTATTAAATCTGAATAGTCTCGTTTCTATTTCAAGGAGCTTAATTTGAATAAAATTAAAGAACATTATTTTCGCGTGAAGCGGGAAATTGAAAGACTTTGCCCGAATTACAAAAAATATCTTCCCTACATTATTGCAGCCTTGGTTGTCTTTTCTATCTGGCAATACGGACAGATAAAAGACAAGGAAACCCATGTCTTTCACCAAAAGGAAACCGTCAATATTGAAGGTGGCCGTATTTTGGATAGTGGTAAGGCGATTTATGAGAGAAAAGAAAAAATTGTCTCCAATCGTTTGGGGAAGGTTGAAAAATCACTCGATACGCTGACCAATACATTTACCAAAATAAATGAGCAGCTCGCCGCCAATCAGGCAGCGCTTGATTCTCTTCAAAAGACTTCCAAAGATAAGGAAGCATCAAAAGAGGTCGATTCACCAAATCTTGAAAAGGATCAAGAAAAAGGTGGAGGAAATAAGTCACCACAAAAACAGGTCGATGAAATCACTCTTGATGATCCTCCAAGCAATTTAAAAGTCGGGCCTGCCCATACCTCCTACGGCGCGCTTGACTCCTTTGAGGGGGTTCGCCCCCTGAAGGTTTCTAAGAGAAAGAGATTTGCAAGAAAAGTGCCGCGAGGCCCATCGGTGATTTCATTTCCGGTGCAATCGAGTAAGGCACCAGAGAGAATGGGCGTTAAAGTTCCCTCGGGTTCCTACCTGAAGGCCAAGCTTCTCACCGGCGTCGAGGCCAGTGAATCCCGTCCTGTCCCCGTACTCTTACAGGCCGATTACTTTTTTGTGGGGCCCAACAGAAGCAAAATTGATCTTTCGAGTTGCTTCATTATTGCCAAATCCAAAGGAAATCTCTCGATTGAGCGGGTCGAAATGCAAGTCACTAAGATTTCATGTGTTTCAAAGTCCGGCAAAATGTTTGAGCGTGAGCTAAACGGCTTTGTCGCTGATGGTAAAGATTCAAGTTTTGGCATCGAGGGAATCGTCAATTCCAAGCAGTCACGGGTCGCCTCCATGGCATTTCTCTCCTCGGTTGTTCAAGGAATCGGAAATGCCATTCAACAAGCGCAAACTACGACTCAGACTAATGCCCTTGGTGGTTCAAGCTCAATTGTAACCGGAAGTCAGGCAAAATATCTGGCAGCCGGTGGTGCCAGCAATGCCGCCTCATTGGTTACCAACTGGTATTTGAAACACGCCCAAAATCTGCTGCCCACTATCAATGTGGGATCAGGGCAAGACGTGTGGATTATCCTGCAAGATACCGTGGACCTACCCAACTGGTACTTCAAAAGGCCCAAGGGACTATCTCAAAACTCGGGCAGCTATTTTTACCTCAGTCGCTTAACCGACTAAAAAACTCAACAGAAATTGGAGAATTGATATGAAAGTCATTTTACTGACGACCTTTGCCATTTTTATGGCCTCATGCTCAACCATGCGTGCTCCCAGCATCAATATGCTGGAGACTCGTGCCGATTATGACGAAAATGTGGAACTCGAAACCATGCTCGAAGATGGTTCACCTCTATTCGTTCCTCAAAAAACCAAACCCCAAGAAGTTGATATTTATATTCATCCCCATGAAACCGTCCACGGTGATTATTTTCGCGGGGGATTTATCCGCTCGATCGTTAAAGGCAGTCAGTGGGAACTTACCAAAGTCGAAGCACCACCAACTAAAGAGGAAGTCAGGAAAAAAGTTGAGTCCTCTTCTGATCGCAAGAAACGTGAAACTCCCAAGCTAATGCAACACTCACGAGAACGTCGCCGCTAATTCCATTTTTTTCTTTTCCCATCAAATTCAAAAGGAGACCGAACATTGAAGTCAAAAAAACTTGGCTATCTGCCAGAACCTATCTCAAAGGCATTATCAAATCGTGAGGTGTTTACTGGCGCACTTTTCTCCCGCCCGGAATCCCTCTCTGCACTCCTTCCTTATGATGAGTACCTTGAAAAAGATAATCTCTTTCTTCAAAAAGACGGCTCCCTCGGGGTCGTCTATGAAGTCGATCTACTGGAACATGAGGCGATGACCTCCAAAAAGATCATTGGTGCGGTTGAGGGGCTTAAACCGCTTTTTAATCTGCCTGAACACTGCACTCTACAATTTCTTTTTGACCAGTCGGCAATTTCTTCTTTTGATAGTGAACTCTCAAAGATTGAAAAGAGCTATCCTGACGCCCATCCGGTCAGCCAGCTTCTTTTTGATGAAAAAATGGCAGTGCTTAAAGAGTCATGCCGAGAATTTGGAGAAAATTCTCCTCTTCGGCGTAAGCTCTATCTTTCCATCCGATACTTTCCAAGAATTATCAAAAGTCGAAAGGTAAGGGACTATCTCGATCGCGGAGAAGTTACCCTTTATCGGGGACTCGATGAATTTATCAGTGAGCTGAAAAACTTCAAAGGTATCTTAAAAGGCATTGAAACCGCGTCGCCCCTAAAGCTAAATCGCTTAAGTGCTGAAGCTTTACTCGATGTACTGAGGAGGTTTTTCAATCCCAAAACGTACTATAAAAGATCGTTTGCTCCGTTTAACAAGAATCTTTCGCTCTCCGAGCAGTTTCTCTATAATTCGCCGGTGCTTGATTACCCTGGAATTGAACGAGAAGGAATTAAAAGTCGAACTCTAAGTCTTAAAACTTGTCCACTGTACGCCTATCCCGGCGGCATGGCCTATTTTCTCAAGGTTCCTTTTCCTTTCAAGATTTCACTGAATTTCTCATTTCCTTCCAAAGCAAAAACCAAACTCTTCTTTGATACTAAAGAGTTCTTTTTGGAACATGGAGCAACCGCTAGGGCCAGAGTGCAGCGCGAGGAGATCAAAGAAGTTCAAGAGAGGCTAGCACGCAATGACCGCTGCCTAAATCTTACTTTCAATGTCGTAATCGAAGGAGAAAGTGAAGAGGAACTTGACGAGCGTGAAAAGGAAATTTGTCACATCTTCAACAATGATCTGGATTCCGAAGTCATCAACGAAAATGACATAGGCCTCGGGCTAGCACTTAATTCACTTCCACTTTGTTACATTCCCGATGCCGATTACTCCACTCAACGAGCGATTCGTATTTTCAGGTCGGACGCCATTAAGTTTTTACCAATTTTTGATTCCAACAGGGGGCTAGAAAATCCGCTGTCTGTTTTTCTCTCCCGAGAAAACAATCTGGTTCCCTTCTCACTACTTGAAAATGAAACCTCTAATCACACGGCGGTTCTCGCCGACACCGGATCGGGAAAATCTGCTTTTGTTACCGAGTGTATTGTGGCGGCCAAACGTCTGTCACCGGAGCCTTTGGTATTCATCATTGATAAGAAAAGCTCTTACTCAATGCTTTCTGAATACTATGACGGGGATCTTACAATTTTCGACCGCAACAAAGAGGTTCCCTTTTCGCCTTTTAGAGGAATCTATGACGAAGAGAAGATTGCTTTTTTAACCAAGCTGATCTCTTCAGCGATTCTTCTCACTTCTCCAAGTTTTGCACTTGAAAGTGAACACCAGGCCGCCATCACCAAGGCGCTCAAACTCGCTTACCTCAAAAAGTGTGACCGTCAGGGACTTGCCTACCTCGACGGAGAACTTTTGAGACTTGACTCGGATGAAGAAGTCGAACTTACCATGGAAGATTTTGTAGTGGAGCTTGGTTCACTTACCGATGGGAAAAGCGAGAATATGCAAGAAGTGGTTGCGCCATTACTTTCAAAACTTAGGCCCTTTTACGACGATGGCATGTACGCCAAGTTTTTTAGGGGTGCCAAAAGTGAGAGCAAGAAATCAAAGCTTTTCTACGTCTACGATCTCGACGCTCTTGACGGTGATCCGACCTTGCAAACGCTAATGACCATGGCAGTAATTGAAGAAATTCGCCGAATCCTTTCACTTGCTGAAAACCAAGGACGGACAGGATTTCTCATTATGGAAGAATTTGCCATGCTTGGAAGAAACAATCCCTCCTTTCGGGACTTTGCCATCGACTTCGCTGAAACCATGCGCAAGCGTGGCTGCTGGCTTATCACCCTAACGCCACGCCCACAAAACTACTTTGATCTTGAAGTGGGTAAGGCGTTTTGGTCGGTAGCATCAAACTACGTCTTTCTTCAAATGAATGGGGATAACGTGGACTTTATTGTGGAAAACTCGTCTCTTCTCGATGAGGCAAGTAGTGAAATTGTTAGGTCTCTTCAAACCATTGATGCAAAACATGCCGAGGTTTTTCACATTAATAAGAATAAAACCAAGCAGGGAGCATTTCGCTACTCCCGAACTCCTTCAATGCGTTGGATGAGTCCAACCAATGCCAAGGATGCCAAGGCTGCACTTAGTGCATTTGAAAAGTTTGATGATAAATGGGAAGCGCTTGGTCACTTGTCCTATAATTTTCTAAATGGGGCCGAAAGGCCATAGGTATAACCTGTTAAAAGTGGCCCTTGGGATTCTTCCCAATGGCCACTCCATTCATGAATGCTTTTCTTCTTCATGATAGACTTGTGCCATCTGGGTCTTAATCCAAATGTTTTGAGAAAGTATAGTTAACAGCTTCAAGGTCAACATTTAACACTCTACCAATGGGTAAATTTTTAACGTACCTCAGATATGCCTTCAGAGAGCTTGAGCGAAATTGGTATTTCCCCTTTCCTTTCTTAATTAAGTATCCTCTATCTACTAATTTTGTGGCCTCCTGTGAGACATTCTTAGATTTAATATTAACGTCCCTCGGTGCAAACTCTCTTCCTAGAAGGCTTGCCCACTCAAGAAAATATCGGTTTTGACGGGGAAGATTAGACAATGAGTTTAGAAAGATTGGTCCAGAAAGTTCAAAGTAAAACTTTATAAATTTAGCGGGGTCGATCTTATCTTTTCTTTTTTCCATTTCATAAGATTGGATGATATTTTTAACGATGGTCAAAAGCCTTGGATTATTTTCTGTAATTATGGCCAGCCAGAAGGGACTAGATAAAGCAAGTTCCTGATTTAAAAAGCTCCATGATTTAGCCTTTATTATTGGAAGCATGAACTTGGTCACATCTTCGTCCTTCATTGCCCCCAGATCAATAATATGTAGGAAATTATGAAAGGCCTTGTTATGAGTTAATTGCTCTTTAAATATCCTTTCCGCGGTGGCGATTAGTGAAATCTTAGGCCGAGTCTGATGGAGAATCGCCCTAAGCTTATCTGCTCCTCCATCAGGATCATTAAGTAGGACATGCAAATCATCTATAAATAGCAGATGGTGTTTGTGCTTTAAGGATTCATCAATATTTAAAAATAGCCTTTCAAAGACATCATCAATATTGCTGGAGTTAAATGAGAAAGGAAGGTTTATAATATTAAAGTAGCTGTTTAGATTTTGATCTTCTCTTATAACTTCATCCAGGCTGCTTAAAATAGTTGTTTTTCCAGTTCCAGTGTCTCCCATAATTAATGTATGATTAAATCTTGCATCTTTTCTTCTCGTCATTTCAAGATCATTTAAAATTTCTTCAACGACCCAAGATTGGGATTGAAATAGTTTTAAAATTTGCATGATCCCACCATCCTTGTGTACCAGAAATTCTTTTCAACTGTATTCTTTACAGAGAAACCGCTGCCTCCTCTGTAAATCATGTTATCTAAGAGGAGTATGTCAATAATTCGCTGATAATCCTCTCGATCTTTGATTCCGTCTTCTTTTGATAATTCAGTGAATAATTCATCGTCACTTACTATTTCGACGCTCTTTTCAACATGCATTTTGACGAGGTATTTTAAAACGGCCTTTATATAGTCAAGCTCTCCTGGTTGATAGTGATTCTTAAGTCGCTCTTGGAGGTATCTGACTCCACCACCAGTTATATCAAATAATGCGAGGTAGGCTTCTTGCAATGATTTCTCAAGGTCTTTTTCAGCTTTCTTTTTATCAAACTTGGCCAGAAAATTCTGAATGGCCCAAGGTGAGCTGTAGGTGAACATTTTTTCTAAAAACGTATTAAGTTTAGCTTCATTGCTTTTTAAAACATTGTATTTCAATGTATCTACCAAATCCCAAAAAAGCTCTTTAACTTGTTTTATATCGAGCGGATTAATATCAATTGTAAAATTGTCATTAATGACTTTGGACTGTCCAAGTTTCTCAAGAGTCAGCTTCATGTTTACAGAGCCAAATAGGATCAGATTTATCTTATCAACCAGCTCAGAACAATGCCTCATTTCTCGAAAATGCTCTAGCCAAATTTCTACTTCTTCTTTTCCCTTTTCCTTATCCTTTGAGAGTAGATATTGAATTGCCTCTGGAACTTCATCAAAACCTATGACAACTTTATCCTTTTCCATTTCTGTGATAATGGTTATGAACTCATCCTTAATTGTGGAAAGAAGAGAGACATATTTCTCCCATTCATCGACCTTGTTTATTTTGAGGCCATAACCAGCGATAGAAATTTCTCCAATTCTATCCATAATGCTACCGATTGTTTTTTGAATAGATGATTTTGTAGTAAAGGAGAGAAATTTTTTGTTTCCTCCATTCTCTTTCATCACCCTCTCGATCCCATTGATAGCGACTTTGTAAAATTCAACGAGATCATTTATTTTGGGGATATAAATATATATGTAAATTCCAGAGTCATTTTGATCTTGGTTTTGTTCCAAAAAGAACTGTTTGACGATTGTAGTTTTCCCAATTCTTCTAGGGCCCAAAATAAGGATTAGATTGTCATTAGAATCATCAACCTTTTCCTTTAGCAGCTCTACATAGTGGTGGCGCCCCTGATAAAAAGCCCGTCCTGTAGCTTCTCCACCCGTAGTATGCTTTAGTGCCATATATTTCTCCAAATAGTGCTACTATATTTACATAAATAGAATATCACTATTTCAAGAAATATAAAAGCCAATTTCCTTAAGTATAATCAAATAGTTAGGCTTAGCGAAATATCTTACCGATTTTGGACATTTCGATTTTTTCAAACTTCTCATCTTCACTGGCCACAGGAAGAAGGAAATTGGAGTTAGGTAACAATTTTTGAATTTCCTGACTACCATCTTCAACCATGAAGAAAAGTTTTAGTTGATCCTTCTTGGCATTAAAGAAAAGGAAAACGCCTTCTTCTCTAGGGTCAATGCCCATCTCGCATTTACAAACTTCCGACAATTTCTTCTCGCCCCACTTCATATTTATGGGGCGAGGATACAGATAAACATATTTCACATCAGGAATTGAAAACATCCTACTTTTCCTTTTAAGCATCTCTCTAAATTCAGGAGGTCTATTTTGAATTATAAGACAATATTTGTCCTTTTTCACTTACTGATATTACTTGCGATTCCGGCACATGCTCAAATGACCGATCTCAATTACCAAAATGTAGAAACTCTTTCCCCATCTGATTATCTCCTCGGCTCCCATGGACGAGGTAAAGACCCTGTATTTGATGAATATCGGACCATTGACTTGAATCTGGACTTAGGTCTTGGAGCGGATTGTGGCCGTATCTCAGTTAAAAATACGATGAAAGCGGCACTACAGAATATTCTCGATGCACGCTATCTCGGGGATATGGGAAAAGATATTCTCGCCGCTAGCCCCATGCTTCTTACGTGCTATTTTTCTCCTACTTGGTGCAGTATTCTAAAGCACTCTCAAATTCGGGCTAATTTTCTTGCCCAACTCAGGATGAATCAATGTAAGGCCATCGACTCATACACTGATTCAAAAGTAACGGAATTCTACGAAGAACGTGCCGAATGCGTAAGAAAGGCAAATCAGCAATCTGGTGGCAACTTTGAGCAATCAATGGAGTCCTGCAAGAACTATTGGGATGCTGATATTGCCGATTGGTCAGGTGATGGCAAGGCCCCAGAAAATCGCTTGATTGAAAGTACCGCCAAATGGGCTGGATTTAATGGAAAGAATGCCGAAAGAGTGGTTAATCTCACCAAAGCATTTATTGGCGATACGATTGTAAAACGTGGAAGCATTAGTATTGATTACGGACCAAGAAGAGTTCAACTCACTCCACGCACATACTTAATGGAAGTAAAAAAGGATACCTACTCCAAACTCTGTGATGGACTGGTTAAACGGATCACAGAACTTGGTGGATATCGTAGCAATGTCTACCAGATGGTTTCAGATACGGATTTAGATGGATTAAGTGGCAGCGCCGATCATCACTTGATCGATAGGCAAACCATTCTTTCTCTAGCTTATCTTCCTCACGCCAAGCGAGAGGTTGCTTGCAAAAAGCTCTCTGATGCCATTGCCATGACTGTTTTTTCAGACGATATGGGAAGGACGTTGGATTTTACATCATCAAAGCTGACGACCAATCCACACCTTCCAAACAAAAGGCAAGCTGAGGCGGTTAGGAAAACCAATGTACTCAAAGATCAAATTGAAATGACTTTGGCACTGGAAAAGCAGAACTCTGATCCTCTCAATCAAGTGCTCTACCAAATCAACCAAGAGGGAGAAAAGTATCAGCGTACAGTTGTTGAAGAAGAATTGAGTATTGATCGAAATACAGGTCTTACAAAACGACTGAACAACCTTTTCTTTGACTGTGCCGACCGAATTGGCTGCTACAAGGACAACTATTAACAATTCCATTCTATGAGTTGCCAGGAGTATTTATGTTTTCATCTACCGCCTATGAGGCGTTTTATACCATTATTGGACTTCATTTTCATGAGGCATCCATTCAAATTATTACCTCTCAAGCAGTCCTTGCCGGTATTTTGGCCCTTACTTTTGGGGCAGCATTTTTCTTCGCAGTATGGGGGTACTTCAAAAAGTATTTACCGGGTTCTTTAGGTGGTGGGCGTGGAGCAAGTCTTGCGACTTTCGTCAAATTAATCGCCTCTTTTCTTCTTGGAGTTTCTCTATTGAAAGTTGGCTCTTTTGGTGAAGTCAAAGATTACAAGCGAGTATCCTGGCACCACAACGAATATATTGAGACAAAGATTCCAAACCTACAAGAGACTTATAATGTAAGTTTTGTTTTTGATTTGATGACTCAATCCGCAGAAGAGTTGGCCAGATTTTTCAGTATGGTAGTAGACAAACTCTTTGAGCGAACAAACTCCGAACTCCACGCACCTTCTGCTTTTTACAAGGCCATCATGTATGCTGGCTCTGTCTCAATTGAAGATCCCCAACTGCGTTCTTTGATCGACCTTTACTCAACTCAATGTTTTGACAAAGTGATCCCACAAATTGAGGCCGGAAAAAGGATGGATAAGATTTCCGAATTTTTTCGTCCCTCTCATGGCACAGTCGATCAGGCACTCAGGGGAATTTATCTTACGACAAGCAAAGGATCAAAGCTCTCTTGCTATGATCTGAAAGAGAAAGTTCAAGAGGGCCTTCATAACCACGCACGAAAAGTTAAAGGGGTGCTCGCTCCTTATGAAAGTAAAATATCACTAAAAATATTTCGCAATCAAACCAATGAGATCATGGCCTCTTCCTTGAATAATTATTTTAATGAGAAGGCGGAAACCTACTGGTTCAATATTCAAAAAGGTGCCGAAATTCCTTCCGGAAGTTTCGCCAAATTCCTACTTTCATGGAAACGATTTTGGAGTTGGGATGGTTTTTTAAGTCTTCTCGGAAAGGAAGACCTTGAAGGGGCCAACCTTACGGCAAATCGAGCGCTTCAATTTAACGAATATCTTAAACGCGCTCCCCACCTAAAGGGCATGGTAAAGCTGTTTTTGATTGCCATTTTTCCATGGCTGATTTTTTTCATTTTCGCCGGGAAGTGGAGAATAATAATAGCGTGGTGGGCAGTATATGCGAGTGTCCTCTTGTGGACTCCGTTGTGGGCGCTTCTCTATCACTTGATGAGTAGCATTGCTCTTTCAACTGATGTGATGGCCTCCTTTGGCCAACTCAACGACGGCATCTCTCTGTACTCATCTCAGCTCATCACAAATAAAATTTATCAGTTTTACGCCATCTATTCCTGGCTTCAGGTCATCGTTGGGCCGTTTCCGACAGTGCTTCTTGCGTGGGGAATGTTCACAGGTCTTCTAAAGGATTCTGAACAGGAATCATCACCTGAAGGCATTTCAACAGTCGCGTCGGTTGCCGGTGCAACTGTTACAGGTGGGGCCTCTGGTGGTGTCACAGCAGGAGCCAGTGCGGGTATCAAAACCGCTGCTTCAAAGGTAGGCTATCGACCGAAATTACCTCCCAAGTAGGGACAAGGTGATTTGCACATACAAGAAAGGGCGTCGATAAGAAGACGCCCTTTTTTCTTTGTCTGCAATCCGAAAATTCAGTCAATTACATTCGACTCATCATCTACACATCTTCCCATGTAGGGGAGTTTTCTAACTTTATTCATTTTTAGGAGATTTATGCAAAAGCAAAAAAACACACCTCAATCACCCTCTCCCTCGTCAGGGGACAGTCTCATGCAAACCTTTGATGAAGGTGCCAAAATGTTTATTGACCTGGCCCAAGAGGCGGTTGTCATGTTTGGTATCGGCATCACGCATCTTGCTCGTCTTATTGTTGGCCATCCCATCATTGCAACGGTTTCACTTTATGCAACTTATGTTTTCACTCGCATTGCAATTAAGGACTCGGGGCACCTTGAATTACTTCACAAGTCGGCACCAGACTTCTTTACGCTCAAAAGAATGGACTGGTTTTTGCAATTTACCCTCAACCAACATCATTTTACCTTTCTTTCGCTCATTTTGTTTTTTGTGTGCATTGTCCTGGGATTCAGGCTTCGCGTGGTCCGCACCAAGTTTATCGGGATATTTACGACCGCCGGCCTGACCAATGGCAAGGGTGACACTCCCAAACTTATAGGACGAAACAAACTCGATAAGTATCGCGTCCAGTACGTCTTTGATGCCAATGGAATTGGACTTAGTGAGTTTAAGGATAAAAAAGAGCGCATTGAGGCACAATTTGGAATGGAAATTGAATCGGTAAAAATGGGTAAGCGTCCAGGCCGAGTCCTTGTTTCGTTCAACAAGCAAAACATTCCTGAAACGATTACCTATCAAAAGGTTTCTGAGGAAAAAGTCCTCTTATCTGATTCGTTCTATGTTGGATGGTCCTCTGAAGGAATTGTTACACAAAAAATTTCCGAGTTGCCTCACATGTTGGTAGCTGGAACTACAGGTTCGGGAAAATCGGTCTTTTTTAAGCAGTGTCTTGCGGGGCTTCTTGAGTCTACAAAACACCTTCAGCTCTACATTATCGACCTCAAGGGAGGTCTTGAAGCAATTGACTTCAAAGATGCTCCCAATGTGAAAATTGTTAAAACGATGAAGGAGGCGGTTGGTCTTCTTAGACAAGTCGAAAAGGAGATGAAATCCAGATTTACATATCTGGAAGAAAACGCCCACAAAACCATCATTCCTGGCCGCGACAAGAAGGACCGTATTGTTGTCGCCGTTGATGAGGCCAGCGTCCTCTATATGAAAAGAAATAAGTTTGATGATGACTTCAAACTCTCTCTTGAGGCCAGAAAGCTTGCCGATTCCATTGCCAAGCTATCAAGGGCGGCTTCCATCCATTTGATTTTGGCCACTCAAAAAGTCGATCGTGAAGTCATCCCAACATCGGTTTCCGAAAATATCTCCGGCAGGATGGCCTTTCGTGCCAACTCTCTCCAAGGGAGTATGGTTGTTCTTGGAAGTAAAGATGCCGCTGACCTACCGGAGATTTCAGGTCGAGGAGTTTGGAGTGTCGGAAACAAAAAAGTAGTGGTTCAGGCCCCTCTTTTGGAGGATTCAGAAATCAAAGGTCTTTGTAAAAGAATTGCCAAGGAGTTTGAAGCAAAAGAGCGCTTCCTACAAGGCACGATGCTGGATGAATTCGATGAAGAAGTCGATGCCGAATCGGAGGAGGCCGTTAAGAAACTGATGAACAAGGGATTCTCAGATGAGCAAAAAAACGAAAATAGAGATCAACCAGAAGGATGTTGATTTCTTCTTCTATCTCCATTCAGTCAAGGCCTCTAGGACGGATCAAATAGGCAGGGACGCCTATCCCCATCTGGGGAGATGGGCCCTTTATAAGCGCCTTCAAAGGCTTGAGCAAACGGGTCTTATCCAAGGACAAATCTCTGCAAGCTCGAACTATAAAAAAGTTTTCAGTATTACTCGAAAGGCCTTTAAGAGATATTTGTCATCAACTGATGTTAAAAGAAAAGAGCTAAAGAGTGATGCCATTAAGCATGATACCGGATTAGTGGATATTCGCCATGCCTTTCTTCGGGTTGAAAGAGTGAGTAAATTCATCCCAGAAAACTCATTACAGACCTGGCCATCAACATATTTTGGTGAAGAAATTACGCCATTTATCGAATGTGGATCAGACGGTGTTATTGAAGTTACGATTGGTGATCGCTCCGTTTTTCTCGCTGTAGAGTACGAGCTATCTCTAAAAAGTAATGTGAGATATCAAGACTTAGTCGCGAAGTATTACTCCAAGGGGCAAGTTCCCCGAGTCCTCTATATTGTCGAGACCCAAACTGATCTGGATAAGATCATGTCCATCGAAAAACAAGCGGACAAAAAGGAGCGGGCGAAGTTTTTCTACACTACCTTTGATAAGTTGGTTCAAAAGCAAGTGGTAAAGTTCAAAAACTGGAAGGGTGAAGTGATGAGTCTTTGAATGTCCAACCGAATCAAAATAAGTGCTCCAATCCAAGTCCAGGCCTGGACATGATAAAAATGAATCAAAAAACACTCAACTCTATGAGATCATTGAACTACCTTACCCATAGTGCCTGCGAGAAAATTCCCGACTGTTATGTACTTGGACGCATTTTCACACTCCAACAGTAACGCAAATAAATGCCATCCTTATCTCTATAGTTAAGCCTCCAATACTGTTCTCGTTCCGTGCTATGCCGCTCCTGCGGATGCCTGATTCATAGAATGAAATCAATTAGAGTCAGACTTCAAAGAATTGAAGCATGAAACAAACAAACCTAAAAACACGATACTTTAGAGCGCAATCTGAATCATCAAATAAAAACCAAACAAATAACAAAGGAAAAACAAAGTGAAACAATTTCTCGGTAGAACTGAAAATCAAAAAAACAGACACAAGAATAATTTAGCGGGCGTCATGGTGATGATGCTTTTACTCTTCGCTTGCTTTCAATTTTCTGGCTGTGGCCGTTGCTCTCATTCAAGTGATAATTCATGTCACCCGAAAGATAGCGTCCACAATTCAGAGGACGAACCAGCAGGCCCCAACAACGACCAATCGGACATTGGCAGCAGAGATGGAAACGGACAGGCAATTGATACACTTTTAGAAAATGAACTGATTACCGAAAGTATCCCTCTTGGTGAACTAAAACCTTATGATAGGCTTCATTTTGAAATTGAAGGACGCGAAATAGTTCCGCAATTTACTAGTATCTATCAAAAAAGTTATTCATCACAATGGGAAGTTCATTTTTGTTATCATATGGATTTGGGCCGAAACCCTCCTTCGTATCCTTCGTATCCACCGTTTCCACCGCGGCCAGACTACAATAAGAAAGAATCCTGCTATAGCTTTCCGATGAAAGGAACTTGCAAACATAAATGGCGAGATAGATCGACAAACAAACTTCGGGCCATAGAGATTACAGATGATCTTTCACGTCTCCGGCTCAAGCTTGAAATCGGAGGAAAACTTTATCCTCTAGGCAAAATCGTAAAGCGAGATAAAGATACTGTCTTAACATCTCTAACCATAGCACCCGAAATGCTCGCCCTTGCGACAAAAGCAAAACTGGTTGTGCAAAAGCTGACTGCCCAAAAGGTAAAAACTGGCTTCATGGGATTTGGTCATTGTGATGGACTAGGAAAGAAAAATTTTAAAACTGATGGCCCTATGGATTCATCAATGGAAACTGTTACAAGATTACAGGAGTTTATCGTAAGTGCATCGGTTGAATATGAATTGGACCATGGCGAGTAAGTTTAAAATGAAGCAAAGGGAAATGAGCTTGTAAAAAAGCCCATTCCCCTCTGCTTCCACTTCAAGGAGAAGTGTCACGAGTAGCCGACCTACTTTGAAGGCATTATTTTATGGCCGTGTTCCTTTTCTGCTTGTTCTTTGTAATCAGTCATAAGCAACTCTATCACATGAGCGGGCCTTGAGTTAATCTTCTTGGCCATTAAATCGAATTTCTCATAGAGATCGGGGTTACAAGTAAAGCTGCTTGTTTTTCTATCTTCCCGCTTTGGTATCGGTAGGTCTTTAATTTTTCCTTTATCGGCCTTCTCCAAAAATTGAATCAGGAGATTTTCAAGAACTGGCGAATAGTTCTTTTCACCGTCTAACTTACAGGCCAAAGCAAAACTTGCTAAATCGTTTTCACTGACCCGTATGGAAAACTTTTTCTTGGTTTCTTCTCTTACTGCTTTGAGGGCATTTTTCCGGCTTATTAACATAATCAGATTATGGGACATTTTAACCCTAATTTCTAGTAAAAAAATACTATAAATTGTGGGTTTTGGTATCCCTTGGTTTTATAATGTGGTATAAATATACTATATAATTCTTTATAGTCACCGATTAATAAAGCGTGAACAAACACAAACCAAGGAATTATTTATGAACAATTTAAGAGTAAAAATTCAAGAGAAACTAGACTTTAACAACCGAGAGCGTCAATATTTTAAGCATGGAGAGAGATTCTATCGCGTCAAAATTTGGGGAGGCGGGGAAAACTTCCATATTACCGATATGACTAACGCAGGAGTACGAGGGGCCACTTGTTCCGAATTATCGGTCAACGCCAAATATTCGGCACCGCCTTTGGCCTGTTTTAATGAACTGTTAGGAAAAGACCTTGAAAAGCTTTTCGAGCTAACGACAGCTAAAGAGTCCCCAGCAAGTTATTTTGGGTCTGACAATTTCAACTATTATCTGAGAGAGGTTGAATCAAAAAGGTTGATGCCACTCGACCTCTCTATGATTAGGCCATTAAAGCAGCAACCCAAAAAGTGGACCATACCCCATGCAATCAGGGCCATAGTAAATGGACAGTATGAAAGCCTACGCTGCAAGTATCGCCACTTGGATGACACTTATCAGGACTTTGGAAAAGGTGAAATTTCGGACCCTATCAATTTTGCTCTTGGAATTATCGAGGACCCTTCGGGCTGGTGGGTTCATCAAACTACAGATGGAATGGTGACAATATGTTGTCATTCTTTTGATTCAAATGAGTTCAGACCCAAGATTGAAGTAAATGAAAAAAAGATCAAGAAAGAGCAATCCAAATTGGCAATCACAAATAAGAATGAAATCCAAACCCTTGATAAATCTTGGACTTGGCGTCCTTCTCACTCTGATATTACAGACGTAAAAAAGGGGGCCTAGCCATGAATTATCACTGCTCCCAATGTGGCCATCGTGGACTCCCAAGCAAGAAAACAAAAACAATTGAAAAGTGGATTTGTTTTCTTGGCATATTTCCCTTTTTCGTTGGGCCATTCTGGCTCGTGTTTTGGGCACCGTTTGCCACATGGTGCTTTTTTAAAAAAGCAAAACCAATTTGTTCAAATTGTGGCTGGTGCCATCCGGTTCCAGTCACACTTTTAAAAACTCAATCTCAATGAGTCACGACTACCTTTTTAGGTATTCGGATGCTGTAGCTTAAATTTAAGCGAAGGAGAAAATTCATGCTCAAATGGAAAGAACCATCAAACGACGATGTAAAACGTCTTCAGGCAATATCTATTCTTCTTGGGAAAGATATGCGACTGATTCGTTTTCTTTTTCACCCGACGAAATCCAGACTGGCAGCCAGTTCCGAAACACTAAAGGAAGAGATGAAATGCTTTAGCTCTGGTGAGCAAACCCTTCTTTTAATTGCCATGGATATTTGGGGAACTTATGGCGGGATTCATTTCGATGACCTCTATACAAACCTCGATCCTAACGCCTTCAAAAATTGCATTAATGCTCTGGCCTTCATCAAGCGCCATCTCTACAGCTAATTTCATTCCCACCATTTAATCGCTTTTAATTTTCGGACGGATCAATTCGTCCTCTTCTTATTTTTAAAATCCAAAGGACAATCACATGCAGCACATCACCCTCAGTGACGAGCAATGGACTCGTCTATCCTCAATCCTACCTAAATATGAAAACTCATCCAAAGGGGGACGGCCCCGGCTGGAACCAAAAAAGGTATTTGAAGGCATTCTTTTTGTCCGCGCCAACAAACTCCCATGGAAATCGGTTCCCAAAGAGTTTGGATCAAAAACCGCTCTCAATGATTACTTCAGGCATTGGAAAAATGAAGGTATTTTTGAGCGGCTTAAAGCTGAAAATATATTTACGCTTACCGAACTCATCCAATTTCATATTGCTGATCTTTGTGATGGCACTTCCTACCACGCAGGGGGTGCCTAGTGAGTTATTCAGTTCTTGACCTGTTTTCAGGAATCGGTGGATTTTCTCTGGGCCTTGAACGCGCGGGCATGACTACCGTCGCATTTTGCGAACAAGACGAAACTTGCCAGCAAGTTCTTAAAAAGCACTGGCCCCAAACACCCATCTACTCTGACGTAAAGACATTAACAAAAGACATGCTCTTACATGAGGGCATATCAAAGGTTGACGTTATCACAGCAGGCTTTCCTTGCCAGGACGTGAGTGAACTCAATCTAAAAGGAAAAGGATTAAAAGGAGAAAAAAGTGGACTGTGGATTGAAGCCAAAAGACTCATTGGTGAACTTAAACCCAAGTATGCCATCATTGAAAATGTCGCCAACCTTCGCTCTCGCGGACTTGCCCAAATCCTCAAAGATTTGTGGGCAATCGGGTATGACTGTGAATGGCATATACTACCAGCTTCCATCTTTAATTTCTGCCCACATAAAAGGGCGCGAATCTGGATTCTTGCCTACCCCTGTGGCACACGACTCGACCTCGGCAAATCCAACCGGCCTACACCGCCGCCGACCACCATTATTGAGCGTTATTTTTCTATGTTGCTACTTCAAGTTGGGACTGCGGGATTGGAGAAAAGGCAAGGCCAAGCTTATGAAGATAATCGAGGGGATGAAAGTCTCACCTCACAATCATTTTGCCAAAATGAGGGATCAAGATATTGGCATGGCCATATTAAAAGATTTTCTGCCCACTGGAAGACTGAACCCTCAGTTTGTCGAATGGTTGATGGGCTATCCAAAAAATTGGTCAAAGCTAACAATCAAAGACTAAGGCAGCTAGGTAATTCTGTTGTTCCTCAAATCCCTGAACTGATCGGCAGGGCGATCCTCGGCCACGAGAAGTCACTCTCGATCTAATCACTCATATCAATCTTTTTTACATTTTAAGGAGTCATTAAAATGACAAGACAACTCTTGAGAATTACTTCTATTTTTCTTTTCGTTGGTTATTTTTCAACAACCGCACTTGCCGAAACCGAATATACACTTGGGGCAAGTTATCGTTTTAGCAGTAACAATTGCTTTTCCAATTCTTCGACTTTTGACTTAGGTGCAACTGTCACGGGCAGTATGCTTGTTGATGAGTCTCATGAGTACGGAATATCTCTGATCTATAATGTGAATTGGGAAGAGAACAAGCAAGGCAAGATCATAAGCGAAACTTCAGCCTTTATGCCGGAGATATTCTACCGACATCATTTCTTTTTAACAGATGAAAGCGCAAGGTTTCCAATGATCTTCTATGTAGGACCAAGCATTGGATATATAAAAACTCAGACTCAAAGTTACGCCAACGAGTTTTCACTTTCTTTTGGTGTTGGTGGAGGGCTTCAAGTTTTTCTAGCAAGAGACGTTGCCCTGGACCTTAAGTTTTTTGATGCCAATCGAATTATGAAGAACAACCGAACCCTTATTAATCAGTCACTGGGTATTCGGTTTTATCTTTAAACGCCCCTCATTTTCGCTCACACCTTCTTAATCATCAAATTTATTTCTTTTAAGGAGCCTTTCATGGAATCTACTCAAAATAATGTTTCAAAAAAACAAACCAAAAAAAGTAAATCAAACACCACTCCCATACGAGTGCTAAAAACGACTGCCAAGACATTGAAGAGCATGGTTCAAAAGCTCAACAAGAAACCTCTTGGTAAAAAAATTCGAGTTGATGATCTTATCTTGAAGGCATTATCTCTGCTTGAGGAAGAACATTTTGAAGAAGTCAAAAACAGCACTCTTACAAATGCCGATCGCCTTGAGATGAAATACCAAGAGTATTGTCGTGTGAACGGGCCTGTTTCAAAAGATGAATTTCTAGGCAAGCTCATTTCTGAAAATGGGGCCATCTTGGCCCCTTCAAGCGAGAATCTTTCTCTCGATCAGTAACACTTTGTTTTTACGTCAATTTTCCCCACCTGAAATTTAATCTTTTGGCCGTTTCGAGCCTGAATTTTCCCCGGAGCCAGTATATGATGAAAAATAATAAAGGGATCGCCCACAAGGGTGATCTCTCGCTCTTTGACAATCGAATAAAGTGGATGACAGTCAAAGATACTGCAAAGTATCTTGGCAGAACAGAAAATGCGATCAGACTCTTAATTTATAGAGGAGTTTTGACTTCCTATAAGTTAGGCAGAAGAACTTATCTAAAACTTTCTGAAATCGATGCTCTTATTGCGACCTCCAACTTAATTCAAGGGGGTTCGTAATGGCAGCTCGAATCGTTATTCAAGATCGTAGAACGAAGAAAAAGGTTGTTTACGACTATGAGCAACTCAAAGATAAGGGGCAGGATGAAAAAGACATTCCTTTTGACCCCAAACTTCAGAAAAAATTTTATGAGGCCTATGTAAATAGGCGCAGTAAAAAAGATATTCGGATAAGAGTTCAACGAAAGGTCAAATGCAAGACTCTCGCAGATGCCAGAAAAGTTGAAAAGAAACTTATCCAACACGCCACTGAACTAATCGCAAGAGAAGAATCAAAAGGTAACACCTGGGGTGCGATCATAGACCTTTGGGAGTTTGAAGCAAAACGAGATTACGATGAAGTTGGTGTTTGTAGAAATCCGCAAACAGGCAAAGTCATCAAGCTCAAAACGGTTCATAATAGTGTGGCCATGCTCAAAGAATACACTAAGGACTGGCTTCAAACACCTGCAAGTGAACTGACACGAGTTCATGGAAAAGCGGTCATTCGATCGGCTGAAGAAGTCTATGAGGCCTATGGTTCAGTTAAGAGACTGCGAGGAGTTATTCAATCAGTCTATAACTTTGGAATTGAGGAAGGCATCATTACTGGGATCAAAAAAACTCCGGTTTGTGGTGTGGGAATTGATCTCAAAGAAGAAGATACTCTCCCCGAAATTCTAACCGCCAAACAAGTTAGAACACTTCTTCATGAAGCAAAAAAGTGCAACCATTCTTGGTTTCCAGTCTGGGCCATTGCCCTTGCCAGCGGCATGAGATCGAGCGAACTCTATGCCCTCAGAAAGGACAATGTTCTTTTAAAAGAGGGTTTGATTAGAATTTGTGAATCTTGGGACAGGGAAGAGGACGAGGCCAAATCGACCAAGGCCGGTTACTGGCGCAATGCACCCATTGCCCAGACTCTAAGGCCTATGATTAAGAGACTTTTGGAATCAACACCAGGCGAGTTTTTGCTACCGCGATTTACTGAATGGGAACGTGGTGAGCAGGCCAAAGTGCTCAGAAGTTTTTGTGGGCAAATTGGTATCCCCTCAATTAGGTTTCATACTTTGAGGGCCTGCTTTGCAACTCACCTTTTGGCATCAGGCGTCGACCAAGCAACCGTCATGCGCATTGGAGGTTGGAAAACTTTTAAGACTTTCGAGGTCTATGTAAGACTGGCCGGAGTCAACGAAGTTGGTGCCACTGACAACATGATGGGCGGTTTTCTCGACACTGATGAAAGTGTTTTTGAACATGCATCAAAAATTCTAGCTGACGACGTAGCAGCGTAAAGTCGGCCTGAGAGTGAAATGAGATGAAATGTTCTGAAACAACTTCTCAGAAAAATACCTTGGCTACTTTTGGCTACTTTGGTACAAGTAGCTTAGGTATTTTAACAACTTAGGTGTGGAACCGACGTTTCGCTCCATTCTTTTAATAAATAAGATATTTTCATTTTTATACGATACGCTAACGCTTGCTTCGTGAACGATAAGCGAAAATTAATCAAAACCGGTTCTACTCCCTTAATGGTGG